>JBDTYT010000006.1:0-41205 GCA_040005555.1 Actinomycetota bacterium | reverse complement strand
CTCGGCCCGCGCGAGCTGGTGGAGCCGGCGCTCCAACGCGGTCTCGTCGAGCTCGTCCCCGAGTACGCGGGGAGCGCGCTCGCATTCACCACGCTCGGGGGCGCGCCCGGGACGGGGGATCAGGAGGACACGAACCGCGCACTCGCCCAGGCCCTCGCGCCGCGCGGGATCATGGCGCTCGAGCCAGCTCGGGCAGAGGATCAGAACGGCTTCGCGGTCACGCGCGCGACGGCCGAGCGCTACGGCTTGCGCACGATCAGCGATCTGACCTCGGTGGCATCCGCGCTCACCTTCGGCGGACCGGTGGAGTGCCTACGTCGTGCGCTGTGTCTGCAGGGCCTGGAGTCGACGTATGGACTGCACTTCAAGAGCTTCGTGCCTTTGGACACCAGCGGACCGCTCACGGCCGCTGCGCTCGCGGACGGTACGGTGGACGTGGCGCTCGTCTTCACGACCGATGGCCAGATCACGCAGAACGACTTCGTGCTGCTGCAGGACGATCTGGGTTTGCAACCTGCGGAGAACGTGACTCCCGTCGTACGTGACGATACCGTCCGACGGTTCGGGCCTCAGCTCGTCGACCTGCTCAACGCCGTGTCCGCCGAGCTCACGGACCAGGCGCTCCGGGTGCTGAACGCGCAGGTCGGATTCCAAGGCATCGACCCCGCCCACGCCGCCCGGGCCTGGCTCGTCGCGCACGGGTTCGTGGGCGGCGCAGGGTAGAGTCGGTCGGACCGAGGCGAAGGGCCCGTGGGGACGAGCGAAGACATCGGTAGGTCGGGTGGGCGGACGGCGCGCGAGCAACTGCTCTCGCAGCACGCGGAGAATCGCCGACGGCGGCCGTCCGGCGAGCCCCCGCCCCTGCCGCGCGACCTGGGGCGCAGCGGTCGCTTCTGGCTCATCATGGTCGGGTACCTCATCTCGGTCGCGATCGGCGTCATCGTGTTCGCGCCGTTCCAACGGCTGTTCGAGCACTGGGACTCGGAGCGCCTGCGATGGGTGGTCGCGCTTCGCACGCAGTGGCTCACGGACATCACGCTGTGGGTCAACGCGGTCACCTCGGTCTGGACGATCCGGGTCCTTCGCTGGGGGACGATCCTCGTCCTCGTGGTCTTCCGCCGCTGGCGTCATCTGCTGGTGTTCCTCGGAGCCGTGATCGTGGCTGAAGGCCTCACCGCCGCGCTGGCGATCTTCATCGCCCGACCGAGGCCGCTCGGCGTAGAGATCCTTGCCGGCTGGAGGGGCTACTCGATGCCGTCGCAACCGCTCGCCTCGCTCGGCGTCACGTTGATCGGGATGACGTACGCGCTCGTCCCCCAGGGCCGCGTCCGATACCTCGCCAAGTGGGCCATCGGCATCGTGCTTGGGTTCGCCTTCTTCGCACGCGTCTACCTGGCCGTCGACCAGCCCACGAGTGCCGGGTTCGGCGCCGTGTTCGGGATGGCGATCGGGCTGATCGCGTTCCGCTGGTTCACGCCCAACGACGTGTTCCCCGTCTCGTACGGGCGCGGGAAATCGGCGCACCTCGACGTGGGGGGCCTCCGTGGTCGGGC
This sequence comes from Actinomycetota bacterium, assembly GCA_040005555.1. Lineage (GTDB taxonomy): Bacteria > Actinomycetota > UBA4738 > UBA4738 > HRBIN12 > JBDTYT01. The sequence continues at coordinate 39,652 of JBDTYT010000006.1, read as the reverse complement.
GATCGTGCAAGCGGTGCACGAGCAGCTCGGACTCTCGGTGCTCGAGGTCAAGCCTGTCGGTCTGGAGGGGTCGGGGGGTTCGACCCCACTGCGGATGAAGATCGCCGCGACCGAGGAGGAGCCTGAGCACTACGTGTTCGCGAAGCTGTACGCGAAGAACCACGTCCGCGCGGATCGCTGGTACAAGCTCGGCCGCCAGATCATGTACGGCGCGCTCGAGGACGAGACGCCGTTCCAATCGGTTCGGCGGTTCGTGGAGTACGAGGACTACACGCTGCGGCTCCTGTACGACGACGGGTTCCCCTCGCCCAAGCCCTACGGCATCGTCGAGATCTCGCCCGAACGCGAGTACATGATCGTCATGGAGTTCTTCGAGGGGGCGATCGAGATCGGTGACGCCGAGATCGACGACGGGGTGATCGACCAGGGCATCCGGTTGATCCGTCACATGTGGGACTCGGGGCTCGCCCATCGCGATGTGAAGCCCGCCAACCTCATGGTGCGCGACGGCACATTGAAACTCATCGACGTCTTCTTCGTGCAGGTGCGTCCTTCACCATGGCGACAGGCGGTGGACCTCGCGAACATGATGCTGGTCCTGGGTCTTCGGACCGACGCGGACCGGGTGTATGCGTCGGCTCTGCGTTCGTTCTCGCCGCAGGAGATCGGCGAGGCCTTCGCGGCGGCTCGAGGCGTCGCGAGCCCCACGCAGCTCCGCGCGTCACTGAAGCGTGACGGCCGCGACCTGCTCGCGCAGTTCCGGACCCTGGCGCCCGACTATCCGCCCGTCGCGATCCAGCGGTGGAGCGCGCGTCGCGTCGTGCTCACCGTCGAGATGCTCATCGCGGCGTTCTTCATCTTCGGTCTCCTCGTTTCCAACTGGACGGTGTTCGCGTGAGACAGCGGACGGCGATCGTCGGAGCGCTCGCGCTCAGCGTGATCGGGACGGGGTGCGGGACGAGCGCCGCGGTCGAGGCCCAATGCTCGCGACCGAGCTCGGCGATCTTCGTGCTCGCCGCGCAGTCGGTGCCCGATGCGACCCTCATCCCGTGCGTGAAGACCCTCCCCTCGGGATGGTCGCCGGGCGGGTCCGAGATCGTGGACGGCCGGATGACGTTCTGGTTGAACAGCGACCGGGCTGGGGTCCGCGCCCTCGAGGTCGACCTCCTCCCCTCGTGCGACGTCTCCGACGCAGTGGAGGTCGCGCCCGCCCCCGGGGAGGTCGGGACGAGACGGTACGAACAGCCCATCAGCTTGCAGCCGAGCTATTCGGGCAACCGCTACTACGTGTTCTCCGGTGGGTGCGTCACCTACCGGTATCGCTTCCAGGCCGGGGCGTCGACGACGCTCGCCCTCGAGGCCGACGAAGCGCTCTCGTTCACGCCGCGTTCGGTGGTGGTCGCGGCGGTGCAGGACGATCTCGGCCTGTCGCTCTGCGGCGCCGGCGCTCCTGCGTGCGCGGGATAGGCGAGCGATCTGTGCTCACGAACCATCGCCGCGCATTCTGGTACTCGCTCGCCTTGCTGCTCTCGATGGCCGTCGTGTTCCTGGCGGTCGGACGCCATCCGGCGGGCGACGCGCCCGCGACGACCCTCCCCATCGTCGGCCGCTGGGATCTGGCGATCTTCCACGCGATGGACGACATCCGCAACACGCCCCTCACCTGGATCGCGCGGGCGCTGAACGTGATCGGGGGCGGCGTGGTCACCATCCCCCTCCGCATCCTCGTCGCCCTGTGGCTGATGTTCCGCCGTCGATGGCGCGCGTTCGGAACGTGGATCCTCACGTGGGTCTCCGCCGAGGTCGTCCTCACGGGTGCCAAGGCGTTCTTCCACCGCGGACGCCCCCCGGATCCCGTCGTGGCCACCATCGGTCACTCGTTCCCGTCCGGCCACGCGGTCGCAGGAGCCGCGACCGCCGTGGCCCTCGTTCTGGTGATGATCCCGCCGGGACGAGCGCGGCGGCGCTGGGAGATCGCCGCGGTCGCCTTCGCGTTCGTGATGGCGCTCTCGCGTGTGTACCTGGACGCGCACTGGTTCTCGGATGTCGTGGCGGGAGTACTGCTCGGGGCGGGGGTCGCGCTCGGCTCGGCTGCGCTCACCACTGAGGTGCGCGACATCGTGATGCGCCGGCGAGCGCTGACCGACACGCGGGCGGACTCCCCCGGAGGCTGACCGAGCCTGGCGCACACCGCATCACGATGCGGTCGCGGCCGCCTCCTCGCCCTTTCCCTGCGCCTCCGATGGTTCCTTGCGCCAACTCTCCTTGCGTCGCCAGATCATGTAGGTGAACGCCCCGAGGGGGATCTGGACCCCGTAAGTGAGCGTGCGGAACAGCAGCACCGCGGCGACCACCTGCGACTTGTTCCCTCCCGCCGCGACCAATCCCCCGATGTACCCGAACTCGATGAGGCCGACCCCACCGGGCGTGATCGGCAGCGCGCTGATGAGGCGACCGAAGGCGAAGACCGCGAGCACCTGGAGCGCGCTGACCTCGTGCTCGGAGATGCCGACGTGGCGGAGCGACAGGAGCAGGATGAAGTACAGCGCCAGATGGCTCAGGACGGTCGTGAAGGTGATCCATCCCCACCGGGTCGCGACGAGATCGATCGTCTCGCGACGGAAGCGCACCGCCGCCTCGCCCCAGTCCGAGACGGCGGGACGACGCACGAGCTTCAGGAGGAACGAGACGATGCGCCCGAGCCGGTCGCCGATCCGCTTCGCGAAGGACTTCTTCCACAGGATCAGCCCGAACAGCACAAGGGCCACGAGCAGCAGACCCACGCCCAACACCGCGGCGAGGACCAAGGTGGACGTGAGTTGCCCGGTCGCGGCAAGGAGCCCGAGCGAGATCACCGGCAGGGCCAGTTTCATGAAGATGTTCCAGATGCCGGTCACCAGGACGTAGAGCGAGATCGACCCCTTCTCGAACCCCCAGGATCCGAGGATGGAGTACGTGAGCCCCACCCCCACCGCCCCTCCTGCCGGCAGGGTGTTCGAGACCGAGGTCGTGGTCTGCGTCACCACCGCGGACTGCGCGAGCGTGAGTCCCGGGAGCGCGGCCATGTTCGCCCACCAATAGGTGAACAGGTTGAAGATCGTGGCAGCGACGAGCGACCCGAGCTCGAGCCACGTCATGCTGGTGATGGTCTTCCAGACCGCGGAGTAGTCGGCGATCTTCGGGATCGCGAAGACGAAGATCCCCACCACGACGATGACCGACAGAACGGTCTGCACGATGCGCTTCGTGCTCCAGCCCTTCGAGCGTTTCTTCGCCTCGGTCGCAGATCCCGTCACGTCGCGGCCGAGCCTAGCAGCTCAGCCGCGCAGGCCTGCCGCGCGATCGGGAACGTAGGTGTTGACGTCGCGCGGCGGACGCACGTAGCCCTCGTCGCGCTGACGGTCGGGGATCTCGATCTCGGGCAGCGGCTTCTCCTCGTACGGGACTTGCGACAACAGGTGGGCGATGCAGTTGATGCGCGCCGCCCGCTTGTCGTCGGCCTCGACAACGAACCACGGAGCCTCCGGGATGTCGGTATGCACGAACATCTCATCCTTGGCACGCGAGTAGTCGACCCAGCGCGTGCGCGAGTACAGATCGGTGCCCGACAGCTTCCACCGGCGCATCCGATCGCCGACCCGAGCCGTGAACCGGCGCTCCTGCTCCTCGTCCGACACCGAGAACCAGTACTTGATGAGGTGGATCCCGTCCTCGACGAGCAGCCGCTCGAAGATCGGGCACTGGCGCAGGAACCGGCGGTGCTCCTCGGCGGTGCAGAAGCCGAGCACCTTCTCGACGCCGGCGCGGTTGTACCAGGAGCGATCGAACAGGGCGATCTCGCCGGCGGCGGGGAGCTCGGCGACGTAGCGCTGAAAGTACCACTGTGAGCGCTCCCGCTCGGTGGGTTTGGGCAGAGCGACGATGCGAGTCACGCGCGGGTTCAGGTGCTCGGTGATGCGTTTGATCGTGCCGCCCTTGCCGGCCGCGTCCCGCCCTTCGAAGAGGACCACGACGCGGAGCCCTTGGGCTTGCACCCAGTCCTCCATCTTCACGAGCTCTTCTTGGAGTCGGATCAATTCCCGCTCGTACGCCTTCTTGGGCGTCTGCGTGGCGCCCTCCCCTTTGCCCATCGCGCGTGCTCCCTCGATCCCCTCAACCCCCGACCTGCGCGAGGATCACCTCGGGTCGAGCCTTCGCGCCATCGTCCCGGTAGATCCCGATCAGCCGATCCTGCGGACCGTACACCCCGTACGGCCCCTCGATCCCTGCCGGCCCGAGGATGCGGCCGTATCCGGCTGCCTCGGCCTCCTCCGGCGTGAGATCGACGCGCGGGAGGTGACCGACGGCACGGTCAAGGGGAACGACTGCCCCCGGCACGATCCGTGCTCTGGGCTCGGCATCCTTCACGAGGTACGGACCGATCGCCGTCCGTCGGAGCCGGACGAGGTGCGCCCCGCAGCCGAGCGACCCCCCGACGTCCGCGACCAGCCGGCGCACGTAAGTACCGCCCGAGCACGTGAGGATGAAGTCGAAGTCGGGATCGGCGAACGCACGGATGTCGAACGCGTCGACCCGGATCGGTCGCGGGGGCGCCTCGAGGACCTCACCGGCGCGCGCCGCCTCGTAGAGTTTTCGACCGCCGACCTTCACCGCCGAATACGCGGGCGGCACCTGCATCGTTGCGCCGACGAGCGCCGCGGCGGCCAGGTCGAGCTCCGCCCGAGACACACTCACCTTCGAGGTTCGCACAATCGTTCCTTCGGCGTCGAGTGTGTCGGTCTCCTCCCCCAGCCGACCGGTCCCTTCGTAGGTCTTCGGGAGCTCGCCGAAGTACCGCAGCAGCCGCGTCGCGCGCCCCACCCCCACCACGAGCAAGCCGGTCGCCATGGGATCGAGCGTTCCTGCGTGGCCGACCTTGCGGTTCCCGAGGGCGCGCCGAACCTCGTCGACGACGTCGTGCGACGTGATCCCCGCTCGCTTGTCGATGAGGATGAGTCCGTCGGGGGTACGCTCCACCGGCGCAGGCTACCCCACGCCTTACGGGGTGACCGCCTCGCCGCGCAGGGCGGCGCGCATGCGCTCGACCGTCCCGGCGAGCCCGTGTCGGGACGTGTAGCCCGCCGCGAGCCGGTGACCGCCGCCACCGAAGATCTGTGCAACCTCGGCGACGTCGTGGCCCCCTCGTGATCGCATGCTCACCTTGAAGCGACCGTCGCGTTGCTGCTTCACGACCGCCGCGACGTCCGCCTCGCGCGCCGTTCTGATCGTGTCGATGAGGTCGTCGGCCTCGCTCGGATCCACGCCGGCCTCCGATAGGTCCCCTTGGGTGAGGTAGCTCCACACGAGGTCGGCCTCGGGGTCGAGCGTGAGCCGCTGCAGCGCCACGCCCATGAGTTTCAGGTACGGCGCTCCGTTGTCCTCGTAGAGAGCTTGGATGAGCTGCGTGTGGTCGAAGTCGTGCTCGCGCAGCTCGGCCCCGAGACGGAGCGTCTCGGGGCGCACGGCCTCGTACTGGAAGCGTCCCGTGTCCGTCACGAGGCCGGCGTACAGGCACGTCGCGGTGTCATCGCTCATGCCGCCCCCCATCGCCTCGATGAGCCGCGCGACCATCTCGCACGTCGAGGACGCCGTCGGATCGATGAGCGGGATCGTCCCGAGCCCTTCGTTGCTCTTGTGGTGGTCGATCCATATGACTTCCTTCGCGCGCACCGCCGTCGCGCCGAGCATGGCCAGGCGGTCCATCGCCGCCACGTCGCACGTCACCATCACCGCGGGCTGCTTCGGGAAGCGCTTCGGGGGGACGAGGGCGTCGTGCCCGGGGAGGAGCTCGACCCACCGGGGGGGGCGGAAGGGGTCGTTCGGAAAGGAGCACTCCGTGTTCTTGCCGTGCTCGCGCAGGTAGTTCGACAGGCCGAGCATGGACCCGAGCGCATCGGCGTCGGGGTTCACGTGGCAGGCGAGCGCGACCGTGGTTGCCTCCGAGAGCACGCGCACCGCACGTTCCATCTGGACGGTCACGCGTCCTCCCGATGGAGATCGTGCAGGAGCCGCTCGATGCGGTCGACGGTCTCGACCGATCGATCCTGTTCGAACTCGAGCTCCGGCAAGACCTTCAACCTCACCTGATCGCCGATCACCTTGCGCAGGTGCGGCGCGGCCGAGCGCAGTCCCGCGGCGGTCGCTTTGCGCTCCCGCTCCTCCCCGAGCGCCGTGTAGAAGACCCGTGCGTGACGCAGGTCTGGCGTGACCGTGACGCGAACGATCGTCACGAACCCCACGCGGGGATCCTTGAGCTTGAAGACGGCCTCGGCGAGGATCTCGCGGAACTCCTCGGATACGCGGCTCGGGCGGCTCGATTCGGGCACGTCAATCCTCCGGATAGTGCAGGGTGAGCTCGACGTCGATCGTCTCGACCTCGGCCCAACGGTCCACGAACTTCTCCACCTCGTGCATGACCTTACGGACGTGATACTGCTCAGCCGAGACCGCGGCGACCGCGATCGCCGTTCGCTGCCACAGGTTGTGATGATCCACCTCGGCGACGGAGACGTTGAACGTCGACCGGATCTGGTTCGTGAGGGTCTTCACGACGTGTCGTTTCTCCTTCAGCGACCCGCATCCCGGTATGCGCAGGTCGAACCGTTCCATCGCGACGAGCATGCGGACCCCCGCGCCGAGCGCGTCACAGCTCGCGAGCGACCTCACGGACCTCGTAGGCCTCGATGATGTCGCCCTCTTTCACGTCTTGGAAGTTCTCGATGCCGATCCCGCATTCGTACCCCTCGGCGACCTCGCGCACGTCGTCCTTGAACCTGCGGAGCGAACCGACCCGGCCCTCGTACGCCACGACACCGTCGCGCACGACACGAGCCCGGGCATTGCGGACGATCGTACCTTGGAGCACGTAGCTTCCGGCGATCACGCCGAGCTTCGGCACCCTGAACAGCGTCCGCACCTCGGCGCGGCCGAGCTCGGTCTCGCGCTCCTCGGGCTTGAGCATGCCACTCACCGCGCCGCGGATGTCGTCGATGGCGTCGTAGATCACGCGGTACAGCCGGACGTCCACCCCTTCCTTCTCGGCGAGCTCGCGTGCGGTGACGTCCGGACGCACGTTGAACCCGACCACGATCGCGCGGGACGCCATCGCGAGCTTGATGTCGCTCTCGGTGATGCCGCCGGCGGCGCTGTGGATCACGTTGATGCGAACCTCGTCTTGCGGGATCTTCGCGAACGCGTCGACGAGAGCACCGATCGAGCCCTGCACGTCGGCCTTGACGATGAGGTTGAGCTCGGGAACCTCGGACGCCGTCTGCGCCGCCATGAGCTCTTGGAGCGTCGGTGGCCGGGTGGTGACCAGCTCGGCCGCGCGGACCTTCGACTCGCGCTCTTGCGCGAGGTGTCTCGCCTCGCGCTCGTCCTCGACGCCGCGGACGTCGTCGCCGGCGTTCGGGGTCGCCGACCATCCGAGGATCTGCACGGGCTTGGCGGGGAGCGCCTGCTTCACCTGCTGGCCGTACTCGTCGAGCATCGCTCGGATCTTCGCGAACGATGTCCCCGACACGACCGTGTCACCCACCTCGAGCGTGCCTCGCTGTACGAGCACCGTGGCCACCGGACCGCGCCCGCGGTCCAGGTGCGCCTCGATCACGACGCCACGAGCCCGCCCCTCGGGATCGGCCTTCAGCTCCTCGATGTCGGCGACGAGCACGATGGTTTCGAGCAAGGTGTCGAGGTTCGTACGCGCCTTCGCCGACACGTCGACGAACTCGAAGGTGCCGCCGTACTCGGTGGGCACGACGCCGTGCTCGACCAGCTGCGTCCGCACTCGCTGCGGGTCGGCTTCGGGTTTGTCGATCTTGTTCACCGCCACGATGATCGGCACCGCTGCGGCCTTCGCGTGGTCGAGCGCCTCGAGCGTCTGCGGCTTCACGCCGTCGTCGGCGGCGACCACCAGGACGACGATGTCCGTCACCTGGGCCCCTCGGGCGCGCATCGCGGTGAACGCCTCGTGGCCCGGCGTGTCGATGAACGTGATCTCCCGGTCGTTCCAGTGGACCTGGTACGCCCCGATGTGCTGGGTGATCCCGCCGAACTCGCCCGAGACGACGTCCGCCTGGCGGATCGCGTCCAGGAGCAGCGTCTTGCCGTGGTCGACGTGACCCATCACGGTGACGACGGGCGGTCGCGGCTGCAGCCGACCCTCGTCCACCGGCTCCTCGGGCTCCAGCTCGTCCTCGACCCCGACGATCTCGGGCTCATAACCGAGCTCGGAGGCCACGAGCGAGATGGCCTCGTCCGAGAGCGACTGTGTGGCGGTGACCATCTCGCCGAGGCCGAACAAGATCTTCACGATGTCCGAGGCCGTCCGGCTGAGCTTGTCCGCGATGGTCTGGGCCGAGGACCCGCGAACCACCTTCAGGACCGGAAGGAGGGGCTTGGAAGGCACCGCGGGGACCGGCGGTGGTGGTGCTGGCGTCGGCGCGGCGAGTGGAGCAACCGCGACCGGCTCCGGCTCGGCGAGGGCCGGGGGCGCTTCGGTCTGCGGAACGGCCTTCGTTCTCGTCTTCGGCTTGACCTTGGGCGTCGGCGCCTCGACGACCTCCTTGATCTTCGCGGCCTTCACGGGTTTCCCACCGGAGGCCCGCAGCCGCGATACGGCCTCGTCGGGCACCGACGACGAAGCCGTTCTGCCCTCGACGCCCATCTGCTCGAGCGCGGCGATCAGCTCTTTGCTCGTGACGCCGAGTTCCTTGGCAAGCTCGTGAACCCTCAAGAACGCTCCATCTCCTCGTCGATGTCGGACCTCAGCCTAGCTGCTTCCTCCGCCTTCAGACCTGTTCGCAGCGCGCGCGCCATACCGCCCCGCCGTATCGCGAGATCCACGCAGGTCGGATCGCGATGCACGTACGACCCTCTTCCTACCGCGGATCCTGATGGATCTGGTCGGACCATCCCGTCGGCGGAGCGGATGACCCGCAGCAGCGACCGCTTCGACGCCGTCTGCCGACATCCGACGCAGGTCCGCTCGGGCTCGCCACGAGCCACCGGCCTCAGCCCTCCACCGGCTCCTCGGCGACCCCGACGGGGGCTTCCTCCGTCGGACCTTCCGGCTCGACGCCCCTTTCGGCGAGTGAGTCGGGCACGGGTTCGGGGGCGGGCATGGGCTCCGGCTCGGATGGGGCCTGGAGCTCCGGAACAGCTACGGGCTCGGGCGCGGGCGCTGCCGCTGCAGCGCGTGCACCGCGTTGCTCCTCAGCGAACTGCGTCTCGCTCTTGATGTCGATGCGCCACCCGGTGAGCCGCGCCGCGAGGCGCGCGTTCTGCCCCTCCTTGCCGATCGCGAGCGAAAGCTGATAGTCGGGCACGATGACCAGGGCCGTCTGCGTCTCGGGGTCGACGCGGGCCTCCTTCACCTTCGCCGGTTGCAGCGCGTTGGCGACGAAGGTCGGCGCGTCGGCGCTCCACGGCACGACGTCGATCTTCTCGCCTCGGAGCTCGGTGACGACATTGCGCACTCGGGAGCCCTTCGGCCCCACGCACGCGCCGACCGGGTCGACCGCCGGCTCTTTGGACGACACCGCGATCTTCGAGCGATGGCCCGGCTCGCGCGCCACGGCTCGGATCTCGACGATGCCCTCCTCGATCTCGGGCACCTCGAGCTCGAAGAGCTTCTTCAGCAAGCCGGGGTGGCTACGGGACACCACGATCTGTGGGCCCTTCGTCCCTCGGCGAACCTCCGTGATGTACGCCTTCAGCCGCTCGCCGTGGCGATACGGCTCGCTCGGAACCTGCTCGGCCTGGGGCAGGAGCGCCTCGACCTTGCCGAGGTCGAGCAGCGTGTACCGCCGCTCCTGCTGCTGCACGATGCCGGTGACGATGTCGCCCTCACGCCCGGCGAACTCCTCGTAGGTCATCTCCCGCTCGGCATCACGGAGCTTCTGGAAGATGACCTGCTTGGCCGTCTGCGCTCCGATCCGTCCCTTGAACTCGTCGGTGACCTCCACCTCCTGCTCGGAGATGAGCTTCTTCTCGATCGTCGGCTCCCCTTCGGGATCGACGCCTTCGATCTCTTCCAGCTCTTGGAGCCAGACGCGCAGGTCGCCGGACTCCGGATCGATCTTCGCGCGCACGCCGATGGCCTCCTCGTCGACCTCGGGATGCTGCTGCTTCCACCACGACTTGTAGGCAGACGCCATCGCCTCCTCGAGGCCCTCGAGGATCGTCTGGAACGCGATGCCCTTCTCCCGCTCCAGCTCGCGGAGGGCGGCGATCATGTCTTGGTTCATGGTTTGCTCCTGTTCGCTTTCCCGCTCCCGCCGTCGCGGGGCGAGGCCGGGAGCGAGCGGCGACCGCTTCGCTGCTTCGGCCCTGATCCCCACTCGAAGACGGTGCGCGCCGACGCGACGTCGCTGTAGGGAACGCGCAGCTCTTCGCCGTCGGATGCGACCATGATCGCCTCCGCATCGGCCGAGACCAGCGCGCCCTCGAGGATCGTCCGCCCTTCGACAGCGTCCACCGTCTTCACCTTCACCTGCATCCCGACGCTCCGTTGGAAATGCCGGGGCTGCTTGAGCGCTCGCTCCAGACCCGGTGAGCCGACCTCCAGCGAGTACGGCGTGGTGCCGGCGAACCCCTCGAGGTCCAGCCGGCGGGACAGTCGCTCCGAGGTCTGCGCGATCGTGTCCAGGTCCACTCCCCCGTCCCGATCCACGTCGACCCGCAAGATCATGCGACCTCGCTCCCTCCGGTAGGTGACCTCCCAGAGCTCCAATCCCACCGACTCGACGACCGGCCGGACCAGCGCTTCCACGTCCATCTCGCCCTCTTCGAAAAAGAAAGTGGGCGCGAGCCCACTCCCGGGTGCAACCGCTGCTTGTGTCGCGAGTATACCCGACGACCAGCGAAAACGACCGGAAACCGCAGGTCAGGAGGGGTATCTGAGGGGTATCTGACAGGGTTCTAGAGCGCTCGCCGCTGTCCGCCGGGGCGGTTCCAATGGTCACGCGCGTTCATTCGACGAACCATCCGCGGGTCGTCCCATCCCTTGTGCACGCGTATGCCCAGCTCGCTGCACGCGGCTTCGGCGTCCTCCTCCGACGTGAACTCGTCTCGGACCCACAGTCCCTCGACGTCGACGAGGACGAGGTCCCACGTCCGGAGCCCGACATGTTGGAGCACGCCCTCGACCTCGCGGTGCAGCTTGGCGAAGTCTCGGAGCCCGTTGGGAGCGCGGGTTGCCATCCACCCAGCTTAGGGGGCGGAGCCGAGCAGGTCGATCACTGCCTGGGTCGCGCCGGCGAGCGGAGCCTGCGATCGCTGGCCGCTCGCTCGCAGCTTCAGGTCGATCGTGTCGCCCTCGATGCCACGCTTGCCCACGACCACCTGGACCGGGTATCCCACCAGGTCCGCGTCGGCGAACTTCACACCCGCCGACTCCTCACGGTCGTCGATCGCCACCTCGACGCCGCGCTCCCCGAGCTCACGGTAGATCCGCTCCGCCTCGGCGACGGCCCCTTCGTGGTCCCGGGTCGCGACCACGACGCAGACCTCGAAGGGGGCCAGCGCCTTCGGCCACACGATGCCGTGCTCGTCGTGACGCTGTTCCACGACGGCCGCGATGATCCGCGAGATGCCGATCCCGTAGGAACCCATCCGGAACAACCGAGGGGATCCGTCCTGGTCGATGAAGGTCGTCTGCAGCGGCTCCGAGTACTTCGTGCCGAGTTGATAGATGTGCCCCACCACGATCGACCGCTCGATGTGAAGCGGCTGCCCGCAGATGGGGCAGGGGTCGCCCTCGCGGATCTGCACCACGTCGGCCACCTCGTCCACGCGGAAGTCGCGGCCCTGGTTCGCCCCCGTGACGTGGTGATCGGATTCGTTCGCCCCGGTCACCCAGTTCTTGCCTCCGGCGATGGAGTGGTCCGCGATCACGGTCACGTCCTCGCCGAACCCCTGGGGACCCACGTACCCCTTCGCGTAGCCGTGCTTGGCGAAATCAGCGTCCTCGAAGCGGCGCACGGGCGTGGGGAAGAAGCGGCGCTCGAGCTTGGTCTCGTTCACCTCGCGGTCGCCCGCGATCAGCACGGCGACCGTCCGTCCGCCCGCATCGAACAGGACGTTCTTCAGCATCTCGGAGGCGGGCCGGTCCAGCTGCGCCGACACCGCGTCGATCGTTGCAGCGTCCGGGGTGTGGATCTTCGTCACCTGCTCGAGACCCTCCTGAGCCACCGGCTCGGGGGGGCGAGGCCTGGCCGCCTCGGTGTCGGCCAGGTAGTCGCCGTTCGGACATCGGACGTAGAGGTCCTCGCCCACTTCGGCGTGGGCCATGAACTCGTGGTTCACTCCTCCGCCGATCGTGCCGGGATCCGCCTCGACGATCGCGTACGACAGACCGCACCGGTCGAAGACGCGCCGATACGCCTGCATCATCACGTCGTAGGAGGCCGCCATGCCCTCATCGTCCCGGTCGAACGAGTACGCGTCCTTCATGAGGAACTCGCGGACGCGGAGCAAGCCGTAGCGCGGTCGGTACTCGTCGCGGTACTTCCACTCGACCTGGTACACGTTCACCGGCAGGTCGCGGTACGACGTGAACTCGGCCGCCACCAAGGGCGCGACCACCTCTTCCTGCGTGGGGCCGAGGACCATCTCACGGCCTTGGCGGTCCTCGAGCTTGAACAACGTGTCGCCGTAGGCCTCGTACCGCCCGGTGGCCCTCCACGGCTCGGCCGGCAACACGATGGGCATCCGGAGCTCCTGCGCGCCCGAAGCGTCCATCTCCTCGCGCACGATCGCCTCGATCTTGCGCATGGTCCGCAGACCGAGCGGCATCGTCGTGTAGACGCCGGCCATCAGCTGCCTGAAGAACGCCGCGCGTAGCAACAACCGGTGCGACGACACCTCGGCTTCGGCCGGGTCCTCGCGCAGCGTGCGGCCGAACAACTCGGACAGCCTCATGGGGTCCCGATGATACGGCCCTACCCGTGCGTGACGACGTTCACCGTCTGCTGCCAGGCCGACCCGAGTGTCGCGATCTGGTTCACCATCGCGATGAGCGCGGGATCCACGGGGTCGCGGTTGATCCCTGTGAAGTCGCCCCACCGCTCGACCCCCTTCAGCGCGTCGTGGACGGCCGTCCCCGCCCGCAGCAGCACCGTGGTTGCCGTGGTCGATCCCGGCACGATCTCGGCCGCCCACGCCGACAGGAATTCGTTGAGCGGCTCGCTGGCGCGGCTGTAGGTGATGAACAGGTTGCCGGAGGCGTCCGTGGCCACGCTCGGCCACCCCGCGTCGGTCTCCGCTTGCCCGACGATCCCCTTGCGGTTCAGGACCGAGTCCACGAGCCTGCTCGCGGGGAGCACCTCGTACCACCGGATCACCGACTCCGGGTAGCCGCCCGTCACGGTGTCCGGCCCGAGGTCCCTGCCCACGACATGCGCCGCGTAGAGGGCGTTGCGATCGGCGTCGTAGAAGGCGTTGATGAGACGCAGATCCCCCGTGTCCCACCACGTATCGTTGTTCGTGAGGCTGCCTCCGCCCTGCGTGCCGGCCGGCGCGGGGTGCGTCCGGCCCGTCAACATCTCGCCCTTCTTCAGCACGAGCCCGGCCGCCGTCGGCCGGATACGCCACGCGGTGAGCGCGGAGGATCTCCCGGGGCCGCTGAACGACAGCATGAATTGATCGCTCGTCGCCGCGCCCGCGGTCTGGGCAGGCTGGATCGTCATCGCCGGTGAGCCGTCGGGGTTCTGCGTGGCCGAGCCAGCGAACACGTCGACCGTGAGCGTTTGGCTGCAGTCGTACAGGCTGGTCTTCGGGAACGACAGCACCTGCGCGTAACTGAAGGCATCCCGGGATGTCGGGAACTTGAACTGGTTCGTGGAGACCGTCACCCGGTCCGCGGAGAAGCCCAGGGACGGGTAGTCCGCCCACTGGGCGGCGTCGGTCGCCACCTGGTCGCCCCGGATCACGTTCGTACACCACGTCGACTGCTGATCTGCCGTCGCATCGGGGATCGCGGTGATCACGATCAGCGAGCCGTGCGGCGCATCCCGCGTGGCGAGGTACACCATCACGAAGGTGTCGTTGTAGGGGTCGTACACGACCTTGGGATCGAACACGTCGAACCCGTCGGTGTCGGGGGCGAGGGAGTCGAGGAGCGTGGGGGCGATCTGTTGCGTGCCGGTCGGCGTCCACAGGGCGAACCTCGTGTTGACCGTCGTGAAGAACCAATGATCGCCGAGCGCACCGCTCGTGTCGGAGGGCTCGAACCCTTCGATCTGCGGGATCGCGTCGAACGAGAGCAGGGAGGAGGGCGTCCGCGACACCGGAGCGCTGCTCGCCGACGCATCGGCTGCCGCCGTACCCCGGCTGCCGCTCGTGAACGGCCCGGAGCGCGACGAGGCGTACCCGGGATATCCGGTCCGTGAGCCCTGGCCGTGCAACGTGGCCCGCACGTCGCGGCGAACCGTCGGAGCGGACCCGGCCGAGCCGTTGACCGCGGCAGCGGGGGCCGCGATGAGCGCCGTGACGAGCGTCAGGGCGCAGGCCAAGCCGGTGGTCCGTCCGATCGAACTCATCCGCCCCCCTCGTCCCGGTTTCGACGTCGCCGAACTATACCGGCCGCGATGATCGGACCAACGCTCGCTTACGCCCCGCCGACCGCGTCGAGCGTCTGCTGCCAGTCAACGGTCGACACCCCACCGTCGCTCTTCGCGTACTGGTTCACGACGGCCACGTACGCTCCGGCCACGGGATCACGCGAGATGCCGCTGTAGTCGCCCCAGCGCTCGACACCCTTCACGGCCTCCACCCTCGCCTCGCCCGGCACGAGCTCGAGCAGCGCCGCCGCGGTCGAGCCAGGATCGATCTCGGCGACCCACGCCGAGAGGAACTCGCCGAGGGGCTTGCTTGCGCGGCTGTAGGTCACGAACAGATCGCCGGCGGCATCGGTCGCCAGCACGGGCCACCCTGCATCGGTCTCCGGGGTACCGACGATCCCGGTTCGGGTCACGTCGGAGAACTTCAGGTTGGCAGCCGGGCGCACCTCGTACCAGCGCACCGCGGACTCGAGGTATCCCTTGGTCATCGGGTCGGGCTTGAGATCCTTCGCCAGGACGTGCGCCGAGTAGACGCGGTTCAGGTCGGCGTCGTAGAACGCGTTCACGAACCGGAGATCCCCCGGATCCCACCAGGTGTCCGCGTTCGTGAGGCTGCCCTTGCCCTGGGTGGCGTACGGAGCGATCGGAGCACGGGCCACCTTCACGGCCCCGCGGGCGAGCCTGACGCCGTTCGTCGTGCGCTTGATCCTCCACACGACGACGAAGTTGGGTTTCCCGTCCTCGAAGGAGAGCAGGAACTGCACGCGGGGGTTCGATCCGCCGGCCGTCGTCGCGGGCTGGATCGTGAACGCGGTCGAGCCGTCCGGGTCCTTCGTATCGTTGCCCGTGAAGGTCGCGAACGTCACCTGTTGCGTGCAGTCGTAGAGCCTCGGCTTCGGGAAGGAAAGGATCTGGGCCGATCGGAACGCCGATCCCGCGAAGTCGAACTGGTTCGAGGTGATCGTGACTCGATCGGCGTCGAACCCCAGGCCCGGGTACTCGGCCCACTGCTTGCCGTCGCCCTTCGTGCGGTCGGCGTCGATCTGGGATCCGCACCAGGTGGCGGGGTCGTCCGCGGTGGCGTTCGGGATCGTGACGACCAAGATCCACGACCGCTCGAGGCGACCGTTCAGGCCCAGGTACGCCATCACGAAGGTTTGGTCGTACGGGTCGTACACGACCTTCGGATCGAACAGCTGTGTGCCGCTCGGGAGACGGAAGAGCCCGCCGAGGGCATCGGGGCCGACCGACGCCACGCCCGTGGGGTCGTACAGAGCGTACGAGGTGTTCACCGCGGTGAAGAACCAGTCATCGCCCACCGCGCCCGTGGGATCGCCGGGCCAGTTCGGACCGATACGAGGGATCGCGTCGAACCCGAAGGTGGAGCTCGCCTGGGACGCGGAGCTCGGCAGGGAGGTTGGGTTCGGCGACGATCTGGATGTCCACGTCGTCCGCGCGCTCCCGAACGTCGCGGGCCGCAGGGACGAGGTCTCGCGAGCGGCGGCACCCCTACGGACGATCACGGGGACGGGCGAACCGTAGGCGGTGGGCGGCGAAGAGGTCCTCTGCCGGCTCCGGGCTCGCGCCTCAGCCCGTGTCCCGCCAGGCACGATCACGAGACCGACCACCACGAGCAGTGCGAGGAGGCCCACCGATCCGCGCACCTCGAGCCGCATGTGTCCCTCCTCGCAACGCCGGCGGGCCCGGCGCTCGACCGCACGGTAGCACGGCCGAAATCTCCGTCCGGCAGCAGGCCCGTTCCCGCGTTGACGACCGAGGGGGCACCCGGGACAATCGACGGCGATGCGGATACGCGCGACGAGCGGCTGGTCCTGGCTCGAGGGCTCGAGGAGCCCTCAGCCGTCGCGCGCCTGAGCAGCCACCTTCCACCGAACGATCGAACGGCCCCGGGCGGCGACCCGGGGCTTCGTGCTTCATGAGGAGATGACGACGGATGCGGGTCCTGCCCGATCCCGAAACGTTCGGCCGGCTCGCGGCCGAGTGGCCGCTCGTCCCGATGTGGACCGAGTTGCTCGCCGACGTCTCCACCCCCGTCGGCGTGTTCCCGGCGCTCGCCGGTGACGGACCTGGCGTGCTGCTCGAGAGCGTTGAGCGTTCGGAGCGCTGGGGTCGGTACTCGTTCGTTGCCGGGGATCCGGCCGCCGTCGTCGTCGTGGATCACGAGGGCGTGCGCTTCCAGGACGTGGTGCGCGAGCTCCCGCTCGAGGCGGCGGCGACCGGGGATGCACGCACGGATCTGCGGAGCCTCGCCGAGGGTTTGCGGGCCCCTCGCGTGGAGGGTCTTCCCTCCCTCACGGGCGGGCTCGTTGGGTACCTGTCGTACGAGGCCGCCGGGCTCCTGGACGGACATCCGTTCCCGCCCGGGGAAACGCCGTGCCCGCCGATCGGACTGCTGGTGGTGGACCGCGCCGTGGTGTTCGACCACTGGCGGCAGCGCTTGCTGCTCGTGACACACGTGGCGAACGGTCGCCGGGAGACCGGCGTCGCCTCGCTGGAGGAACTCTCGGCGCGGCTGACGGGTGCCAGTTCCCCCGCTCCCGAGCCGCTCGGTCAGGACACCCCTCCCGCGGACGGAGGCTCGGCCAACATGGAGGACGAGCGGTACCGCCAGATCGTCGGGCGGATGAAGGAGCACATCCTCGCGGGCGACATCTACCAAGGTGTGCCGTCGCGGCGCGTGACGTTCGCGTCGGCACGAGGCGGGTTCCCCGTCTACCGTCACCTGCGCGTCACGAACCCCGCCCCCTACATGTTCTTCGTGCGGATGCTCGGCGTCGAACTGGCCGGCTCCTCGCCGGAGCCGCTCGTACGCGTCGAGGGACGCACGGTCACGTCGCGGCCGATCGCCGGCACACGCCCGCGCGGTGAAACCGAGTTACGAGATCGGTTGTTGGAGCACGAGCTGCTCGCCGACCCCAAGGAGCGCGCGGAACACGCGATGCTCGTCGATCTCGCGCGCAACGACCTCGGGCGTGTGTGCGTCCCCGGCTCGGTTCGACCGACCGAGCTCATGGCGGTCGATCGATTCTCGAAGGTCATGCACATCGTGAGCACGATCGAAGGGGAGCTCGCCGACGGGCGCCATCCGCTCGACGCTCTCGCGGTCGCGTTCCCCGCCGGGACGGTCACGGGCGCTCCGAAGCGCCGAGCGATGCAGATCATCGCGGAGGAAGAGCCGACGGCTCGAGGTCCGTACGCCGGCGCGGTCGGCTACCTCACGTTCCAGGGCGACCTGGATTTCTGCATCACGATCCGCACCGTGGTGATCGCGAACGGTGCCGCCCACGTGCAGACGGGTGCGGGCATCGTGGCCGAATCGGACCCGGAGGCCGAGCTCGCCGAGACGAAAGCGAAGGCGGCGGCGTTGCTGCCGGCCGTCGCCGGAGCCGAGGGAGCGGCGCCGTGATCTTGGTCGTCGATCACTACGACAGCTTCACGTACAACCTCGTGCAGCTGATCGAGAGCCTCGGACATCCCACCGAGGTCGTGAAGAGCGACGCGGAGCCCGCGGATGCCCTCGTCCGGCGGCATCCCGACGCGGTGATCTTGTCACCCGGCCCCGGTCGCCCCGAGGATGCCGGCGTGTTCATCGAACTCCTGGAGATCATGCCGCCGGAGGTGCCGGTGCTCGGCGTGTGTCTCGGGCACCAGGCGATGGGTATCGTGTCCGGCGGGCGCGTTGAGCGGGCGCAACCGGTCCACGGCAAAGCCTCGCTCGTGTTCCACGAGGGGAAGGGGATCCTCTCGGGCATCCCGAACCCGTTCGAGGCGGCGAGGTACCATTCGCTCGTCGTCCTGCGAGATGGTCTTCCCGATGAGCTCGAACTCACGGCGTGGAGCGATGACGGGCTCGTGATGGCGACCCAACACCGGACGCTGCCCCGGTTCGGCGTGCAGTTCCACCCCGAGTCGATCCTCACGCCGGACGGCCCCCAGATCGTGAGGAGCTTCCTGCAGCTCGCGACGCCGGCCTAGCTACTCGACCGGCGTGAGCTCGGGGTGCGCCTCGCGCTCGGCGGCGATCTTCTTCGCCTCCTCGATCAAGCGCGAGACGAATCGATCCTCGGGGATCTTGTCCTTCACCTCACCCTTGACGATGAGGAACCCCTGCCCCTTGCCGGCGGCGATGCCGAGATCAGCCTCGCGCGCCTCGCCCGGGCCGTTCACCACGCACCCCATGACGGCCACGCGGATCGGGACCTTGAGTCCCTCCCGCTCGAGCGCCTCGTTCACCTGCTTCGTGAGGCCGAGCACGTCGACCTCGGCCCGGCCGCAGCTCGGGCACGCGACGAGATCCAGACCACGCCTGCGCAGCCCGAGCGACTGGAGGATCCAGGTGCCGACCTTCACTTCCTCCACCGGGTCATCGGTGAGCGAGACGCGGATCGTGTCACCGATGCCTTCCGCGAGGAGCGCCCCGATGCCCACCGCGCTCTTGATGCCGCCCATGGGCATCGGCCCGGCCTCCGTGACGCCGAGATGGAGCGGGTAGTTGCACTTCTCGGCGAGCTGCCGGTACGCCTCGATCATGACGCGTGCGCTCGAATGCTTGACCGAGATCTTGATGTCGAAGAAGTCCTCGTCCTCCAAGATCCGCGCCTCGTTCAGCGCCGACTCCACGAGGGCCTCCGGTGTGGGAGCGCCGTACTTGTCGAGGAGGTCCCGCTCGAGCGAGCCGGCGTTCACGCCGATCCGTATCGGCACGCCTCGGGCCTTCGCCTCGCGCGCGATGAGCCGGACCTTATCTTGGTACTTGATGTTGCCGGGGTTGATCCGCAGACCCTGGATCCCGGCCTCGAGCGCCGCCACGGCGTACTTCCACTGGAAGTGGATGTCGGCGATCACGGGCACCGTGGATTTCGCGGCGATGGCTGTGAGCGCCTCAGCGTCCTCCCAGTGGGGCACGGCGACGCGCACGATGTCGACGCCGGTCGCCACGAGCGAAGCGATCTGTTGCAGCGTGGCGTTGACGTCGGCCGTCTTCGTGGTGGTCATGGATTGGACGCGGATCGGCGCGTCCCCCCCGATCGTCACGTCGCCGACCCGGACCTGCCTCGTCGTCCTCCGTGTCGCGAGCATCCGGCTACCAGTCTCCCAGGGGCGGCGTCACTCGCCGAAGACGTGAAACGTGATCTGACGGGGCTTCGGCTCGTCCATCTCGAACAGGATGAGGCGCTGCCATCTTCCGAAGACGGGTTCGCCCGCCCCCACTGGAATCGCGTGCGAGGTGGCGGACAGCAGCATCGCCTTCACGTGGGCGTGTCCGTTCACGCGCTCGCCCTCGTTCATGTTCTGCGTTCGGACGTCGAAATCGTCGTGCGCGTAATACACGCCTTCGTGGGGAACGAGATCGGTCAGGTGCTTGCGGAAATCGGCGAGCGCCCCGTCCTCCCATTCGTTGATGAGCAATGCACACGTGGTGTGGGAGCAGAACGCGATGACGGCACCCTCGGTGACGCCCGAGTCTTTCACAGCGCGCCGGAGGTCGTCGGTGAGATCGCTGAACGCGTAGCGCTCGGGGGCAGAGATCTCGATGGTCGTCGTGGCCGATCTCACAGGTCGTCCCTCCTCATCTCGGCCGCGGGCGCGACCGGCAGTTCGAACGTGAACACGCTTCCCCTGCCCGGCTCGCTGTCCGCCCAGATCCGCCCGCCGTGCGCTTCCACGACGGATCGCGCGATCGCGAGCCCGATCCCGGTCCCTCCATCATCCCGGGACCTGGCCGGATCGACCCGGTAGAAGCGTTCGAACAAGCGGTGCAGATGCTCTGAAGGGATGCCGGGTCCGGTATCGGCGACGTGCACGTCCACCGAGCCGTTGTGGCGCTCGGCCGTCACGCGCACCTCGCCACCGGAGGGGGTGAAACGCACCGCGTTATCCAGCAGGTTGAACAAGACCTGATGCACGCGCTCCCGGTCCGCGAACACCGGCGGCACCTCGCTCGAGATGTCACCGCTGAGGTGCACACCGCGGTCCGCGCGCGCCACGCCGATCTCGGAGAGCACCTCGGAGACGAGCGGCGCGAGCGCCACGAGCTGCCGGCGAAGCGGCACGTCGCCGGACTCGATACGCGACAGATCGAGCAGCTGCTCGACCAAGCGACCCAGCCGTTCGGACTGCGCCAGCATCACCTGCAGCGTCTCGGGGTCGGGCTCCTCCACGCCGTCGAGCAGGTTCTCCAGGTGCGCGCGGAGCGCCGAGATGGGCGTCTTCAGCTCGTGGGAGACGTTCGCGACGAGGTCGCGTCTGAGCTGCTCGACCTGCTGCAGCTCGGCGCCCATCCGGTTGAACGCCGCGGCGAGCTGACCAACCTCGTCACGCGAGGCCGTGTCGACGCGCTGCGCGTAGTCGCCGGTCTCCATGCGTCGCGCCGCGAGCGCCATGTCGCGCAGCGGTTGGGTCATCCCTCGGGCCAGCCAGCGAGCGACGAAGAGCGCGATGGCCGCAGCGATGGCTCCGGCCACCAGCAGCTGCCACCAGAAATCCCGCAGGAACCGAACGGTGCCGAAGAGCCCTCCGGGCGATCGCTTCACCGCGTACGCCACGGCACCTTGCCCGGCCGCGGGCGCCGGCACCGCCGCGTATTCGTACCCTCCGGTGGTGCCGATGTGTACGGTCCCGTCCGAGAACCGGGGCAGCGACACGGGCGCGCTCCCGGACACGAATCCGCCGTCTCGGTACAGCAGCACGGTGATCCCCGGCGGGATCGCGGTGGACGAGGACGAGGCGGTCCGGTCGGCCACCCGGACGAGCCGCACGTAGTCCGCGTCGCGGGAGGCGTTCTGCAGTGCGAACCCAAGGAACACGTACACGAGGGCGAGGGTGAGACCGACAGCGAAGACGATCGTCGACCCGAGCTTCAACCGGATCGTCGGGAGCTTCTGCAGCGGCCGGGTGCTCACACATCCTCCTGGAACGCGTAGCCCACGCCGTGCACCGTGCGGATGAACCGGGGCTCGTTCCCGTCCTCGCCGAGCTTGCGACGGATCCGAGCGACGTGCGAGTCCACGACCCGCCCGCCGGCGTAATCCCGGTAGCCCCAGACTCGGTCCATGAGCTGCTCCCGAGTGAACACGACGCCCGGATCGCGTGCCAGGCTCAGCAGGATCTCGAACTCGAGCGGCGTGAGCCCGAGCTCATCGCCGTCCAGCGACACACGCCGGCGTGTGGCGTCGATCTCCAAGGTCCCCCGGGTGATCGGTTCGGCGGGCGGTGTCGCCGTGCGGATGCGTTCGACGCGGCGCAAGATCGCGCGAACGCGCACCACGAGCTCGCGCAGGCTGAACGGCTTCGTCAGGTAATCATCGGCTCCGACGGCGAACCCTGCCACCTTGTCCGCCTCCTCGGTCCGCGCGGTGAGCATCAACACGGGCACCCATCGCTCGCGCTGGATCTCGGCACAGACCTCCAGACCGTCCATGCCGGGCAACATCAGATCGAGCACCACCAGATCCGGACGCTCCGCCGAGCTCACCGCGATCGCCTGTGGCCCGTCCGCCGCCACCAGCACCCGGTACCCCTCGCTCTCCAACCGAGCCCGCACCGCCTCCGAGATCGCCTCCTCATCGTCGACCACCAACACCGTCTGCCCCTCGCCCATTCAAGAATCGTATCCGCCCAGCGTCGCAGCTCTTCCGACGCAGTATTGAGAACTTGTGCCAACCCGAGTGAGCACGCACGTTTCAGCGTTCACGTCGAGCCACCCGCGTGATTCGGGCGTGCTCGCGGCGCAGGGCATGCCGCGGAGCGGAGCCACGGAATGCCGTGCCGGTCATGGCGTGGAGCGGGCCCCGGCTACCCCCGCGACCTCTCCCCAACCCCACTAACCGCTACGGCGCCAGGTTGATCGGCTTCGCGATATCCAGATAGATCACCGCGAACGTGAACAAGATGAAGAACGCAGCCACCGCGGCCGAGATCGGAACGAGCTTACGCATATCGATGGTCTTGCCCCCACGGAGCCTCTCGACGGCCAGCACGGCGAGGTGGCCACCGTCGAACGGCGGCAGCGGCAACAGGTTCAGCAACCCGATGAAGACGTTCACGAGCGCGAAGATGTACAGGATGTCCCAGGCCGATCCGGACTGTGCGGTCTGACTCACGACGCGCCCGATCCCCACCACGCTCGCCGGGTCGCTCGTCCGGCGCGGCGCGTTAGTGAGCAACAGCTTGAAGAGGCGACCGACGCCCTCGGGACCGAAGATCCGCCCGAGGCCTCCGACCGTCTGCGCCATGGCCGAACCGACGAGCTTCACACCCCCGCTCACCGAGCCCACGAGGCCGGAGGTTTCCCGCGCCTCGCCGAGCAGCACGCCGATGCGTCCCACCCGCTGACCCGCTACCGTCGCCAGGACCGGCGTGACGGTGACCGGGATGCGCTTGCCGTCGCGTTCGATCGTCATATCGAGCGGCTCGCCGACGTGGGCCCGGGTGATGGCGACCAGCTGAGCATCGGTTGGGTCTTGCAGCGAGCCGATCGCCACGATGCGGTCGCCGACCCGCAAGCCGACGGCCGCGGCCGGCGACTCTACTCCCCCCAGTTCGGGGCTGACTGCGTTCACGATCGGGCTGTTCGGGACGGGTTGGCCGATCGCGCCGAGCCACACCGCGAAGAAGATGAACGCGAGAACGAAATGCGTCGCGGGGCCGGCCACGATCACGAGCGCGCGCTGCCAGATCGGTTTCGCACCGAACGTCCGCGGCAGGTCCTCCTCGGCAGGAGGTTGGAAGGGGTTCATGCCGGCGATCTTCACGTAGCCGCCGGCGGGGATCCACTTGATGCCGTACTCGGTCTCGCCCCGGCGTGTCGACCAGATCCGCGGGCCGAACCCGACGAAGAACTCCTCCACCTTGATCTTGAACGCTTTCGCGACGCCGAAGTGCGCAGCTTCATGGATGACGATCACCACGATGAGCGCGACGAAGAACGCCACCTGCAACAGCACACCGGAGGTCATCGAGGTCGACCGATCAGCGAGCCTCGATGATCTCGGCTGCCCGTTTGCGAGCCCATCCATCGGCCCGCTCGAGGTTCACCACCGAGACCACCGACGAGGGCGCCTCGTGCTCGTCGACGACGGCCTGGACGACTTCGACGATGCGCGTGAGGGGGATCTTGCCCTCCAGGAACGCCATGACCGCGACCTCGTTGGCCGCGCTCATCGCCGCGGGGAAGGTGAGGCCGAGGCCGCCGACGCGGTACGCCAGATCGATCGCGGGGAACGCTTCGCGGTCCACCGGCTCGAACGTGAGGGTGCCGTCGGTGAGCGGCACCGAGTTGACGCCGGTCGGCAGCCGGTCCGGCCATCCGAGAGCGAGCTGGATGGGGAGCTTCATGTCGGGCACGGCGAACTGGGCCATCATCGCTCCGTCGCGGAACTCGGCGAGCGCGTGGACGATCCCCTCTGGATGCACGACGACGTGGATCTGCGAGTACTCGATGCCGAACAGGTAGTGGGCCTCGATGACCTCCAGACCCTTGTTCATCATCGTCGCGGAGTCGATGGTGATCTTGGGACCCATCTGCCACACGGGGTGCGCAAGCGCCTCCTTCACGGAAGCCTTCGCGAGCTCCCCGCGCGTCCAACCGCGGAATGGCCCGCCCGAGCCCGTGAGCACGACGCGTTTCAGGTCCTCGCGTCGCTCCCCCCGCAGGCACTGTGCCAGCGCCGCGTGCTCGGAGTCGACGGGGATCAGGCGCTCAGGCTCGCCCTTGATGAGGTCCAAGACGAGCTCCCCACCGATCACGAGGCTCTCCTTGTTCGCGAGCGCGAGCGTCTTGCCGGCCTGCAGCGAGGCGAGGGTCGGCGCGAGCCCCGCCGAGCCGACAAGCGCGTTCAGCACCATGTCGGATTCCGTGTCGCGCGCAAGGGTCTCTGCGGCGCCGGGGCCCGCGAGCACCTCGACGCCGCGGATGCCCGAAAGGTGCTCGCGCAGGTCCGCGGCCGCTTGTTCGTCGGCCAGCGCCACATAGGGCGGCAGGAACTCTCGGACCTGGCCGATGAGCAACTCCTGGTTCGTCCCGGCGGACAAACCGACGACCTTGAACCGGTCGGGGTTGCGACGCACGACGTCGAGCGCTTGGGTTCCCACCGAACCGGTCGAGCCCAGGATCACCAGCGACCGCATGGAGGAAGACTACCCTGCGATACCCGAAATCCACCTGAACATCGGTCAGTCGGCGGGTGCGGGCGCTAGGGGAAGATGAGTCGCAGGAACAAGAACGCGGCCGGCGCCACGAACAGGACGGAATCGATCCGATCCAGGACGCCCCCGTGGCCAGGCAGGATGCTCCCCATGTCCTTGAGCTGCAGGTCGCGCTTGAGCAGTGACTCCGCGAGGTCGCCGAGCGGTGCGAAGAGCGCAACCACGACGGCGAGGCCGATCGACTTCGCGAAAGTGTCGAGGGAGGGGACCGAGTTCGCGACCACGCCCACGGACAGCGCCATCACCACGAGCGTGGCACCGATGGCGCCCTCCCACGACTTCTTCGGGCTGATCGTCGGCGCGAGCGGCCGGCTGCCCGAAAGGTATCCAACGGCGAACGCAGCCGTGTCGTAGGCGAACGTGAGCCCGATGATGGACAGTCCCAGCCCACGCCCGTCGGACAGTCGCAGGACCGAGAACACGTAGCCTGCAAGCATCGGGATGTAGACGATCCCGAACACGGTGAGCGCCACGTTCGTCACGACGTCGCGACGGTGCTGCGCCGGGGTCGCCATGAACCACAGGAACGTCGCGAACGTCGAGAGTCCGACCATCGCGATCATGGCGGCCTCGCCCCGGTAGTAGCCGGCGCCGAGCACGAGCGCTCCCGCAACGAGGCCGAGCGCCGTCGCCGGTTGATAGTGCCGCTTCTGCAGCGCGAGGTACAGCTCACCCTGCGCGAACAACACGACGAGGCCCGCCAGGATCGCGAACGGACCCGTGCCGATGGCGATCGCCCCGAGCGCGAGCCCGGCAAGCACGAGGCCGGTGAGGAACGCCAGCGGGACGTCACGTCCGGCCGAGCGTCCCTCGTGGTCCGGCCCGACCTCGACCGCCGTGGGTTCTTGCCAGCTGGGGCCGCCGAGACCCTCGCCGCCGACTCGGACCGTACGCTGCCCGAGCGAGGGCTCCTCAAGATCAGGGAGGGCGGACTCGTCGATGCCTTCGGGACCGGCGAGGAGCCCCGCGAGACCCGCATCCACCGGCTCGGTCGAGGCGCGCTCGACCGGTTCCACTCGCACCTCCTCCCGAACGGACTCGGCGAAGTGCTCGGCCGCCGCCTCGATCGCCTCTCGCGAGGGAGGCTCCTCGGACGCTACCGCGTGGCCCTCGTCGAGCTCGGCGACGTCATCCTCGCCCTCCGCATCAGGGAGGTCGACGTAGGCCTCGGGAGCTTGCGAGAAGGCGTCGACCGAGAGATCCGCCGCGGCCTCTTCCTCGTCATCGGCCTCATCCCCGCCTTCTGAGGCGAAGAGGAAGGACCCCACGTCTTCGCCGGTTTCGGCCTCGTCCTCGGTGCCCGAGGGCCAGCTCGGGGTCGCGGGCTCGGTTGGGGACATCGGCTCTTCCGACGGCAGATCGACGGTCTCGGACTTGAGCGTGTCCCCGACCCGGATCGGCTCCTCGAAGGGGCTGGCCTGCTCATCCACCTTTCCTTCCTCTGCCGAAGCGTCCGTCGAGGAGAACGAGGGCTCGTCCTCCTGCCCAGGCGCCGCTTCGGAGGCTGAGGAGGGGGGCGGCGAACCAGCGGGGGCAGATCCGGAGGGCTCGGGCCAATCGACGTCCTGGATCGGCGCGAAGAACTTGTCCAGATCCTCGAAGAGGTCGTCCTTGTCGTCGCCGTCGGCCACTAGATCTCCTTGAGCTCCTGCTCTTTGTGCGCGAGGATCTCGTCGATCGCCGCGACGTGCTTGTCGGTCAGCTTCTGCAGCTCCTTCTCCGAACGCACGAGGTCATCTTCTGAGATGGCGCCCTCATGCTCAAGCTTCTCGAGCGCTTCCTTCGAGTGTCGGCGCACGTTGCGCACGGCCACCCTGCCCTCTTCCGCTCGGTGGTGGACCACCTTGATGAGCTCCTTGCGACGCTCCTCCGTGAGTGGCGGGAAGGAAAGCCGGATCACGTTGCCGTCGTTGGACGGCGTGATGCCGATATCGCTTTGCATGACCGCCTTCTCGATCGCTCCGATGGCGTTCTTGTCGAACGGCTGGATCACGAGGGTCCGGGGCTCGGGGACGGAGAACGAGGCCATCTGCTGGATCGGCACCTGCGTACCGTAGTAGTCCATCGTCAGTCGCGAGAGCAGGGCGGGGGTCGCGCGACCGGTGCGCACGCCCGACAGCTCCTCCTTGAGCACCACGATCGCCTTGTCCATCTTCTCCACTGCGTCCTTCATGGCGGACTCGACCGTCACTTCACGCCCCCGTGTACGAGCGTTCCGATCGGCTCGCCCGAGACCGCTCGGCGGATGTTGCCCTCCTCACGGAAGTCGAACACGATGATGGGGAGCTTGTTCTCCATACAGAGCGAGATCGCGGTGGCGTCCATCACCTGGTACCCCTCGCGCAAGACGTCGATGTACTCGATCGACTCGAACCGGCGAGCGGATGGATCCACGTGCGGATCCGCGGTGTAGACGCCATCGACCTTCGTGCCTTTCAAGATGGCCTGCGCGCCGATCTCGAGCGCTCGCTGTGCCGCGGTGGTGTCCGTCGAGAAGTACGGCACACCCAGCCCCGCGGCGAACACCACGATCCGGCCCTTCTCAAGATGTCGGATGGCCCGGAGCGGGATGTACGGCTCCGCGATCTGCGCCATCTGGATGGCCGTCTGCACGCGGGTGGGAACGTGGATCTTCTCGAGCGCGTCCTGGAGCGCCAGCGCGTTCATGACGGTCGCGAGCATCCCCATGTAATCCGCGCGCGCCCGGTCGATGCCCGGTACCTGCCGTCCGCGCAGGATGTTGCCTCCCCCGACCACGACCACGGGCTGAACGCCCATGGCAACCACGTCCGACAGCTCGCGAGCGAGCAGCGCGGTCGTGGAGGCCGAGATGCCGTACCCCGTGTCCTGAGGTGCGAAGGCGTCGCCGGAGAGCTTCAGCAGGACCCGGTGGTAGACCGGACGGGTGGGGTCTGCCGGCGTGTGCTCGACCATCCGCGCCCTCGCTCCCCTCCCCTAGCTCTCGTCTTCGCCAAGCTTGTACCGGACGAACCGCCGCACGGCAACTTTCTCCCCGACCTTGGCCGACACCTCGTCGATCAATCGCTGGATCGTCTTGGCATCGTCCTTCACGAACTTCTGATCGAGCAGCACGTTGTCCTCGAAGAACGCCTTGAGCTTTCCCTCGACGATATTCGGGATGACGTTGTCCGGCTTCCCCAACTCCTTGGCCTGGATCTCGAAGATGTGACGCTCGGAGTCCACCACGTCGCCGGGGACGTCATCGCGGGCCAGCCAGCGAGGAGCCGCGGGGCTCGCGACGTGCAGCGCGACATCCTTGACCAGCTGCTGGAAGTCGGGGGTGTTCGCGACGAAGTCGGTCTCGCAGTTCACCTCGATCAGCACCCCAACGGTGTTATTGAAGTGGATATAGCTGTCGATCCGGCCTTGGTTCGCCGAGCGGCCGGCCCGCTTCGAGGCTGACGCGAGGTTCTTCTCGCGCAACAGCTCGAACGCCTTGTCGATGTCACCGCCGGCGTCCTGCAAGGCCTTCTTGCAGTCCATCATGCCTGCGCCGCTCAGATCGCGGAGCCGCTTCACTTGCTCTGCACTGATCTGGGTCATGCGTTCTCCTGATCGGCTCCCTCGACGGCCATCGCCGGAGCGGCGGCGTCGGGTTCGGGCGCGGGCCCGGGGGGCTCGACCTCGATCGACTGCTCCGCGGCCGCGGGAGGGGGTGCAGGTGCTTGGGGAGCGACCTCGAGCTCGGGCTCGATCTCGGGGCCCGTGGCGCGCGTGACCATGGCCTCGCGTCCCTCCTGGCGGCCCTCGACCAACGCGTCGGCGATCACGCGGGTCACGAGGGTGACCGAGCGGATCGCGTCGTCGTTGCCCGGGATCACATAGTCGACCTCGTCCGGGTCGCAGTTCGTGTCCACGATCGCGATCACCGGCAGGCCGAGTTTGCGGGCCTCGTTCACGGCGATGTGCTCCTTCTTCGTATCGATCACGAAGATGGCGTCGGGCAGCCGCTCGAGGTTCCGCATCCCGCCGAGGTTGCGCTCCAGCTTGTCGCGCTCGTGGCGCAGACGGATGGCTTCCTTCTTCGGGAGATAGTCGAAGGCACCGGTGCGCTCCATCTCTTGGAGCTCGCGCAGCCGGAGCAGTCGCCGTGAGACCGTCTGGAAGTTCGTGAGCATGCCGCCGAGCCACCGGGTGGTGACGGAGGGCATGCCGACACGCTCCGCGTGCTCGGTGATGACCTCCTGTGCTTGCTTCTTCGTTCCTACGAACAGAACGATGCCGCCTCGCCGGCCGAGGTCCCTCGCGTATGCGTACGCCTCCTCGACCCCGATGAGCGTCTTCTCGAGATCGATGATGTAGATGCCGGACCGCTCCCCGTACAGGAACCGACCCATCTTCGGGTTCCAGCGCCGTGTCTGGTGTCCGAAATGGACGCCTGCCTCGAGGAGCTCCCGCCTGGTGACGACAGGCACGGTGCTTCCTCCTTCCGGTTGTTCCCTCCGCCCGGTTCGACCCGCGCCTCGGCCCGGGAGACTGCTCCGGGACCCCCGGGCGCGGTCCCCGGGCGTGTGAGCTCGGCGCTCGCGCGCCGGCGAAGGGCAG
Organism: Actinomycetota bacterium; assembly: GCA_040005555.1. Classification (GTDB taxonomy): domain Bacteria; phylum Actinomycetota; class UBA4738; order UBA4738; family HRBIN12; genus JBDTYT01. The sequence continues at coordinate 10,259 of JBDTYT010000006.1, read as the reverse complement.
TCTAGCAGCGCCGATGCGGTACGCCAGGGCCCGTTACCGTCGGCGGCCCCTCAGCGGCTCGTCGGGCACATGGTCTTCGGCCCGGATCCACCGGTACGCGAACGCGGCCAGGAACGTGAGGTGCACGAACGTGGTGATCAGCCCGTAGGTCCACATCGAGATCGAGGGGTTCACCCCGAGCAGGTTCCCGTTCGGGGCGAGCGCGACGAGGATCGGCAGCGTCAGGAAGATGTAGAGCATGCAAAAGAGCAGGTGACGACTGCCGGGCATCATGGCGGCTCGGGCCGAACGCCGGATCGTCTCCTGGATGGGCCGGCCCTCGCGAACGGCGGCGATCGGCGCGTACACCAGGAAGAAGAGCGCCGCCACCAACGTGAGCACCGACCCCAGGAACCCGAGCCCGGGGCCGAAGATCGGCAAGATCACGCTTCCCACGATCATCAGGCTCAGGGCGAGGATCCCGGTCACGAGCACCGTCGGGAAGGCGGCGAGGCCACGCTTCACGCCATCGAGGGGTGAGCCCTCCCCCTCGAGGGTCTGCACCACCAACCCAACGACGACGGAGAGGATCAGCGCCCGCACCACGATGAACGCGGTCGCCGCCCCGAACCCCGCGCCACCGAACCCGTAGATCGTGACGCCGTTCAAGGCGTCGAAGTACGTGCTGATGGGAGGCAGCGCCAACAGGTTCACGAGGCGACCGGGCGGTCCCTCGAGGCCGAGGGACACGAGCCCCACCCACAGGAGGAACTCGAGCACGAACGCCGTCACGAGGAGCACGAGCGAGGAGCCGACGGCGATCGCTCCTCGCGCGATCGATTGCGGGACCGGGGGGAACGGTGAGTCGCCGCTTCCGCGCGACAGGAACCCGAGGACAGACGGAACCTCGCCGCGGGTCCTGCCGGTGCGGGACCCGGCGGTCGGCGTCGCCCGCTCGGCGACGGGCGCCGCGGCCGTCCCTGGAGGGCGGTACCCGGACCTCGGCTTCGGCTTGCGGCGCTTCTTGCTCATGCCTCGGCCCCGTCTTCACCGTCGTTGTCCGCGTCGGCTTCGTCGTCACCGTTCGCATCACCTTCATCGTCCGGGCTCGGGGAACGGCGCGCCACGAGGCGGAACGGTGCATACAGGACGACCACGCTCGCGACGAAGGCCACGGCGAAGTTGCCGAACAACTTCCCGAGGTCGATCTCCGTCGGGGACGGAACGTCGGTCAGCGATCCCTGGGGATCGTGGACGAAGGCGACGAGTCCGGGAGTGCTTCCCCCCTTCACCGCTACTACTGCATCGGGCGAGAGCGCGATCGAGCCGATCAGACCCGGTGTCGGTCGGTTCTGCCAGATGAGATGTCCCGTGCCCATGTCAAGCGCCACGAGCCGCCCGTCGTTCAACCCGACCAACACGGTCGTCCCGGCAACCACGGGAGAGCTCCGCACGACGAGCTCGTTCAGCTGGTTGTCCCACAGCTCGTGGCCGTTCCTGGGATCGAGTCGGTAGACGCCGCCGGAGGCATCGGCGATCACCAACGTTCCGCCGTCGAGGGCTGCACCGCTGACGGGAGAGAACAAGGACAGCGCGAGGGAGGTCCAATGCTCGGTTCCACCATCCGCCCCCAGCCCGTGGATGAGCCGATCGGCCGCGCCGATGATCACGAGGCCGTTCCCGGCCGCGGGAACCGATGCGGTCGCCGCCCCGACCCGGGGCGAGAAGTCCCAGCGCGGGTCACCTGTCTGCGGGTCGAGGGCCACGACCTGGACACGCTGTTGACCCGCATCGCGCGCGACGACGTATACGTTGCCGTCGGCGGCGGCCAAAGGCCCCTCGACCCTGCCGATCGTGTCGGCGGTCCACAGCAGTGTGCCGGTGTCCAGACTCACGGCGTACACGGTGCCATCAGCGTCGGCCGCATACGCGTTCCCGCCGTCCACGGTGACGCCGCTGCGCGTGACGGCCCCGAGCGGCACCCTCCAGCGCTCGCGCATCGACGACAGGTCCACGGCCACCATGCTCGTTCCGAGACTCTCGGACTCATCGAGGAAGACGAGGACCTGTTCTGCGCCGACCGTTCCCATCGCGGGCATCGACAAGGGGCCACCGTTGCGGATCAGCTGCCACACCTGCTCGCCCGTGCCGATGTCGACCCCGTACACCGCTTGTTGGCCGACCGTGATCGCCACTGAACCAACGATCACCGCCCCGGAGAGCGCTCCTTCGGGCGCGTGGAACGCCCACGCCTGTCGGTACGGAGGAGCCGGGGCGCCGCCGAGCGCTCCCGGGTGCCCCGGCCCGCCCTGGAACTGCGGCCAGACCGGCTGACCCAGTCCCCCCGCGCGGGTCGGTGTCGCCGGAGCCAGGATGATGAGCAGCAGCGCGACCAGCACAGCGCTCGAGCGCGAAGCGGCGTGATGGCGCGGCAGGTCGGCCTTCCTCGGTCGTGGGAACGGCACATGGTAGCGCCCACGCCCGATGCCCGGCGCAGCCTCACCCGAGTTCTCTACACGAGCGGCGCGAGGCGGATGAGACTCACGACCGACAGCGGACCGAGCACGGACATCGGATCGATGTATTCGCCGGCGAGCTTCACCCCGAAGTGCAGGTGCGTCACCGACGAGCCCGGATGTCCGACGCCCGTCGAACCGATCTTGCCACCGCGGGATACGTGGTCGCCCTTGCGGACGGCGGTCGACGACAACCACGAGTACGTGCTCGACAGCCCGTCCCCGTGGTCGAGGGTGATGAACAGCTGCCCACCGACCTTGCCCGAGAACGTCACGACGCCCGCGGCCGGTGCGTGGATGGCGGTGCCGAACGCCACGGCGATGTCGATGCCGCGGTGGCCGGCGCCGTAGGGATCGGACGGAGGGTCGAACCCTCGGATGACCGGCCCGGTGACCGGCCAAGACCACGAACCCGCCTGCGGGACGGGGACCGCGGCGCGCGCGGACGGGGCCCCCGACGCTCGACCGATCGGTGAGGCGGCCGGCGCGACGTGAGGCGTGGCCCACAACCCGATCAACACAGGGAGGACGAGACAGCTCCGGCGTGCCATGGGACCTCCGAGCTCGAACTGGGGGGCAGGCTAGCGGGGGTTCAGCGTGGACGCAGTGATCTGGTTCACAGCCGAGCGCGCGGGGGGTTGCGGTGCTACTCGGTCTCGACGAGCTGGAGGCGGAGTTGGCCGACGGCCTTCGTGTGGATCTGGCAGATCCGGGACTCCGTGACCCCCAAGATCTCCCCGATCTCGTTCAGCGTGAGTCCCTCGAAGTAGTAGAGCGTGACCACGATCTTCTCGCGCTCGGACAGCGAGTTGATCGCGGCGGCGAGGAGGCCTCGCGTCTCTTGCCCTTCGAGGCCCGTCGCGATGTCGCCCCCGCGATCGGCCAGCGTGTCCAGCAGCGAGACCTGCTCGCCGCGGTCGCTGCCGACCGAGAGCAACTCGTCGAGCGCGAGCACGGACACGAACGAGATCTGGCTGGTGACGTCGTGGAGCTCGGACAGCGACACGCCGAGGCGCTCCGCCATCTCGCGCTCGGTCGGCGCGCGTTTCAGCATCGACTCGAGATCGGCGTGGGCCTTCTCGATCTCGCGCGCCTTGAAACGCACCGACCTCGGCACCCAGTCCATCGCCCTGAGTTCGTCGATGATCGCGCCCTTGATCCGGGGGATCGCGTAGGTCTCGAACTTGTTCCCGCGCGCCGGCTCGAACTTCTCGAGCGCGTCGATCAGCCCGAACATGCCGTAGCTCACGAGGTCGGCTTGCTCGACGCTGGCCGGCAGACCGGTCGCGACGCGGCTCGCGACATACTTCACGAGCGGGGCGTAGTGCAAGATCAGGCGCTCGCGCGCCGCGGCCGACGCAGAGCGTTTGAACTCGACCCAGAGCGCTGAGAGCTCGTTGGCAGCCGGATCGATGGAGGAACCGCCGGGGGCGGCGGCGGGCGCCTTCGCCGGGGGCTCGATGGGGCCCTTCGCCGTTGTCTTCGCCCTCGGCTTGGGCGCGGCCTTCACGGGTACGTTCGCGGGTTTGTTCGACTTGGCGGGCGCCTTGGCCGCCTTGCGCTCCTCCGAGGTCTTCGCTGCGCGCGCCACTCAAGCCCTCGGGTGGCTCTGTCGGTATGCCTCGAACAGCCGAGTGCGTGAGACGTGGGTGTATCGCTGCGTTGTCGCCACGCTGGCGTGGCCGAGAAGTTCCTGTACCGCCCGGATGTCGGCTCCTCCCTCGAGCAGATGCGTCGCGAACGAGTGCCGCAACGTGTGCGGCGTCACCCGCCGTCCCGACAGCGACCTACCTCCATATTGTTCCACCATCGCGCGGATGTCGCGCGGTCCGATCGGCTTCTTCTTCCGGTTGAAGAACACCATCGGTGAGAGCTCGGCGGGCGCCAGCTCGTGCCTGCCGTCGCGGAGGTAGGCACGCAAGGCCCCGACCGCGAAGTCGGAGAGCGGGACCTCGCGCTCCTTCGCGCCCTTGCCCATGACGAGCACCCGACCGCGGTCGAGGTCGACGCGGTCCGCGGTCAGGCCCGCCACCTCGCTGACACGCAGGCCCGACCCGTAGAGCACCTCGAGGATCGCCCGATCGCGCAGGGCAACCGCGCGCTCCCGAGATCCGGTATCCGCGGGCGGCGCCGGCAACTCAACCAGGTTCGCGGCTTCGCGGGCGCGGAGTACCGTCGGCAGGCGCGACACGACCTTCGGCCGGCCGAGCAGCGCCGCGGGGTCGTTCGCCACGTACCCACGAGCGGCCGCCCACCGGTAGAAGGTGTGGATCGACGCCACCCCCCGGGCGATCGATGCGCGCGCGTAGCCGAGCGTGGTCTGCTGCGCGAGGAACCGCCGGAGCTCCGGGTAGGTCACCGTCGTCAGCGACCGGTGGCCACGATGCAGGAAACGAGCCAGGTGCTCGAGGTCGCGCCGGTAGGCCGTCACCGTGTGCTCGGAAAGATGACGCTCGAGCGCCAGGTGGTCGGTGAACGAGCGGATGAGGTCCGCGTCGGGCTGAGGAAGGTCGATGTCCATGATCCTCGTTCGCTTCAGTCGGAGATCGGTTTCGGGGACTCCTTGTACCAACCGGCACGTCTGCGTTCAAGCTTCCCGCGCAGAGCAGAAAAGGATGCGACCATCGACCTAGGCTGGTCGAGCATAGCCCCGAAACCGTTCGCGGCGACAGGTTTCGGCGGGCGCGGCCCAGGTCGTCAGGTCGTGCTCGCGCGGAGCCGACGTTCGTAGCGTCCGCCCACACAGACGACGAGCCCCTTCATCTCGAGCCGCATCAGCAGCGAGATCGCGTCCGCGACCCCGACGCCGATGTCTCGCGCGATGCGCTCGGGCAAGACCGGCGCGGTGATGATGTCGAGCGCGGCGCGCTCGGGAACAGTCAGGTCAACAGGCATGAGCTCCCGGCCAGGGTCGCGCGTCAATCCGAGGTCGTCCATCAGGTCGTCGACGCCGCGGATGAGGGTGGCTCCGTCGCGGATGAGCGTGTGCGGCACATACGACAGTGGGTTCGTGACCGAGCCCGGTACAGCGAACACGTCGCGCCCGATGCCTAGCGCGTGTCGGGCGGAGATGAGCGAGCCGCTGCGCTCGGCGCCTTCGACGACCACGAGCGCCGTGGCGAGCGCCGCAACGAGTCGGTTGCGAGCGGGGAAGCGGAACGGCTCCGCGGGGACGCCGGGCGGATACTCGCTCGCGACCGAGCCCTCCGCGGCGATGCGGCCGATGAGGACACGGCTCGCCGACGGGTAGGGGCGATCGATCCCGCATCCGAGGATCGCGATCGTGTGACCTCCTGCCGCCAGCGCCCCTTCGTGCGCGGCGGCATCGATGCCTCGTGCGGCTCCGCTCACGACGCACAACCCCGATGCGGCCAGGTCGCGGCCGATCGTGTGGGAGAGCTCGCCGCCCAGATCCGAGCATCGGCGAGCGCCGACGACGGCGACGGTCCCGAACCGGCCGGGGAGCGGCCGACCGCGGACGAACAACCCCGCCGGCGGATCGTGGAGGTCGTTCAGCTGAGGCGGGTACTCGGGCGATCCCGCAACCACGAGCCGCGCGCCGCAGGTATCGACGGCGGCCTCGACCATGTCGGGGTCGATGCTGCCCGCGTGCTCATGGTCCGAGGGGCTGCCGGCGCGCCCGGCGCGGATGGCGGCGAGACACGCCGACGCCGTGCGTTCGCGCACCGCGAGCTCGAGGAGCTTTTTCGGCTCGATGCCCCGCAGGGACATGAGCACGAACAGCGCCCGGCGGTTGCGCGGGCCCTCCGAGAAACCCTCGGGCCACTTCGACGGGATCGTCTCAACCTGCACGCGCGAGGCCCCCCGCGCCGGCGATCACGCGGTAGGACAGCGCCTCGGCGACGTGGTCCGCGGCGACGTCGTCGGTGCCGGCCAGATCGGCCACGGTGCGGGCGACCTTGATGGCCCGGTCGAACCCGCGACCGGTAAGGGCGAGCGTGTCGACGGCCTGCGCGAGCATCTCGCGTCCGCCGGCGGACACGCGCGATTCGCGTCGAGCCAGCGGGCCCGGGAGATGCGCGTTCGACGAGAAACCGAGCCTCGCGTAGCGCCGCCGCTGGCGGTCACGCGCGACGTCGACGCGCGCGCGGATCTTCGCCGAGGTCTCGCCCAGCGTCTCGCCGAGGAGCTCCTGCTTCGACAGGCGCGGCACGACGAGCCGGATATCGATCCGATCGAGCAGCGGACCCGAGAGCTTCTGCTGGTAGACCTGCACGCGGTTCGCCTGGCAATCGCACCGGCGGTAGGGATCCCCCTCGTATCCGCAGGGACACGGGTTCGCGGCCGCGATGAGCGTGAACCGAGCAGGGAACTCCACGGAGCCGGCCGCCCGCGTGACCACGACCCTCCCGTCCTCGAGCGGCTGCCGGAGTCCCTCGATCGCGTCGCGGCGGAACTCGGTCAGCTCGTCCAAGAAGAGCACTCCGTGGTGCGCGAGCGAGACTTCGCCCGGCCGCAGGTACGCGCTTCCGCCACCGAGCAGTCCCGGCATCGAGATCGAGTGGTGGGGCGAACGGAAGGGCCGGTCCCGGACCATGGCGCCTTGGAGGAGCCCGGCCACCGAGTACAGCTGCGTGACCTCGAGGGCCTCATCTCGGGACAGCGAGGGCAAGATGGTCGCGAGCCGGCGCGCGAGCATGGTCTTCCCTGCGCCGGGTGAGCCCACCAGCAAGACGTTGTGGCCCCCGGCCGCGGCCACCTCGAGCGCCCTGCGCGCCTGCAGCTGCCCCCGGATCTCCGCGAAGTCCACATCGTCACGAGCGTCGGGCGGGTGACCCGCCGTTGTCCTCGTCGCCGGGATCGAGGGAACCCATGAACCCCGCAGGAACCCGACGACCTCGGCGAGGGAGGGCGCGGGGACGACCTCGAGCCCCTCGACGAGCGACGCCTCCGACGCGTTGGCCGCCGGGACCACCACCCCGTCGAGGCCGGCCCGCGCGGCAGCCATCGCGACGGAGAGCACCCCTGGCGTGGGAACGAGCGTGCCTCGCAGCGAGAGCTCGCCGACGAACGCGTATCTCGACAGCCGGTCGGGTGGCACCTGCGCCGAGGCGGCGAGGACGCCCATCGCGACCGGCAGATCGAGCCCGGGCCCCTCCTTGCGCAGGTTGCCGGGCGACAGGTTCACGACGACGCGGCGGAGCGGCCACTCGAAGCCGGCGCTCTCGACCGCCGGGCGGATCCGTTCGCGCGCGTCCTGCACGGCCACGCCCGGGAGGCCGGTCAGCGTGAGGGACGGCAGTCCCCGACCGATGTGTGCTTCGACGGCGAACGGGTACCCGCGGACCCCGACCACGGTGACACCGATGACCTGCCCGTACACGACCGCGCGACCCTAGCGCCCGCTACCGACACGTCGTCGTCAGAAGGCATCCTCGAAGATCTCGACATCGACGCAAGTGCGAGTGAATGACACGCTCGCGACGTCGAAGCGCACGTCGCGATGTCGTACATCGCTTGAGGCGAGGAACGCCTCGGCGAGCTGGCGCAGCTTGCGCCGCTTCGTCCACGTGACGGCCTCGTACCCACCGCCGAACGCCGTGTTCGAGCGGGTCTTCACCTCGCAGAAGACCAAGAGGCGGTCTCGCTCCACCACCAGGTCGAGCTCGCCGAGCGGACAGCGCCAGTTGCACGCGATCGCTCGGAACCCGCGCTGCCGATACACGCCGAGGGTTGCCGCCTCGCCGGAGCGACCGAGGGCTGGCCGCCGGTCCACCGTTGATCCCATCCTCGGACGCTAGCGCGCACCACCGACACGGAGGCGTTCAGGCCGTGATACTGGGATCCTCCGGCAGCGTCTCCTCGCGCCGGAGCTCCTCGACGTTCACGTCACGCCGCGTCATCACGCGCACCCGCGAGACGAAGCGGGCGGGCCTGAACATATCCCACACCCACGCGTCTCCGAGCTCGACCTCGACCCATCCACCCTCGCGATGGTGGATGTCGACCTGGTTGGCCAGGTAGAAGCGTCGCTCGGTCTCGACCACGAAGGTGAACATCGGCACGACGTCCCGATACTCGCGGTACAGCTCGAGTTCGCGCTCCTCTTCGAACCGCTCGATGTCGTCTTCTTCGTGGTTCATGCTCCCTCCCGGTCCACCACTGTAGCGCCGTCCTCGACATCCTCCGGATCGGGACCGACTCCCTTGAACGATCGCCGGTGGATGGGCGTGAGGCCCAGACGCTTGATCGCGTCGCGGTGTGCGGCCGTGCCGTACCCGCGGTGGTGGTCGAAGCCGTACTCGGGGAACCGCCTGTGGTAGCGGTCCATCATGCGGTCCCGCGTGACCTTGGCCACGATCGAAGCCGCGGCCACCGACGCGGTGACCAGATCTCCTTTCTTGATCGACAGGGACGGCACGGGCAGCTTCCGCACGGGGAACCCATCCGTCAGCACGTAATCGGGCGCGAGCTCGAGCCGGACGATGGCCCGGCGCAGCAACCAGACGTTCGAACGGTGCAAACCGCGGTGGTCGATCCGGGACGGCATCACGCGGCACACCGACCAACACACGGCATCGCGCACGATGCGATCGAACGCCCGAGCTCTCGCGTTCGGCGTGAGGAGCTTGGAGTCGGCGATGCCCTCGAGGTCGAAGCCCGCGGGCAAGATCACCGCAGCGGCGACGAGCGGCCCGGCGAGCGCCCCGCGCCCGGCTTCGTCGGCTCCGGCGATGCGTCCGAAACCCTGCGCACGGAGCGTGCGCTCGTACCGGTCGAGGTCGAGCGTTAGTGCAGCCACCCGAGCCGCGATGGAGGCCACATGATGAGGAGGGCGTGTCCGACGACTCGGTCGAGCGGGATGAACCCGAGGCTCGCTCGCGAGTCGCTCGAGTGGCCGCGGTTGTCGCCCATCACGAAGAGCGCGTCATCCGGAACGGTCACGGGTCCGTAGTCCACCATCGAGCGTTTGGCCTCTGCGGTGAGGTACGGCTCGGGGAGCTGGGCGCCGTCGATGAGAACACGATGGTTCGTGATCTCGACGGTCTCCCCCGGCATCCCGATCACGCGCTTGATGAAATCCTCGTCCACCGGTCGGGCCAGTCCGAGACCTTGCGAGAGCCAGTGCACGAACCCCCCCATGATGCCTCGGTCCTGCTGAGGTCCCGGATGAGGATCCTCGAACACGATGATGTCACCTCGGTGGGGGTGATACAGGACCTTGCTCACCAACACCCGGTCCCCCGGGAGGAGCGTCGGCTCCATCGAGCCAGTGGGGATGAAGAAGGCCTGCACGACGAACGTCTTCAGGACGATCGCGAGGGCGAAGGCCAACACGATGAGCACGGGAAGCTCGCGCAGCCACGTGCGCGGCGGACGGCGGGACGGAGGCTCGGGCGAAACGACTGCCTCGGCGTCGGGGGGATGATCGCCCGGCTCCGGGGAGCCGGGCGGGCGCTCGATCACGCCCGGTCGCTCTGACCTTCGTCGGCAGCTACGAGCTGGACTTCCTGGGCCTGCTCGGCCTCGGGCTCGTCGGAGGGAGCGGCCTCGTCAGCCTGGGCGGCGCTCTCGTCGCTCGCGGCCTCGAGCGGTTCTGAGACGGGGGCCTCGCCATCGGCGAGGGCCTCGTCCTCGGCAGGCGCCTCGTCATCGGGTGGCGCGTTCGCGGCGGCGGCCGCCGCCGCCTCGGCCGCGAGCACCGCGGCGAGCTCGTCCGCCTCGATCCGGCGCTCGCGGATGCGCGCCTTCTTGCCCTTGCGCTCGCGCAGGTAATACAGCTTGGCTCTGCGCACGCGGCCG
>JBDTYT010000005.1:0-41986 GCA_040005555.1 Actinomycetota bacterium | reverse complement strand
GTGAGGAGCGCCTGCTCGATCCGGTCGATGGCCAGGCCGGGCCGCACCGCGACGCTGGTCACGAGGAACGCTGCGTAGGCTCCGCGCCGCACGAAACACCAGATCTCGTTATCGAATCGCACGAAGCCGCGATCGGGTTCGCCCAGGGCCGCGAACCGTAGCCACGCCGGCTTCAGCTGGGCTTCGCCGTCCTCGGGGTGCGTCCCGATGACGAGGCCGTCCCGCGACACGATGAGGCAGCCGCGTGCGTCACCGACGCTCGCCGCAAGTCGGGCGGCGAGCGCGCTCAGATCTTCCATAGGCACGGTCGCTCCTCCCTGATGCATCGGGAGCACGCGAACCCGCCTTGAGACATCCAGGCACAGACGGGGCCTGTCCTACGCCGTTCGGTCAGCGGGCGGCTCGGCGAGCGCCGCGATGGCGGCCGCCGACATCACGTCGAGCGGCGGTATCTGTCCCGTCCACAGTTCGAAGGACAGCGCGGCTTGGTGCAGCAGGAGCCCGAGGCCACCGAAGACGGCCGCTCCCGCCGAGCGAGCGAGCGTCTGCAGCGGCGTCCCGGCTGGGCGGTACAGCAGGTCGACGACTACCGCTCCGGCTCCGAGCGGGGGGACCGGAAGCGACTCCCCTTGCGCACCGATCGGCGTGGCGTTCACCACGAGGTCCGCGTGGACGCTGGTCGCGCCGCCGAAGGGCACGACCGATAGCGATGTCGGTGAACCGTCCAACGTCGCCCGCAGGCCCGCGTCGCGAGCGGGATCTCGGAGCGCGACGGTGAGTTCGGCCAGGCCCCCACGGGCGAGGGCGAGGGCGCACGCGCGCGCGGCCCCCCCGCCGCCGAACAGCAGCGCCGATCGGCCCTCGGGCTCGAACCCCGCATCCCGCCGAAGGAAGCGATCGAACCCCGGCGCGTCGGTGTTGTGGCCGACGAGGCCACGGGAGCCCACGACGATCGTGTTCACGGCCTCCAGCAGCTCGGCGTCTTCGGTTCGCTCACCGACGACCCGCGCGGCCTCGGTCTTGTGGGGCATCGTGACGTTCGCCCCGGCGAACCCGAGCGCTCGCAAGCCCTCGAGCGCGGACCGGACCGACCCCGGGGGTACGGGCATCGGCACGTACGTCCAGTCAATGTGGAGCGCTGAGAACGCCGCGTTGTGGATGACCGGCGACAGGCTCCCCGACACCGGCCAGCCGATGATCCCCACCACCCGAGTCGAGCCACCGATCCGTGTCCGGGGTGACGTCTCAGTCAAGCCGGATCACCCCAAACAGGTCGAGACGTCCTGCTGGAACTGCGCGAACGTGTCGCTGAACTTGTGGTGTCCGTCCGTGCCGCACAAGACGTAATAGAGATACGTGACGTCCGCCGGGTTCAGCGCGGCCTCGAGCGAGGCCATGCCGGGGCTCGCGATCGGGGTGGGCGGCAGGCCCGGCGACAGGCGCGTGTTGTACGGGCTGTCGATCTGGAAGTCGGATGCGGTCAGCCCGTCCGAGGGGTCGGGGTCCACGTATTGGAGCGTTGCGTCGATGCCGAGGTTCATCCCCTGCGCCAGTCGGTTGTAGATGACGGCGGCGATCTTCGGGCGGTCCTGCGGCACCCGGGCCTCCTCCTCGATCATCGAGGCGATGATCACGGCTTCATATGGCGTGACGCCGAGCGCGTCGGCGTTCTGCCACGGCAGGCTCGCAGTCTCGGTGCCGAACTCGGCCAGGAGGCGCCGGATCACGTCGTCGGCGGTCGTGCCGCTCTTCGCGAACTGGTAGGTCTGCGGGAAGAGGAACCCCTCCGGGCTCGAGGCGTCCTTCGGCAGGTACGGCGGGAGGGCCCAGTTCGTACCGTCGATGGCCGCCAGGAACCGATCCACCGGGACGCCGAGGGACTCGCGCACGCGCTCGGCGATCTGAGTGATCCGGTATCCCTCCGGGATGGTGAGGCGAACGGTGGGGACGGAGGGTGGGGGCGTCGAGAGGATGGCGAACACGGCTTCGGGTGTCATGTTCGTCGTGAGTCGGTAGTCCCCCGCCCGGAGCTGGTCCTGCTTCCGGCTCCTGCGGAGTAGCCACTTCGACACCAGCCCACACCTGATCACGCCCGCGTCGTGGAGCGCGTCGATCACCTGACCCCCGCTCGAGCCCTCGGGAACCGTGAACGCCACGGGGGTCTTCGGTCCCGACGCCTCCTGACAGTACGAGTAGTAGCGGAGGCCGGCGACGGTGAGCGTCCCCGCGACGAGGAGGAAGACGATCCCGAGACGGAGACCCCAATGCGCGGTTCGGCGGCGATGCCGGCCGGGCGCTTGCGTATCGGACTTCGAGGAGGCGGTGTCCAGCATCCGGGAAGGGAGCATACCGGGCGAACGTGCATCGGGGGACCTCAGCCCCGTGGCTGCCCGTCGAGCCATGCCTGCAGGATGATCGCGGCCGCGGAGCGGTCGACGGCGCCGCGACGAGCTCGACCCCCCGCCCCGGCGTCCTTGAGGGCCCGGTCGGCCTGCACCGTGGACAGACGTTCGTCCTGAAGGAAGACAGGCACGTCGAGGACGGAGCCGAGGGCGTCCGCGAACCCTTTCGCGTGCACCGCTCTCGTGCCGGTTTCACCGGACATACGCAGGGGCAACCCCACCACCACGGCCGTCACGTGGTGCTCGCGTACGAGGGCGGCGACCGCCTTCAAATCGGCGGGCGCGCCGGTGTGGACGGTGCCGAGCGGCACGGCCAGGCGCCGCTCCGGATCCGAGATCGCGACGCCGATCCGCACGTCGCCGAGGTCGAGCCCCAGGACACGCCCCTCGAGCTCCGCCACGGGCGCGCCTACTTCCCGCCGAGGAGCTCCGCGAGGTGCCCCGGGATCGAGCCGAGCGCCTCCTTCACCGCCGCGCCGCGCCGACCGCCCGAGAACGCCAAGATGGCCTTGCCCCCCGCGCCCCCTTCGATGACGTTGGCCGCCTGCTCGAGGAGCCTGGGCGCCGTGACGCCGCGCTCGACGAGCGCGTTCGTGACCGATGCGACGATGAGGGCCTTCCCGCCGTCACCGTTGCCGAGCACCGCCGCCGCGGCCCCCGAGCGCTCGAGCCGGTCGCGGAGGGCGAGGGCGAGCTCGCGGAGAGCGTCGGCGTCCTCGCCGGGGAGCTCGGCCACGAGGAGCGAGACACCGGCGACCTCCTCGACGGTGCCGAGCAGTCGTTCTACGAGCGCGTCACGGTCCCCCCGGCGGACCCGGCCGAGCTCACTCTCCAGGCGCTTGATCCGATCGATGACCTCGCGGGCGCGAGCGGGGGCCGCGCGCGGATCGTTCGTCCCGAGCGCTTCCATGAGTTCGGCCAGGAGCCGGCGCTCGAGGTTGATCTCGCGAAGGGCGTCGGGACCGACGATGGCCTCCACGCGGCGCATCCCTGCGCCGATCGACGCCTCGTGCAGGATCCGGATGAGCGCGACGTTGCCGGTGCGCGCGACGTGGGTTCCCCCGCAGAGCTCGATCGAGAAGTCGCCGACCTCGACCACCCGGACGAACTCGCCGTACTTCTCCCCGAAGAGCGCGATCGCTCCCTGGTTCTTGGCTTCGTCGAACGTCGTCTCGTAGATCGTGACCGGCGCGTCCTCGACCAACCGCCGGTTCGCCAGCTCCTCGGCCTGTTCCAGCACATCGTGAGGTACCGCCGAATGGTGGGGGAAGTCGAACCGCAGCCGCCCCGGCGCGACGAGCGACCCGGCCTGCCGGGCGTGCTCGCCGAGCACGTGCTTCAACGTCCAATGCACGACGTGCGTCGCCGTATGGGCGCGCATCGTCGCCTCACGGCGTTCACGATCGACCTCCCCGCGTGCCTCGTCGCCCTCTCGCACCTCGCCGGACTCCACGCGTCCGGCGTGGACGATGACCGCCCCGGGGCCAAGCTGCGCATCCGTGACGCGGATCAGCCCGCTCGATGTCCGCACGAGCCCGTGATCGCCGACCTGACCCCCGGACTCCGCGTAGAACGGGGTCCGGTCCAAGACGAAGCGAACCTCATCCCCTTCGCCGACGACCGGGGCGCGACCCACGTCGGTGAGCAGAGCGAGGAGCCGGGCGTCGGCCTGGAGGGTCTCGTATCCGAGGAACTCGGTCGCGCCCACCTCGCCGGCGACGACGGCGATCTCCTCGCCCGGCTTGCCGCGTTTCGCCGCCTTCTGCGCGCGCTCACGCTGCTCGGCCATGAGCGCGTCGAAGCGCTCCTCGTCGACGCTGAGGCCGGCGTCCTCGACGAGCTCGCGGGTGAGCTCCCGAGGGAACCCGTAGGTATCGTGCAGCTTGAACACCACGTCGCCGGGCACGACTCCGGCCCCCTTCGCGCGGCTCACCTCGGTCTCGAACAGCGTGAGTCCTTGGCGGAGCGTTGCGGCGAAGCGCTCTTCCTCCGAGGAGACCACCTGCGCGATGTAGGCCCGGTTCTCAACGAGCTCCGGATACGCGCTTCCGAAGCGCTCGACGGTGATCTCGACGAGACGCTCCATCACCGGCGTCTCGACCCCGAGTCGCCGGGCGTGGCTCACGACCCGGCGCAGCATGCGGCGCAAGACGTAGCCGCGCCCCTCGTTCGAGGGCAAGACGCCGTCCGCGACGAGGAACGTTGTGGCGCGGCCGTGCTCGGTGATGATCTTGAGCGAGACGTCCGTGCGCTCGTCCTCGCCGTGCCGCTTCCCCGAGAGCGACTCCGCCACCTCGAGCAGGGGCCGGATGAGGTCGGTCTCGAACAGGTTGTCGACGTCTTGCAGGACGGTGGCCACGCGCTCCAGGCTCGAGCCCGTGTCGATGCTCTTGGCCGGCAGTTCGCCAAGGACGTTCTCGTCCGCGTCGACTTCGTCCTGGATGAAGACGAGGTTCCAGATCTCCATGAAGCGCTCCTCGTCGACGGCGGGTCCGCCCTCGGGTCCGTATTTGGCCCCTCGGTCGACGAAGATCTCCGAGCATGGCCCCCCCGGACCGGCCGTGTGCGTCGACCAGTAGTTGTCGGCCTTCCCACGCCGCACGATCCGCTCGGTGGGCATGCCGAGCTCCTGCCAGATCCCGATCGTCTCTTCGTCGGTCTCGTACACCGTGACCCACAGACGGTCGTGGTCGATACCGAACACCCCCGTCACGAGCTCCAGACCCCAGCTGCACGCATCCTGCTTGAAGTAGTCGCCGAAGGAGAAGTTCCCCAGCATCTCGAAGAGCGTGAGGTGACGGGCGGTGTGTCCGACGTTCTCGATGTCGAGCGCTCGGAAGCATTTCTGCACGGTCACGGCGCGGGGGAACGGCGGTGGGGTCTGCCCCAAGAAGTACGGGATGAACTGGATCATGCCCGCGACCGTGAGCAGCAGGCCCGTCTCCGGCGGCGGGATGAGCGAGGAGCTCGGGACGCGACGATGATCGCGCTCCTCGAAGAAACGCAAGAACGTCTCGCGGATCTCGGCACCGTCCATGGCGCGACAGTCTATCCGCGGACGCGCGCCGGGCCGCCGGGCGCGCTACCGCGTGTCGGAGCGGAGCTCGTGCTCCTTCTCGGCCATCGCGCGCTTCCCCTCCGCGACCGACTCGTTGAAGAGCTTCGTGAGCTCCATGATGCCTCCGCGCGCCTCCCGAGCAACGGCCGCCGGAACGCTCTTCGCTTGCTTCTTCGCGAAGCGCGCCGAGATCACCACCCCGGCCGCGCCGGCGCCGAGCCCCAGCGCGAGCCAGAAGACGCGCTTCATGTCTTCCCGTTCGACTTCCCGCGGAATCGCGCGGCTGCCTTCGAAACTCCCGCTCCGAGCGAGATGATCTTCACGAGGGGCCCCGCCGCGGCCTGCTCGATCAGCCCCGAGATCCTCTCGACGCGCCCGACGATGGCTCCGGCCGAGACCAGCATGCCGTCGACGCGGTCCAGCTCGCGATTCGTGCGCTCGACGGAGCCCTTCACCTCGGTGAGGAGCGGGATGGTCTCCTCGCGGATCCCGTCGATGAGCAGCTTCGTGGACTCGAGCACCCGGAAGGTATTCAGCAAGACGATGCACAAGAAGAGGACGAGCACGCCCCAGAAGGCGGCGAGGACGATGAGGGCGACGTCCCCTGCATCGAGCGAGGCGATGACGGCCATAGCGAGCGTCTCCCTTGGGTCAGACGTCAGGTCCGCGCATCATACCCAGGCCTGCCGGGCCCGAGCCGCAGCGACAAGCGCTACCGTCTGGGTTCCCCTCCGGGGGTTCACGTGTCTTCGCCCTCCCCCGAGGGCTCGTAGTAGCGCGTGCCCGTGAACCGGGCAGGCCGATACTCCTGCTCGACGCGGTGGCCTGGGAAGTCGTGAGGGTACCGGTAACCCTTCCCGTGTCCTTGTTGACGTGCCGTGGGCGAGCTCGCGTCTCGAAGGTGCAAGGGGACGGGGTCGCTCGAGACGGCGTCCTCCGTCGCTCTCCCGAGCGCGGAGACCACGCTGTTGGATTTCGGCGCGCGCGCGAGATAGATCGCGGCCTCGGCAAGGTTGAGGCGCGCCTCGGGCAGACCGACGTACTCGACCGCATGCGCCGCGGCCGTGGCGACGAGCAACGCGCGGGGGTCGGCCAGGCCGATGTCCTCGGAGGCGTGAACGACCATGCGCCGAGCGATGAAGCGGGCATCCTCCCCCGCCTCCAGCATCCGAACTAGCCAGAACAGCGCCGCGTCCGGATCCGAGCCGCGGATGCTCTTGATGAAGGCCGAGATGACGTCGTAGTGCGCGTCGCCCTGGCGGTCGTACACGATCGCCTTGTGCTGCACCGCGTCCGCGGTGCGCTCGAGCGTGAGGGTGTCCTCACCCGCCGACCGCGCGGACAGCACCGCCGCCTCCAGACCCGTGAGGGCGATACGCGCGTCCCCGCCCGAGATCTCGACCAGGTGGTCGAGCGCCTCCTCGGATGCCTTGACGCCCTGCGCACCGAGTCCTCGGTCGGTATCCACGAGCGCTCGCTGCGTGAGCTCGCGCAGATCCTCGGGCGTGAGGGGCTCGAGGCGCAGCAGCAGGCACCTCGACAGCAGCGGCGTGACGAGGGAGAAGTAGGGGTTCTCGGTGGTCGCGCCGATGAGGGTGATCGTGCCGTCCTCGACGGCCGGGAGCAGCACGTCCTGCTGCGCCTTCGACCACCGGTGAACCTCGTCCACGAACAAGATCGTGCGGAACATGCCGCCCCGCGCCGCCGACATGACCTTGCGGGCATCGGCGACACCCGACGAGACCGCGGAGAGCTGCACGAGCTCTCCGCCGACGGCGTCTGCGAGCAGGTGCGCGAGCGTCGTCTTCCCGGTCCCGGCCGGTCCCCACAGCACGATCGAGGGCAGGTGTCCGCCCTCGATCAGCTCCGTGAGCGCCTTGCCCGCGCCGACCAAGTGCGACTGCCCTGCGAACTCGTCGAACGAGCGAGGGCGCATCCGAGCGGCGAGGGGGACGTCAGCCATCTTCGCGTCAGTCCGAGCGGATGATGCGGTCGGGACGGATCTTCAAGATCTCGCGCACCTGACCGGGTTTGTAGGTGAATCCCTCGCCGTCGTACCGGTGGGCGAGCTCATCGATGTGCCGCTCGGCACGCTCCCCGGTCTGGATGTCCACGACCGTGCCCGTGATCGACAGCCACGTGTACGCGTCGTCCCATTTCATGACCGAGACGGCGACGCGTGGGTCGTTGCGGACGTTGCGATCCTTCACGCGCCTCTGCGCGGTGTTGATGAGCACATGCCCCTCAGCGGCGTCGACCCATGTCGGCGACACGTGGGGCGACCCGTCCCTGTGGAGGGTGACGACGTGCGCGTAGTCCGTCCCGGTCAGGAGCTCGAGATCCGCCTTCGTGAGCTCGACCACGACGTCACGTCCCTTCCGGCTGCGTCGGGGGTGCGACGACGGCGATCCCGAGCTCCCGGAGCTGGTCGGCATCGACGGCCGCGGGCGCCCCCGTCAGCGGGTCGGCTCCGGATTGCGATTTCGGGAACGCCGTGACGTCGCGTAGCGAGTCCTTGTCGGCCATGAGCATGACGAGCCGGTCGATCCCCATCGCGATCCCGCCGTGCGGCGGCACGCCGTAGCGGAACGCGGTGAGCAGATGACCGAACTTCTCCTGGATCTCATCCTCGGGGAGGCCGAGCACCTCGAACACCCGGTGCTGGACATCCGAGCGGTGGATCCGGATGCTGCCGCCTCCCACCTCGAACCCGTTCAGCACGAGGTCGTAGCCGCGCCCTTTCGCGGAGGCCGGGTCGAGGTCCTCGCCCGCCGGTGCCGTGAACGGATGGTGCGCCGAGACCCATCTGGCCTCGTCCTCGCTCCACTCGAAGAGCGGAGGCTCGATCATCCAGCAGAACGCCCAGGCATCCGAGGGGACGAGCTGCAGGCGCGCGGCCAGCTGACGGCGCAGGCCGTCGAGGGCAACGTTCACGCGACCCACGGCATCGGCCACGATGAGCACGAGGTCGCCCTCGGTGGCACCGGTGATCCGCAGGACGTCGTCGATCTCGTCCGGCGTGAGGTGCTTCTCGATCGGCGAGCGCACGCCCGAGCCCTCGACCGACATCCAGACGAGTCCCGCCGCACCACGGCCCTTCGTGTCCTGGATCAAGCCATCGAGCTCCTTGCGCGAGAGCGCACCGCCTCCCGGCGCCGCGAGTCCTTTGATCGCACCGCCCGCGTCGAGCGCCGATGCGAACCCCCGGAACCCCGTCCCGGCGAACACCGGCCCGAGATCGGCGAGCTCCAAGCCGTACCGCAGGTCCGGCTTGTCCGACCCGTACCGAGCCATCATCTCGTCGTAGGTCATGCGCGGGAACGGCGTCGGGACCTCCGCGCCGTGCACCTCGCGCACGATGCGCGCGTACAGCGGCTCGATGACGGCGAAGATGTCCTCCTCACCGACGAAGGACATCTCGACGTCGAGCTGCGTGAACTCGAAGCTGCGGTCCGCGCGTGGCTGCTCATCGCGCAGACATCGGACGATCTGGTAGTACCGGTCTTGCCCACCGACCATCAGCAGCTGCTTCAACTGCTGCGGTGACTGCGGCAGCGCATAGAAGGAGCCGGGCATCAGGCGCGAAGGGACGAGGAAGTCCCGGGCCCCCTCGGGCGTGCTGCGTGTGAGCATCGGGGTCTCGACCTCGAGGAATCCGAGACGCTCCATCTCGCCTCGGATCACGTGATTGATCGTGTGACGCAGTCGCAGCATCCGGGTCATCTCGGGCCGGCGCAGATCCAGGTATCGGAACCGCAGGCGGAGCTGCTCGTCCGCGTCCACGCGATCCTCGATCGGGAACGGGGGGGTCTCGGCGCTCGAGAGCACCTCGACCTCCGAGACCGCCACCTCCACGTCGCCCGTGGGCAGGTTCGGGTTCACGGTGCCCTCGGGACGCCGGCGAACCCTGCCGATCGCCCGGACCACCGACTCGGCCTTGAAGTGCTGCGCCTGGGCGTGGGCTTGCGGGGCGTCCTCGGGATGGAAGACCAGTTGTACGAGGCCCTCGCGGTCTCGCAGGTCGATGAACGTCACGCCGCCGTGGTCCCGCTGGCGCCACACCCAGCCGCAGAGCGAGACCTCCTCATCGGCTTGCTCCGCGCGGAGCTCGCCGCAGGTGTGGCTGCGCATCGCGGTGGGCATGTGCTGGTTCGTCGTCACCGCATCGGGTCCTCGAGCCGGGTCAACCAGTTCACCACATCGTCGACGGCGACTTCCTTCTGGACGCCATCGTCGAGCCGCCGGATCGTCACCTGCCCCTGCTCCAGCTCCTGCTCGCCGATGATCGCCACGAAGGTGGCGCCCGCGCGATCGGCCATCCGGAACTGCGCTTTCATCGGGCGCTCCTCGAGCGCGGTCATCGCTGCGACGCCCGCGTCGCGCAGCTCACGGACGAGCCGGCCGGCCGCCGACCGAGCGGCGTCCCCGATGGCCACGACGAAGCACGTCGGCGTTCGCTCAGCGGGGACCGGGACGCCTTCGGCTTCCATGGCGAGCAGCACGCGGTCCAGGCCCATCCCGAACCCCACGCCCGGGGTCGCGGGACCGCCGAGCACCTCGGCGAGGCCGTCGTAGCGCCCCCCGCCGCACACGGTCGCGGCCTGAGCCTGCGGCAACGAGCCCGAGACGAACTCGAACGCGGTGCGCGTGTAGTAGTCCAGGCCCCGCACCAGCCGAGGGTCGTGCTCGTACCCGACGCCCGCCTCTGCCAGCCCGTCACGCACGGCGGCGAAGTGCTCGGCGCACGCGTCGCACAAGTGGTCCGAGATCACGGGAGCCGCCAGCACGAAGTCCTTCGTCCCGTCCACCTTGCAATCGAGCACGCGCATGGGGTTCGTCCGCAGCCGGGACCGGCAATCCTGGTCGAGCTGGTCCTCGTAGGGCTCGAGGTACGAGGTCAGCAACTCGCGGTACGCCGGGCGGCACGTCTGATCCCCGATCGAGTTCAGGTGAAGGACCACGTCGCGGAGCTCGCGGGCCCGCAGGTACCGGTCGGCGACCTCGATGGCCTCGAGGTCCGCGGCCGGCGCCGCCGATCCGATGACCTCGACGCCGAACACCCGGAACTCGCGCAGCCGACCGGCCTGTGGTCGGCCGTGCCGGTAGGCGGTGTTCACGTAATACGCGCGGAACGGGCTTCCGAGGTCGTGCGCGTGGGCGAGGTACGCCCGGATGATCGGGGCGGTCCCCTCGGGACGCAGCGTCAGCGAGCGACCACCCTTGTCCTCGAACGTGTACATCTCCTTCGTCACCACGTCCGACGTGTCGCCGGAGGTGCGCGCGAACAGGTCCGTATGCTCGAACACCGGGGTTTCCACGTAGCGGTACCCGAACAGGCGCGCGAGGCGATGCGCCTGATCGTAGAGACCGAGCATCGCGTCGGCGCGCGGCGGCAGCAGGTCGTCGGTGCCTCGGGGCGGAACGAGCTCCATCAGCCGAGGTCCAGCAGGTACGGGTTGCCCGTCCGCTCTCGTCCCACGGTCGTGCGTGGCCCGTGGCCGGGCAGGACGTCGAGCACGTCGGGCAGCTCGAGGAACCGGCGCAGGCTCACCCGCATGTCGGCCGGCGAGGAGTTCGGGAAGTCGCTGCGTCCGATCGTGTGCGCGAACACGAGATCGCCCGAGAGCACCCATCCGTCGGTCCGAAGGCACACGCTCCCGGGGGTGTGTCCGGGTGTGTGGAGCACCTGGATCGCGAACCCGGCGAAGGTGAGCTCGTCGCCGTCGGCGATCGATCGCACATCCTTCACCGGGACCGAAGGAGTGCCCTCGCTCGCCCCCCACGCGAGCGGATCGGTCAAGGCCAAGGCGTCGGCCTCGTGGATGAAGAAGGGCAGGTCGTCGCCGCAGAACTCGGCCGCGGACCCCACATGGTCGAAATGGCCATGCGTCGCGAGCACGGCGACCGGGCGTTTGCCCTCGGCCTCGAGCATCGCGTGGACACGAGCCGGCGAGAAGCCCGGGTCGACGACGACGGCGGCGTCGGTCCCGTCGGCCCCGATCATCCAGCAGTTCGTTTGAAAGGAGTTGTCCGAGAACACGTCGAGGAACATCGGTGGGTCATCGTATCGGACCCGGCTCGTCGACCCGTTCCGAGCTCACAGGTCAGCGGTGTCGAGCCACAGTGTGACGGGCCCGTCGTTCACGAGATCCACCTCCATGTGCTCGCCGAACGCGCCTCTGCTCACCCGCGCCCCGCGCGCCTCGAGGGCCCGAGCCAACGCCTCGACGCGCTCCTCCGCGACCTCGGGCGGAGCGGCCGCGTCCCACGACGGCCGGCGGCCCTTCCTGAGGTTGCCGTACAGCGTGAACTGGGGGACGACGAGGATCTGTCCTCCGACATCGGCGAGCGAGCGATCCATCTTCCCCTCGTCGTCTGAGAACACGCGCAGGTGAACGACCTTGTCCGCCAGCCGGTCGTACTCGCCGAAGGCGTCGGCGTCGGCGGCGCCGATGCCCACGAGCAGCAACAGACCCGTGCCGATCTCGGCGATCGTCTCGCCGTGCACCCGCACGGCGGCGCGCGACACGCGCTGGAGGAGGATCCGCATGCGCTAGCGGGGAACGACGCGGAACGCGTCGAAGACATTCTCGACCTTCTTCACGGCGGCGAGGACCTCGGCGAGGTGGGTGATGTCGGCGAGCTCGAACGTGAAGCGCAGGGTCGACGTGCGGTCCATGCCCACCGCCGAGGTCGCCGACAGGATGTTCACGTGACTGTCCGACAGCACCGACGCCACGTCCGAGAGCAGCCGGGTGCGATCGAGCGCCTCAACCTGGATCGACACCACGAAGGAGGTCGACCTGCCGGCCCGCCAGGAAACGTCGATGAGGCGCTCCGGCTCTCGGCGCAACGCACCGACGTTCGGGCAGTCGGTGCGGTGCACACTCACCCCTTGTCCGCGGGTGACGAACCCCATGATCTCGTCACCGGGAGCCGGCGTGCAGCACCGCGCGAGCCGTACCCACACGTCCGCCACCCCGGGGACCTCGATCCCGGAGGTGACGTCGGGGCCCTCGATCCGTACGGGACGGGCGAGCGGCAGCTCGCTCACGTCGTCGTCGTTCGTGCCGGTGAGCGTCCGGGACAGTCGCGCCACGATCGATTGCGGCGAGACGTGCCCCTCCCCCACCGCCACGTACAACGACTCGAGGTTCGGGAACTTCATCTCCTCGGCGAGGAGCCCGAGCGACTCCTCGGTGGCGAGGCGCTTGAAGGGGACGTTCTGCTTGCGCATCAGCCGCTGGAGCGCGTCGCGGCCCTCCTCGAGCGCGTCCTCCCGCCGCTCGCGGCTGAACCACTGACGGATCTTGTTGCGCGCCCGGGGGGTCTTCACGAACCGCAGCCAATCCTGCGACGGTCCCTCACCGTGCGCCTTCGAGGTGACGACCTCGACCGTATCCCCGGTGCGGAGCTCGTAGTCCAGCGGCACGAGCTTCCCGCCGACCTTGGCGCCGATCGTGCGGTGACCGACCTCGGTGTGGATCGCGTAGGCGAAGTCGACGGGGGTGGCGCCCGCGGGCAGGTTCATCACGTCGCCCTTCGGGGTGAACACGAAGACCTGACCCCCGTACAGGTCGATCTTCAAGCCTTCCATGAACTCCCGAGGGTCGGCCATGTCTTTCAACCAATCCAGCATCTGGCCGAGCCACGCGAGGTCGGAGGTCTCCTTGGCCTTCTTGCCCTCTTTCCCCTCCTTGTAGCGCCAGTGGGCGGCGATCCCGAACTCGGCGGTGCGGTGCATCTCTTTCGTGCGGATCTGGATCTCGAGCGGACGACCACCCGGGCCGACGACCGTGGTGTGGAGGGATTGGTACATGTTCGACTTGGGCATGGCGACGTAGTCCTTGAAGCGACCGGGGACGGGCTTCCAGAGCGAGTGGACCGCGCCGAGTGCCGCGTATGCGTCTCGGATGTTGTCGACGACGACGCGGACGCCGGCCAGATCGTAGATCTCGTTGAACTCCTTGCCGCCGATCACCATCTTCTCGTAGATCGAGTAGAGGTGCTTCGAGCGACCGTCCACTTCCGCCTTGAGCCCCGCCTCGCGCAGCCGGAGCCGAGCGGCCTCGAGCAACCCATCCACGTACTCCTGGCGCTCGCCGCGGCGCTTCTCGACGAGGCTCGCGATCTCGCGGTACGGTCCCGGGTGGAGCGTCTTGAACGACAGATCCTCCATCTCCCACTTGATCGGCTGCAGACCGAGACGGTGGGCGAGGGGCGCGTAGATCTCGAGCGTCTCCGTGGCGATCCGCGTTCGCTGTTCCTGGCGGAGGACCTCGAGCGTGCGCATGTTGTGCAGCCGGTCCGCGAGCTTGATCAGCAGCACGCGGATGTCGCCCGCCATGGCGACGATCATCTTGCGAACGTTCTCGGCCTGCTCCTGCTCGCGGCTCTTGAACTCGATCTTTTCGAGTTTGGTGAGCCCGTCGACGATGCCCGAGACCTCGTCGCCGAACCCCTCCCGCAGCTCCTCGAGCGCGACGTCGGTGTCCTCGACGACGTCGTGCAGGAGCGAGGCCTCCAGGGTGGTGGTGTCGAGCCCGAGCTCGGCGAGTACCTGGGACACGGCGATCGGATGCTCGATGAAGTCCTCACCGGACTTGCGCTTCTGCCCGACGTGAGCAGCCTCGGCGAACTGCGCCGCTCGCTGGATCGCCTTCAGATCCGCCTTCGCGTTGTATCCCTTGACGGTGCGGAGCAGGAGATCCATCGACGGGCGCTGGGGGCTCGCCGCCTCCCCGGGTCGCAGGCGCCCGAGCAAGCCACCGCGACGCTCGGTCTTGACCTGCTCCCCGCTGTCCACACGCGCCTCCTTCGGCCAAGTGTAGCCGGGAGGTGTATCTGCGCTAGTAGTTGATGAGGGTGAACAGGTCGAGCCCCTCCAGCCGTGTGCGGCCGTGCAGGAAGTCGAGCTCGATCAGGCAGGCGATCCCGACCACCTTGCCGCCGATGCGCTCGACGAGGTCAACCGTCGCCCTCGCTGTGCCTCCGGTGGCGAGCACGTCGTCCACGATGAGGACCCGCTCACCGTCCCGGACGGCGTCCTTGTGGACCTCGAGCGTCGCCGTCCCGTACTCGAGCGAGTACTCGGCCGACTCCGTTTCGTAGGGCAGCTTGTCCTTCTTGCGGACGGGCACGAACCCGGCTCCGCAGTGATACGCCACCGGCGACGCGATGATGAACCCTCGCGCCTCGATCCCCACGACCTTGTCTACGTTCCCCCGCCCGAAGTGCACGACGATGAGGTCGATCACGGTCGAGAACGCGATCTCGTCGGCGAGCAGGGGGGTGATGTCCTTGAACACGATCCCGGGCTGCGGGAAGTCCGGGACGTCGCGGACGAGAGCCTTCAATTGCTCGACGTCCACCCGCTACCTCCGCTTGCGCTTGGCGGGCGGCTTGCGCTTGCTCTTGGGGCGCGGGCGGTTCTGAGTCGACCCGCGCGCGGTCGCCCGGGTCGCGGCGGCGGCGCCCACGGCGGCGGGCGCGGTGAGCTCCCCGTTCCCCTCCTCGGTGCTCGTCAGGGCACCCCGAGCCGCCGCCGGACGGAGGTCGCGCCCGGTGGAGCGCACCGCTACGCGCTGCCGAAGCTGCGCGTAGCGGGGCTCGCGCTCCTTCAAGATCACGAGGATCGGGGTCGCGACGAAGATCGACGAGTACGCGCCCGTGATGACGCCGATGAGCATCGCGAGCGCGAAGTCCTTGAGCGTCGCGCCGCCGAACAGCAGCAGGGACAGGATCGGGAGCACCACGACGAGTGACGTGTTCACCGAGCGCATCAACACCTGGTTCATCGAGGTGTTCGCGACGCCCTCGTACGTGTCCTTGGCCAACATGGCCGGCGACTCGGTATTCTCCTTGACCTTGTCGAAGATCACGACGGTGTCGTACAGCGAGAACCCCAAGATCGTGAGGATCGCGATCACCGTGGCCGGCGAAACCTCGCGGCCCGACAACGCGTAGATCCCCGCCGTGATGAGCACGTCGTGCACCATGGCGACCATCGCACCGATCGCCATCTTCCACTCGAACCGGAACGAGATGTAGATCGAGATCGCGATCAGCACGACGACCAGACCGATCAAAGCCTGCCGCGATATCTGCCTCCCCCACGTCGGGCCGACGACCTGCTGGCTGATCTCGCTCGGGGTGATACCCGCTTGCTTCGCGAGAGCGTCGACAAGTTGCGTTCGCTGATCCCCCGTGAGGTCGGTGAGCGCGCTCGTGCGGATCGAGATCTGGTTGCCGCCCACGATCTGGATCTCCGCATCGCCACGGTTGTACGGCGCCTTCGCGAGCAGCTCCTGGACCTGCTGGACCGTGACGCCCGCCTTGTTCTCGTACAACAGCTGAGAACCGCCTGTGAAGTCGATCGAGTAGTTGATGCCTCGCAGGAACAAGCCGCCGAGCGACAGCACGATCACGATGCCCGAGAGCAGCAGCCAGCGCCGCTTGTTCTGGAGGATGCGGAAGTGCGGGACCGTGTGGCCGCGGAAGGTCGAGACCGCGTGCCGGACGTTCAACGGGCGCCTCCTGCCACCGGGAGCGGCTCGCCGGGCACGGCCTCGCCCGCCACGCCGCTCGTGAGGCCGAACCGGTGCAGGTTCACCAGGCGCTCGTTGCGCGCGATCAAGAACACGACGGGTCGCTTGAAGAACCACACGACGAACAGGTCGAGCGCCGTCGCCACGCCGAGCGTCAGCGCGAATCCGCGCACAGAGCTGATCGCGGTGACGTACAGCACGATCGCGGCGAGCGCGGTCACGATGTCCGCGGCGACGATGGTGCGGTACGCACGCTTGAACGCGGGTTGCACCGCGGCGCGCGGCGACTTCCCGTGCCGGACCTCGTCCTTCAGCCGTTCGAAGAACACGATGTAGGAGTCGGCCGTCACGCCGAGCGAGATCACCAGCCCGGCGACGCCCGCGAGCGTCAGGCTGTAGCCGATCGCGCGGCCGGCGATCGAGATCATCGTGAAGGCGAGGATCGCCCAGATCGTCATGCCGAACCACGCGACGACACCGAGCAGCCGGTAGTAGAAGAGCAGGTACAGCGCGAGGGCGATGAGACCGAACAGGCCCGCGATGAGCCCCTGATGCAACGACTCCTTGCCGAGCGTCGGGCTCACCGTCACGACCTGTTGGGTGATGAGGTTCACGGGCAAGGCGCCGGCGTTCAGCTGCGTGGCGAGGTCCTTCGCGCGCGTGGCGGTGAAGCTGCCGGTGATGCGACCGCTTCCGGTCGTGATCGCTCCCTGGATCGTCGGCGCCGAGATCACCTGGTTGTCGACGACGATGGCGAGCTGCTTGCCGACCAGCCGGGTCGTGACGTCGGAGAAGGTCCTCGAGCCATCGGACGTAAGCGTGAAGTCGATCTCCCAGCCCTGCGAGACCGAGGTCTGGCTCCCCGAACCGAAGACGGCGGTCGCCTTCTTGATGGCGTCACCGGTGACGAGGACGGGACCGAGCTGGTACTTCGTCGTGCCGTCCGAGCCCAGGAAGGCGACGGGCTTGTCGCGCAGCGCGTCCGGCGTGCAGGCAGCGGTCTGCTGTTCCTCAGTCGTGCCGCACGTCACCGGGGTCGACTGGTAGGAGGGATCGGATGGGGTGAGCGTCGACAGGACCTCTCGCTGCTCGAGCCGCGCGGTCGTGCCGATCACCTGAAGAAGCCGCTCCTGGCCGGTCGCCTGCAGCTGCGCCTTCGCGAGATCTTGCGAGAAGAAGCAGCCGAGGTTCTTGCCGGCGGAGCTGATCACGCAGAACTCGCTCGTCTCGTGCACGACCTTCATGGCAGCGAGCGCGGTGTCGGTGGCGTCTTTCGTCGGGAAGCAGGCGGCCCCGGCGTCGCTCTTGAGCGTCACATCGCCTTGGCCCTGCACGCAGAAGTTCTCGGCGGTCACCTTGGAGCCGATCGACGCCAGCCCGGCTTGCGCAGCCTTCTGAGAGTCGAAGCACGGGTCGGTGGCGAGTCCGGTGCCAGACAAGCAGAATCGCCCGCTCGCGGCCGCGGGCCCCGTGCCGGTCGCGCCGGTCGCCCCGCTCGCGCCGGTCGCTCCCGTCGGTTCCGGCGCGACCGTGATCGCCTTGATGGCAGCGTCGGCGTCGGCCTGGGAACCGAAGCAGGTTGGCGTGCCGTTCCAGATGTGGCCCGTGAGGCAGACCGACTGGACGAACGGCTTGACCGCCGCGGCCTTGAACTCGGTGTCTGCCGCGGTCTGCGTGTCGAAACATCCGAAGGTCTGCTGCCCCTCGCCGACGATGCAGGATTGATCGGTGGGCCGTTCCTTCACCGACCCGCGCGCGAGGCCCGGGATCTGCACCTCGATGTTCGTGCCCGAGACGAAGAGCTGCGGCTCGGCCGTACCGAACGCGTCGATCCGCCGGCGGATGTTCTCGAGTGCCTGGTCCATGACCGCCTGCGGGGTGCCATCGGGGGCTTGGAGGATGACCGAGACTCCCCCCTCGAGGTCCAGCCCGAGCACCGGCCTCACACCCCCCGCGTAGGAGGCCGCGGACGCGACGACGAGCGCGCCGATGAACAGCAGCGACATCCACAGGCCGCGACCGCGCTTCACGCGAGCTCAGCTCCGTTGATCGTGAGCTTGAACCTGCAGTCGAGGACCTCGGCGGCCTTGCGGCACATCTGCATCCGGCCGAGGAAGATCTCGAAGTACTCCATGACCTGGCTGATCTCCGTGTCGATGGTCAGCTCGAGCGTGACCGTTTTGGCGGTCGAGTCTACCCGGAGGAACGATTGTTCGGCCGCGAAGTTCACGCGGTCATGGATGTCGAACTCGATCTTCCCCGACTTGCGCACACGACTGCGATGCACGTCCGACTTGTCGGCGAGGATGACGGCCGCAGAGGCGGGACTCACCGCGTATCCGTTCGCCTCCTCGTGGTTCGCGATCGCCGCGCAGATCGTCGCAAGGTCGGGTCCGGGAACGGCGTCACGCAGGGACTGGTACACCACGACCGCGCCGGTCTGGCCGTGAGCTTCCCGCGTGAACATGTTGCCGACGTCGTGCAGGTAGCCGGCGATGCATCCGAGGTTCGCGGTGTGCTCGTCGAACCCGGCGCGGGTGAGGACGTTGTACGAGATCCGTGCCGTGAGGTTCGCGTGACGGAACCCGTGCTCGGTGTAGCCGAGGCCCTCCATCACCCGGTCGGCGGCCGAGATGAACATCGACAGTTCGGGGTCCGCCTGAACCTTCTCGAGCGTCACGGGCTCGGTCTCGAGCCCGGAAGTCGCCACCGCCGGAGCGTCGGGCCGCGGCGCCGGATGGGCGCTCGTGCTCACGGCTTCCGGTCGGCCTCCTCGTCGGAGGGCTCACCCTCATCGTCCTCGAACGAGTCGTCCTCGATGAATCGCTGGGACACGCCTTGGCGCAGCATCCGCACCTGGGTCCCGGGGGCGATCTCCACCGTCAGGATCCCCTCCTCCTCGTCGATCGTCACGATCGTGCCGAAGATGCCCCCGGTCGTCATCACTTCGTCTCCGACCTCGAGGGTCCTGAGCAGTGCCTGTTGTGCGCGCTGACGGGCCCGTTGCGGCCGGATGAGGACGAAGTACAGACCTCCCAGCATGAGGACCGGCAGCGCGAGCCCGAGCAGCGGGTTCCCGCTCGAGGTGGTGTCGGCTGCGAGCAGAGGGATCATCGAGGTGGAGCCTCCTTGGAGATGACGACGGAGATGACGACGCAGCATACAGGCTACCGCGAGCCCTCCCGTCGTTATCGTCACGGAAGGGGCAGCATGCCCTCCGCGGCGAGCCCCAGGTGCCGGTAGGCCCGCTCGGTCGCCACCCTGCCCCTCGGCGTGCGCTTCAGGAAACCGAGCTGGAGCAGGTACGGCTCATAGACATCCTCGATCGTGTCCGACTCCTCCCCCACGGCCGCCGCGAGCGTGGACAGGCCGACCGGACCACCGCCGAACTTGTGCGCGATCGTGGACAAGATGGCCAGGTCGAGCTTGTCCAGCCCGATGTCATCGACATCGAACAGCTCCAGACCGGCGCGGGCCACCTCGGCGCTCACGCCGCCGTCGTGACGGACCTCGGCGAAGTCCCGAACGCGGCGCAGGAGCCTGTTCGCCACGCGCGGGGTGCCACGCGAGCGCCGAGCGATCTCCTCCGCCCCCTCGGGCTGGATGGCAACGGTCAAGATGCCGGCCGACCGCCGCACGATCCTCGTGAGATCTTCGGCCGAGTAGTAGTCCAACCGCGGTGAGAACCCGAACCGCTCTCGGAGCGGCAGCGTGATGCGCCCGGGGCGCGTGGTCGCGCCCACGAGCGTGAACCTCGGCAGGTCGAGGCGGATGCTTCGGGCGCTCGGGCCCTTCCCGAGCACGACGTCGAGCTTGAAGTCCTCGAGCGCCGGGTACAGCACCTCCTCCACGGCGCGTGGCATGCGGTGGATCTCGTCCACGAACAACACGTCGCCGTCCTCGAGGTTCGTGAGGATGGCAGCCAGGTCTCCGGGGCGGTCCAGCGCCGGTCCGGAGGTGGGTTGGAACGACACCCCGAGCTCATTGGCCACGATGGCCGCGAGCGTAGTCTTGCCCAGACCCGGCGGCCCCGAGAACAAGAGGTGATCCACCGTCTCGCCTCGCGCTCGGGCACCGTCGATGAGCAGGCCGAGCTGCTCCTTGATGCGCTCCTGACCGACGAACTCGGCGAGCGTCCTCGGCCGGAGCGCGGCATCGAACTCGCGCTCCTCCTCCGGCAGCTCCGGGCCGATCAACCGCTCCTCGCTCACCGACACGAGCCTACCCCCGTCCCACCCGTTGGAGCGCCTCACGAAGCAGGTCCTCGACGGAGCGATCACCGTTCGGAGCGAGGCCGGTCATCGCCTCGCTCGCCTCCTGCGGGGACAGGCCGAGGGTGAGCAGCGCCTCGCGGACGTCGGCCATAGGGCCCTCGACGATGACGATGTCGCCCCCGAGCTTGTCCTTGAGGTCGAGTACCACGCGCTGAGCCACCTTCTTCCCGACCCCCGGCACGAGGGTCAGGGCGGCGACGTCGCCCGAGGCCACCGCGCGCCGAAGCGCGTCGGAGGAGAGCACCGACAAGAAAGACAAAGCGACTTTCGGCCCGACGCCGGTGACGGTGACGAGCAGATCGAACAGCTCGCGCTCTGCGATCGAGGCGAAGCCGTAGAGGATCATCGCGTCGTCGCGAACGACCATGCGCGTCTGCACGCGGGCGTTCTTGCCGACCGGCGGCAGCTTGCCCGCGGTCGAGGCGGGCACCTGGACGTCGTAGCCGACGCCGCCCACCGAGATCACGATCCGGCCACCGTGTTTTTCCGCGACCACGCCCTCGAGGAACGAGATCACTTCGCCGCCCTCGCGGCGCGCTTCAGTCGCGTCTGCGTGAGGTGGCAGAGGGCGACCGCAACCGCGTCGGCAGCGTCGGGATCGGTGGGGACGTCCTCGAGACCGTGGAACCGCGTGAGCGCGTCGCGCACCTGCGCCTTGTCGGCGTTGCCGTATCCCGTGATCGCCATCTTCACCTCGAGCGGCCCGTACTCGTCGACCGTGAGACCGGCCTCGGCGGCGGCGAGGAGCACCACGCCGGTGGCCCTCGCGACCTGCAGCGCGCTCACCGCGTTCTTGTTCCAGGCAACGCGCTCGACGGCTACCGAATCGGGTGCGTACTCGTCGATCGCGGCCCGGACGGCCTGATGGAGCTGACGAAGACGGAGAGGCTCGGCGAGATCGGAGGAGGTTCGCACGGTGATGGCGAATCGCAGCTCGGGCCGCCGGTCGCGCTTGCCGACGGCCGCCAAGCCGAGCGCCGATACGCCGGGATCCACGCCGAGCACACACGAATCGAACATCCGTTCGCTGAGTCTAGGAGTCTGGCGGCCGGCGTTCAATCACCGCGGTCGGTGGAGTGACGTGTGGTGTTCGTGAGCGGACTCGCCGGGTCGATCCCGCTCTCGCTTCCCGTCGGGAATCGGGTGGGTCGAGGAGTGACGTAGTTCACTGCGTGTCGAACGCACGTTCGGTAGATTTTCTCTATGAGCACGTTGCGATCGGCGACGGACGAGTTGCGCGCACAAGATCTCCGGTCACTCGCGGACGACGACCTGGCCTCGGACCTCGATGAGATCGAGCGGGTGGTGCGGGTGCTGGAGGCGGAGCGCGCGCGGCGTCTCGCCGAGTTCGAACGCCGTCGCGCGCACGAGAACGACGGGTTCCTCTCGGTGTCGGCGTGGCTCGTGGCTCGGCATCGCGTCGCTCCCAGCACGGCGACTCGGCGGATCCGGATGGCTCGGTCGCTGGAGGCGATGCCGCAAGCGGCGCAGGCCTTCTCGGGGGGCGAGCTCTCCGACTCGGCGGTGGGGCTGCTCGCCTCCGCGCGAGAGTCCTTCCCCGACGCGTTCACCCAGTGCGAAGAGGCTCTGCTCGAGGCCGCCCGAACGCTCCCGGTCGCGGCGTTCCGCAGCGTGATCGAGTATTGGCGGCAGTCGCAAGATCTCGCGGAGGCCGAGCGGGACGAGGACGAACGCTTCGAACAGCGCAATCTCAACGTCTCCCCCACGCTCCACGGCATGGTGCGTGTCGACGGCGACCTCGACCCGGAGACGGGGCAGAGCCTCATGAGCGCGCTGCGCGCGGTGATGGACGCCGACGCTCGGACGCATCCATCACCGGAGTTGCGGCGTCCGGGACAACGGCGCGCAGACGCGCTGGGCCAGATCTGCCGGTGGTGGATGGACTCGAGCGACCGGCCGGCGATCCTCGGCGAGCGCCCACACGTGGTGGTGACCCTCGACCTCGAGGCGCTCGAGGGTCGGGCGGGTCGCTCGGAACTCCAGGACGCCGGGGTGGTGACCCCGGAGACGGCCAGGCGCCTCGCCTGCGATGCCAGGGTGAGTCGGGTCATCACGGACGGCGCCTCTCAGCCACTGGAGCTCGGCCGGTCGAGCAAGGTGGTGCCGCCGTCGCTGCGGCGAGCGGTCACCGTCCGTGACGGCGGGTGTCGGTTCCCCGGGTGCGGCCGTCCGCCGGGCTGGTGCGACGCGCACCATGTGCAGCACTGGGCGGACGGCGGTGCGACGTCGCTCGACAACCTCGTGCTGCTCTGCCGGCCGCATCATCGTGCCATCCATCGGGGGTTCGGTCTCGAAATGGTGGACGGACAGCCGGTGTTCAGTCGGCCGGATGGGACCCCGCTCGACGAGTACCGCGCCCCGCCGTGAGGCGTTAGCCCACCTCGGCCATCAGCTCCTCGGAGATGTCGAAGTTCCCGAACACGTTCTGCACGTCGTCCAGGTCCTCGAGCGCCTCGAGCAGCGCCAGCACCTGTTTGGCCTGGCCGCCCTCGACGGGCACCGACGTCTGGGGAATCATCGTGAGCTCCGCGGAAGAGATCGGGATCTCGGCTGCCGCGACCGCGTCGCGCACGGCGCCGAACGCCGCGGGGTCCGTCGTGATCTCCCAGGTCCCGTCGGTATCCGTCAGGTCATCGGCCCCGGCCTCGAGCGCGATCTCGAGCAGTCGATCCTCATCGGGCGCCCGGTCCCGCTCGATCTGGATCAACCCCTTGCGGGCGAACATCCACGCCACGCTCCCGGCCTCGCCGAGGTTGCCGTTATGGCGCACGAAGGCGTGACGGACATCCTGCGCCGTGCGGTTGCGATTGTCCGTCAGCGTCTCGACGAACAGCGCGACACCCCCGGGCCCGTAGCCCTCATACGCGACTTCGTCGTACCGGGCGGCGCCCTCATCCGCGCCCGTGCCCCGCTTGATCGCTCGGTCGATGTTCTCGGTCGGGACCGAGAAGCTCTTCGCCTTGTCGACGGCGGACGCGAGGCTCATGTTCGCCTTGACGTCGCCGCTCCCGCCTTCGCGCGCGGCGACCTCCACCGCGCGCAGCAGCTTCGCGAACTGGTTGCTGCGCTTGGCGTCGGTGGCGCCCTTCTTGCGTTTGATCGTCGCCCATTTCGAATGGCCGGACATCGGTCACGCCTTCCGTAGGACGTACTCGTGCAGGCGCGTCTCGCCGACGAGCTCCGGATGGAACGACGCCACCACGAGAGCTCCCTGCTCCAGGACCACGGGATGCCCCTCGTGCTCCGCGAGCACCGTGACGCCCTCGCCCACGTCCTCGACGACGGGCGCTCGGATGAACACGGCGCGAACGGGATGGTCCACGCCCTCGACGTCGACATCCGCCTCGAACGAGTCGACCTGACGCCCGTACGCATTGCGACGCACCGTGATGTCCACGAGCGGAAGCATCGGCTCGCCGCCCTCCACCCGCGCGGCCATCACGATCATCCCCGCGCAGGTGCCGAGCATCGGCATGCCGGCGCGCGCGCGTTCGAGGATCGGCTCGACGAGCTCAGCGCTCCGCGCGAGCTTGCCGATGGTGGTGGACTCGCCGCCGGGGATCACGAGCGCGTCGACGAGCTCGAGGTCCTGGGGCGTCCGCACCTGCACCGGCGAAGCACCGAGCTGGGCAAGCACCGCCGCGTGCTCGCGGAAGTCACCTTGGAGCGCGAGGACCCCGGCCTTCATGGCGACGCGTCTACCAGCCTCGGGTCTGGAGCAGGCCCTCTTCGCCCAGTTCCTTGATGTCGATGCCCACCATGGGCTCGCCGAGTCCGTGCGAGACCTTCGCCAGGACGTCGGCATCGTTGTAGTGCGTGGTGGCCTCGACGATGGCGAGCGCCCGGGGACCGGGGTCCTCGGACTTGAAGATGCCCGAACCGACGAACACGCCGTCGACGCCGAGCTGCATCATGAGCGCTGCGTCCGCGGGAGTTGCGATGCCGCCCGCAGCGAAGTTCACGACCGGGAGCCGCCCGGCGGAGGCGACCTCGCGCACGAGCTCGACCGGGGCTTGGAGCTCCTTGGCGGCGGTCACGTACTGCTCGGGCCGCAAGGTGGTGAGGGAGGCGATCTCACGGCTGATCGCGCGCTGGTGGCGCACGGCCTCCACGACGTTGCCGGTCCCGGCCTCGCCCTTCGTCCGGATCATGGCCGCGCCCTCGGCGATGCGCCGGAGCGCCTCTCCTAGGTTGCGAGCGCCGCACACGAACGGCACGGTGAACGCCCACTTGTCGATGTGATGCTCCTCATCGGCTGGCGTGAGCACCTCGGATTCGTCGACGTAGTCGACACCGAGGGCCTGCAGGATCTGGGCCTCGACGAAGTGACCGATGCGAGCCTTCGCCATCACGGGGATCGACACGGTCTGCATGATCTCCTCGACCTTGGTGGCGTCGGCCATCCGCGCCACGCCGCCCTCCCTGCGGATGTCGGCGGGAACGCGCTCGAGTGCCATGACGGCGACGGCGCCGGCGTCCTCGGCGATCTTGGCCTGCTCGGCGTTCGTGACGTCCATGATGACGCCGCCTTTGAGCATCTCGGCCAGGCCGGACTTCACACGGAACGTGCCGGTCTCGCGCTCCACGGGTATCCCTCCTCGAGCGATCATCCGAGCGAACCCCCAGTGTACCGCCGCCCTTCGGCCCCAAACGAGGCACGCCTCGCTATCCTCGCCCGGTGCACACGACCCCTCGGAGGCGGCCGGTCGCCCTCGCGTTCATCGCGTGCTCGATCATCGCGGTTGCGTGCGTCTCGGGTTCTGCACCCGGTCCTGGGCCGAGCGTCCGCCCCACCCCGTCGCCGGTTTCGGCGACGCCAGAGCCCCCGAACCGAGCCGAGAACCTGCAGGTGAAGCTCGCCCGCCGAAAGATCACGCACGTCGTCTACCTGGTCAAGGAGAACCGCACGTTCGACACGATGTTCGGGCGCTTCCCTGGCGCCGATGGCGCGACCACGGGGCTGACCTGCGACGGCAGGACCGTGCCGCTCACCCGGGCCGCCGACGACACGCCGGGACCGGACCATTCTTTCCAAGGTGGGCTGAAGGCCATCAACGGCGGCCGGATGAACTGCTTCAGCGAGCTGTTCGGTGGCGCGCAGCTTCAGGCCTACGTGCAGTACCGGCCCGAGCAGCTCCCCTCCTACTTCGCCTACGCGCATCACTTCGTCCTCGCCGACCGGTTCTTCTCCTCCACCTATGGGCCGACGGGCATCGAGCACCTCTTCACGGTGGCCGCTACCACCGACCGCTTCACCGACCACGAGCGTGCCACTCCGGCCGGGCAGTTCGGGACGAACGACGTCCCGCGGGAGTACTGCACGGATCCCACCGAGCGGATGTGGTCGTTCCGCAAGCTGGACGCGCAACAGACGGCCGACGCGTTCCGGCTGGAGAACCAAGCCGTCGTTGGGACCCTGAAGGCGCGCTACTGGTACCAGCGACAAGCGTGCACGAACATCCAGACGCTACCCGATGAGCTCTCGCAGGCGGGGGTGACCTGGAAGTACTACCTGGGCGACAACGACTACATCAACACGCTCGCGCTCGTGAAGCACGTGGTGTTCGGACCCTTGTACCGCAACGTCGTCAGCGACGACGCGTTCTTCACCGACCTCGCGCACGGCAACCTGCCCGCCGTTTCGTGGCTGATCCCCGACGTCGCCGTCTCGGAGCACCCCGCCGCGGCATCGATGTGCGTCGGGCAGAATTGGACCGTCAAGGTGATGAACGCCCTCATGCAGAGCCCGGACTGGAAGCACACAGCCGTCGTGATCACGTGGGACGACTTCGGCGGCTTCTACGACCACGTGCCGCCGCCGCACGTCGACCTGTGGGGCTTCGGACCTCGCGTGCCGATGCTCCTCATCTCGCCGTGGGCCAAGCCCGGATTCATCGCGCACGACACGCTCGAGTTCTCGAGCGTGCTGAAGATGATCGAGACGATCTGGGACGTGCCGCCGCTCACGGCGCGGGATCACTCGGCCGGCGACATGCTGAACCTGTTCGATTTCACCCAGCGGCCGAACCCCCGCCTGGTGCTGCCACAGCAGGACTGCTCGGGGGTCACCTAACGAGTTCCGGATTCAGCCGATCTCGACCGGCACGGTGTCGGGGAGGAGCTCGACCCAGGTGCGGCCGGGGGCGAGCGCGATCTCGGTCCCGTCCTTCGCGACGAAGCGCGTGACGTCATCGAGCGATGGACGCTCCCAGCGCCCGACGATCACCCTGCCGTCGCGGAAGACGTACGCCCTGCCCGATCCGACCAGGTCGACCTCGGGCGAGGCGTTGCCCGCGGCGTCGACGATCGAGCTGGCGCTCACCCTGACGACCTGGACGACCACGTTCGTCGCGGAGACCTGCTGGTCGGGCTCGACCGTGTGTGGCACCGTGCCGTGCCAGCGCAGCCACGCGGAGTCGCGAGCGCTCCATCGCCAGTAGACGTCCGAATAGCCAGAAAACGGAAGGTGCAGGACCCGAGCCTTGCGCGACTTCTGCCCGAGCTCGAGCGCGTACGAGAAGACCGGGCTGGGAGCACTCGCATCCGACGCCGCGGCCTTGCGGAGGTCCCCCGTGTTCGTGTACAGGTTGTGCGGTGCCGCTCGGGAGTCATCGCGCGTGTATGCCGATGCGGCGACGATGTAGTTCTCATCGGTGAGGGCGGCCTGCGTGACCTCGCGCTTCACGATGGGGACGCCGCCCGCGTAGCCGAAGATCGCTGAGCCGAACTGCCGGAGCACGCTGGGATCGGTCGTCCGCCCGCTCCGCACCGGGCCCACGCGATCGGAGGCCGAGCACTGGAACACAGCGATGAAGCGGGTCAGTCCGCCCTCGACGGGCTCCTCGTACACGATGTCCGCGTCGTTCAACCCGGCCTGGGGCCGAGCCAGCGGGTGGTTTTCGACCTTGATCGCGAGCGCGGGCCGAGGTGGGATCTCACCGCCGGGCGCGTTCGTGCCCGTGAGGGGACAGGCCGCGGGCGGCGACAGGGGCGCCGACGCGTGCGCGAGACCCACCCGATCCATGGCGGTGCGGATCACAGCGGGAGCCTTCTCGGGGAACAGGGTGAAGTAGCCGAGCGCGCCGAACACGAGCAGGGTCACGGCGCCGACCGCGAGCTTTCCACGACGGGTGAGAGACATGCGGGCGAACCTCCTGCGGGCCGGAAGCCGTCGATATCGGGGGGCGCGGGGAAGTCCGGCCCTGCCGGGGACCGGGATGCTACCGGTGCGACGAACCCTTCTCAACGACCGCCGGTGGAAACTTCACATCTCCTCGAGGCGCTTGATGCGGTCGGCGATGGGCGGGTGCGTGTTGAACAGCTTCTCGAGCGCCCCCATCTTGTCCCCCTCCACCCTCGAGGGCTGGTTGAGCCACAGATGCGCGGTCGCGTTGTTGGCCGAGCGCATCGCGGTGGGGCTCACCGCGATCTTCCTCAGCGCGCTCGCGAGCCCCGGCGGGTACCGAGTGAGCATCGCGCCTTGGGCGTCGGCGAGGTACTCGCGTTGGCGAGAGACCGCGAACCGGATGAGCTGTCCGAAGATCGGCGCGAGGATCAGGAGCACGAATCCCACCGCGAGCAGGATCGCTCCAGCGGGTCCCCCGTTGCGGTCACCGCCGCGGCGGCCGCCGACACCGCCCCAGAACCACGAGCGCATGAAGAACTCCGAGATGAGCACGACGGCACCCACGAGCGTGGCGACGATCGTGCCGAGCAGGATGTCCCGGTCCACGACGTGCGACATCTCGTGCCCGATCACGCCCTCGAGCTCGACCCGGTTCATCGTGTCGAGCAATCCCTGCGTGACGGCGATCGACGAGTGATCGGGGTCGCGTCCGGTCGCGAACGCGTTCGGCGCTTGCTCGGGAACGATGTACACGCGCGGCTTCGGCGTGCCCGCGGCGATCGAGAGCCCCTCGACGACGTTGTGCAATCGGGGCTCCTGCTCGGCGGTGACCTCGCGCGCGCGGGCGCTCGCGAGGACCACCTTGTCCCCGAACCGATAGGAGCCGATCGACATGAACCCGGCGATCACGAGCGCGATCACGAGTCCGACCGGGCCGGACGCGTAGATGAGGCCGAGCGCATAGCCCACCGCCCCGAGCAACAGCAACGCGCCGAGGACGAGGAGGATGCTTCGGCGCTTGTTCGATGCGATCTGTTCGTACACGGCGCGTCAGAAGTCGACCTTCGCAGGTCCACGGACCGGTTCTTCGATCTCGAAGAACTCGCGGGGCGTGAACCGGAACAGCTTGGCGATGATGTTCGAGGGGAACGATCCGATCAAGGTGTTCAGCCGCATCACCTGGTCGTTGTAGAACTGCCGTGCGTACGCGATCTTCGACTCGGTGCCGGTGATCTCCTCTTGTAAGGAGAGGAAGTTCTGGTTCGCCTTGAGGTCTGGATACCGCTCGGCCACCGCGAACAGCTGGCGCACGCCCTTCGTGACCTGGTTCTCGGCAGTCGCCTGGTCGGGCACCGAGGAGGCGTCCATCGCGCGGGACCTGGCGTTCGTGACATCCTCGAAGACCTGCCGCTCATGCGCCGCGTAGCCCTTCACGGTCTCGACGAGGTTCGGGATCAGGTCGTACCGGCGACGGAGCTGCACGTCGATCTGCGCCCATCCGTTGTCTACTCGGTTGCGCAGCGACACGAGGCGGTTGAACACGACGATCCCCGCCGCCAGCACGACGAGGAGCACGCCCACGACGATCCACAGGACCGGCACGTCGCCATCCTAGCAACGGCCTTCCAGACGGTGACGCTCAGGCCGCATCCGTCACACGCCGGTAGAGCGCCTCGATCCTCGGCACGATGCGCTCCCAGCCGAACTCCTGCGCACGTGCTCGCCCCGCCTCGGATAGCCGAGCCGCGAGCGCCGGATCCGACAGGATGCGCGCGATGGCCTCGGCGAGTCGGGGCGGGTCACCGGGCGGGACGAGAAGCCCCTCGAGGCCGCTGCGGACCACCTCGCGGTACCCCGCGATATCGGAGGCCACCACCGGCAGCCCCGCAGCCATCGCCTCCACCAGCACGTAGCCGAAGCTCTCCTGACCGGTGGCGGGGGCGACGAACACATTCGCGGCTCCGTGGTACGGGGGCAGGTCTTGGTGCGGGATCGCGCCGAGCATCACGACCCGCCCTCGCTCGGCCCGGGACAACGCTCCGATCGCGTGGCGATCGTGTCCGTCGCCGGCCACGATGAGCGAGAGGTCTGCGTGCTCGCTCGCGAGGAGGGCGAACGCCTGCACCAAGATCCCAAAGCCCTTTTGCGGATCGAGGCGGCTCACCCACAGCAGCCGGCGTCCGGCGGGCAGTCCCGTCGGGGCGGCGCCCGGATGAGCGAACCGCTCGACGTCGAGGCCGTTGGGCACGATCTCGAGCTCCATGTCCATCGCCCGCCGGATGAACCTCGCCGCGGCGTCCGAGACGGCGATCCCCGCGTCGATCCGCCGGGAGATCGTCCTCAGCACCGGTGCCACCGTCTCCATCAGGCGGGATCGGTCCAAGGACGCGTGGAACGTGGCGACGACCGGCACCGTCGCCGCCCGCACCGCGAGCATCGAGGTGCTCGGCGTGAGCGGTTCGTGCGCGTGCACCACGTCGGGGCCGAACGTGCGCATCGCCTCGCGGATGCGGCGCCAGGAGCCCCACGAGAACGAGATCGGCGCGACGGTGCCTCGGTAGGGGATCCGGACGGGCCGGCCCACGATCTGGACCCACGGTTCCGACTGCCGCCGCTCTCCCGGCGCGAGGACGAGCACCTCGTGCCCGCGCATTCGGAGCTGCCCGGCCAGCTCGCGAACGTGCACCTGCACCCCACCGGGGGTATCCCATGCATAGGGGCAAACCAGGAGGACCCTCACGGTGTCCAGGCGGGCTGGAACATGTGCCAGTCGGCCGGTCGCGCCGAGATCGCCCGTTCGAATTCGCTCGCCATCGCGCGCGTAAGGGCCGTCACATCCGTTCGCATGGTGCCCGACCGCTCGATCCGGATCGGCCTCCCGATCCGGACGATCCAGCCGTGCGGCGTCGTGTAGGTGGGACACACCAGCAGCGGGGCCCCGGTCGAAAGCGACAGGAGGGCGGGTCCAGCGGGGACGCGTCGCGGCGATCCGAACATCTCCACCTCGATCCCGCGCCCGCCCATGTCCCGGTCGGCGACGAGCGCGACGATCCAGTTGCCCTTGAGCAACCCGGCGAGCTGTGACCCGACGTGGGTCCCTTCGGACAGCGGAACGATCCGCATGCCGAGCCGCTCGCGGTGCGCGAGGAACAGCTCGAACAGCCGCGGCGGCTTCAGCTCCTCGGCCACCGAGGCGACCCGGTAGCCGTTGATCACCAGGTGATGTCCGGCGACATCCCAGTTCCCCATATGCGGGAGCACGCAGATGCAGCCGCTGCCCGCCGCCAGCGCATCGTCGATGTGCTCGATCTCGATCATCCGCGTCCGGCGGTTCACCTCGTCGGGGGGGAGCACCCGGAGGCGGAACGTATCGAGCCAATACCGAGCGTAGAGCTCGAACGCCTCGATCGTGGATGCGCGCACCCGTTCGTCGCCGGCCTCGAGGCCAACCACCTGTGCCTGGTTGGCGGCGACGGTGGCGCGGACGCCCGGCAGCGCGTGGTACGCGAGATGGCCGGCGGCATCGAACACGGCCCGACCCAGGCGCTCGGGCAGGAACATCGCGAGCGACTCGACCCCCCGGTACGCCAAGTACGCTAGCCGTTCCCGCGGCGACTCGCGTTCACGTCCGCCGGTCAGGCCCGCTCCTCCTTGGCAACCTGAGTCGCGCGCAACGCGACGACGGCGAGCATCTGAACGGCCACGACCCACACGACCCACGACGTCCATCCGACGACGAGCGACACAGAGATCACGAGGTACCGCAGGGCAGGGGTGATCACGCTCTCTTCGATGCCGTACCCGAGCGACCCCGCCCGCGCCCGCACGTACGCGGCAAGGAACCCCGCGGCGAGGGCCACGATCGCGCCGGCGGCCTCGCGTGGCTCGGCCGTCCTCGTCACCCAGACGAGCCCGCCGAGCACGATCCCGTCGAACGTCCGGTCCACCAACGACAGGACGACCCACTCGCGCGGTCGATCGGTGTCGCGCACGATCGCACCGGCGGTCACCAGCAGCACCGCCGCTGCGAACGAGGCCCACCCGGCCCGCTCGACGCGGTCGTCGAGCAACCCCCAGCCGGCGAGCCCGATGAAGACGGCGGCTCCGGCGCACAGCGCGGGGATCACCGGGCGCGCGCCCGCACGCGCCCGGATCGTCGACACGTCCACCACCTCGGCGAGCCTATCATCGGCCTCCGGTCCGCCCGGCGGGACGCTCGAGCGCCCGCGCTAGAATCGCTGTTCCTCGGACACCGATCGGAGACCGATGAAGACCTACGACGCGAACGACATCCGCAACGTCCTCCTCGTCGGTCACGGTGGAGCGGGCAAGACGACGTTGCTGGAGGCGATGATCTTCGCGTCGGGCGCCAGCACCAGGATGGGCCGAGTGGAGGACGGCAACACCGCCTCGGACTTCGAGCCCGAGGAGGTGAAGAAGGGCATCAGCGTGTCCCTCGCCATGGCGCCGGTCGAATGGGCCGGCGTGAAGATCAACGTTCTTGACGCGCCCGGTTACGCCGATTTCATCGGCGATGTGCGCTTGGCCATCCGCGCCGTCGATGCAGTCTTGCTCGTCGTCTCCGGGGTGGACGGCGTCGAGGTCCAGACCGAGGTGGCGTGGGAAGCGGCCGTTGAGGCCGGGCTGCCGCGCGCGATCCTCATCAACAAGCTCGACCGCGAGCGTGCGTCGTTCGAGCGCACGCTCGACGATCTCGTGCTGGCGTTCGGCAACCAGGTCGCCCCGCTCGAGCTGCCGCTCGGCGAGGAACACGACTTCAACGGCGTGGCCGACCTGCTCACGAAGAAGGCGTATCGCTACGGCGCGGGTCCGATGGCCGAGGAGGGCGAGTGGCCGGACGACATCGCGGGCAAGGCCGCACCGTTCCGCGAGAAGCTCATGGAGGCCGTCGCCGAGTCCGACGATGCGCTCATCGAGAAGTACCTCGAGGACGGTGAGCTGTCCGAGACCGAGGTCCTGCACGGCGTGAAGGAGGGGTTCGCGCGCGCGACCATCGCTCCGGTGCTGTGCGGTGCGGCATCCAGGCCCATCGGAGTGGACCGGGTCCTGCAGTTCATCGCCGACGAGTTCCCCGCCCCCACCGAGCGGAGCTCGATCACCGTGCTCTCCAAGTCCGGCGAGGAGCAGGAGCGAGCATGTACCCCCGAGCAGCCGCTCACGGCGCTCGTGTTCAAGACGGTCTCGGACCCCTACGTCGGTCACATCACGCTGTTCCGCGTGTTCTCGGGCATCTTCCGGCCGGACTCGGCGCAGTTCAATGCGTCGAAGGGCATCGAGGAGCGCGTCGGTCAGCTCTTTACCTTGCGGGGCAAGGAGCACGAATCCGTGTCCGCGGTGTCCGCAGGAGACATCGGCGCCGTCGCGAAGCTCGGGCACACGACGACCGGCGACACGTTTTCCACCAAGGAGGCTCCGGTCACCGTGCCCGCGACGCCGATGCCCGAACCGCTCCTCGCCTTCGCGATCGAGCCGAAGACGAAGGGCGACGAGGACAAGCTCTCGATCGCGCTCGCGCGCCTTCGGGAGGAAGATCCCACGCTGCGCATCGAGCGCTCCGACGAGACGCATCAAACCGTGATGTACGGGATGGGAGAGGCGCACCTCGACGTGATGATGGAGCGCATGAAGCGGAAGTTCGGCGTTGAGGTGACCCACGAGCCGGCGAAGATCGCATATCGCGAGACGTTCAAGAAGCCGGGGAAGGGCATCGGTCGCCA
The DNA here is from genome assembly GCA_040005555.1 of Actinomycetota bacterium. Classification (GTDB taxonomy): domain Bacteria; phylum Actinomycetota; class UBA4738; order UBA4738; family HRBIN12; genus JBDTYT01. The sequence continues at coordinate 8,820 of JBDTYT010000005.1, read as the reverse complement.
CGTGAAGCAGACGGGGGGTCACGGCCAGTTCGCCGTCTGCAACATCGAGGTCGAGCCGCTCCCCCGAGGCAAAGGCTTCGAATACGTCGACAAGATCTTCGGCGGCGCCGTCCCCAACCAGTTCATCGGCTCCGTGGAGAAGGGCATCGTGAAAGCCATGTCTCAGGGCGTGATCAGCGGCAACCCGATGGTCGACATCCGCTGCACGCTCGTCGACGGCAAGTTTCACGCGGTCGACTCGTCGGATATGGCGTTCCAGCTCGCGGGCTCGCTCGCGCTGAAGGAGGCGGCGGCGCAGGCGGGAGTCGTGCTGCTCGAGCCGATCGTCGAGCTCGATGTCGTGGTGCCCGAGTCCTACACCGGCGACGTCATGGGCGATCTGAACGCGAAGCGCGCGAAGATCGGCGGCATGGAGTCGGCCGGCGGGGGCAAGCAGCGCGTGAAAGCTCTCGTCCCGCAGGCCGAGGTCGCTCGCTACTCGATCGATCTCCGATCGATGACGGGCGGGCGGGGAGCGTTTTCCATGAAGTTCTCGCATTACGAAGAGCTCCCGTCCCACCTGGCCGACAAGATCATCGCCGAGGCCCAGAAGGCCAAGGAAGAGACGCACAAGAAATAGCCGGAGGAGGAGCGCGCGCGCTCAGGCGAAGCGGAACGTGACCGTCGCGGCCGCCCAGCCGAGCGCGAGCCATCCGATGAGGAGGCAGATCCCGCCGAAGGGCGTCACGATGCCCCACCTCCGGATCCCGGTGAGCGCCAGGACGTACAGGCTGCCCGAGAACAACACCATGCCCGCCACGAACAGGAGGCCCGCGACCGACTCCGACACCGCGTCCGGGCCGATCGTCCGCAGGAACACCACGACGAACAGACCGAGTGCGTGCACCAGCTGATACCGCACGCCGGTTTCGAACGTGACCGCTCGTTCCGGTGTGAGCCTGCTCGAGAGCGCATGCGCCCCGAACGCCCCGAGACCCACCGCGGCGAACGCCGACAGCGCGCCGAGAACGAGGAGCGCCCGATCCACGTCAGCCAACCCCACCCAGGAACGTGAGAACGGCGCCTCCGTCGACCTCGACATCCAGGATCGTCATGGCGGTCATCGATCACCCCTCACGCTCGGAAGGACAAGAAGTCGAGCACCAACCTATTGAACTTCTCTGGCTTGCGGACGTTGACGAGGTGGTCCGCCTCGGCGATCACGCGTTTGGAGGCGCCCGGGATCCGCTCGGTCAGCTCGTCTGCGATGTGGTGGATCTCGCCGAGATCGCGGTCGCCGATGACGATCAACGTTGCCGCTCGGATCTCACCGAGGTGCGGCACCGCCGAAGGGGGCATCTCGGCCAGGCCGTCGTCCAAACGCAGGACGTGTGCGTTCTCCATCGCGATGCTCCGGATCTTCTCGTCCGAGGCCGGATCACCCTTGAGCGGCACCCAGACGGCGAGCTCGACGTTCATCGCACCTTCGACGTTGCCCAGACGCAGCGAGCGGGCCACCTCCTCGACCAGCATCTGCACGCCGTCGTCCATCCACGCATAGCCGGTGATGCCCGGCGAGACCGCGACGATCGCGTCAACGATCTCGGGCTGCGCGATGGCGAGATCGATCGCGAGCTGTGCGCCGAGGGCGCACCCGACGAGCGCACACCGGCCGATCCCGAGCTTGCCGATCACGTACAGGAGGTCGCGCAGGTCGGAGTATGGCTGGTGTGGCACGTCCGAGCGTCCGTACCCACGGATGTCGTATCTCATGACGTCGTGGTGGCGGGCGAACTCCTCGAACTGCGGGTCCCAGATGCGCGAGTCCCACAGGTTCGGGTGGATGAGCACCACGGGGAACCCCTCGCCCGCGCGTTCGTAGTAGAGGCGTCCCCCTTCAACCTCGACGTACCCGTGCGTCGCCGTCGCGCTCACGTGGCAGCGAACCGGGGCGAGAGCTTGCGGTAGGTCTCATCGAGGAGCTCCGGCAGCACGCGGGTCTGCCCGACGACGGGCATGAAGTTCGTGTCGCCGTTCCACCGCGGGACGACGTGCCAGTGCAGGTGCCCGGGGACCCCGGCGCCCGCCACACGGCCGAGGTTCATCCCGACGTTGAAGCCGTGGGGATCCATCTCATCGCGCAGGACCGTCACCGACCGCTGCAGCAGACGGTCGATGTCGCGGAGTTCCGGCTCCTCCAGCGTCTCTAGATCGCCCGTATGTCGGAACGGGGCCACGAGCAGGTGGCCGGGGTTATACGGGAAGGTGTTCAAGATCACGTAGGCGAGCTCGGCCCGCGTGAGGATGTGCACCCCATCGTCGTCTCCGGCGGCCGGAAGGTCACAGAAGATGCAGCCCTCGCCCTCGTCGGGTTCCTTCGCCGCCGCGATGTACTCCATCCGCCAGGGCGACCAGAGGCGGTCCACGACGTCAGTCCCCGAAACGGCGCTGCTCGAGCGAGCGGGTCTCGATCTCCTCGCGCAGCGCTCGGACCAGCTCGTCGAAGCCCACGCCCTTGGTCTCGGCTCCCGACCGATCGCGCACGTTGAAGGTTCCCGCCTCGATCTCCTTGTCGCCGATCACGAGCGTGTACGGCGCCTTCATGAGCTGCGCGGCACGGACCTTCTTCCCCACGGTCTCGGCGCTCTCGTCCACGTGAGCCCGCAGGTCCGCGGCGCGGAAGCGCGCCGACAGATCGCGGGCGTGTTCGACGTGCCGGTCCGCGACCGGAGCGAGCCACACGTGTTCGGGCGAGAGCCACAGTGGGAAAGCGCCCGCGTAATGCTCGATGAGCACCGCGCTGAACCGCTCGAGGGTCCCGAGGATCGCGCGATGGATCATCACCGGCCGGTGCCGCTGGTTGTCCTCGCCCACGTACTCCATCTCGAAACGCTCGGGCAGCCCGAAGTCGCATTGGACGGTCGTGAGCTGCCACAAGCGACCGATCGCGTCCTTGAAGTGGAAGTCCACCTTCGGCCCGTAGAACGCGCCTTCGCCCTCCGCCACCTCATACTGCAGGCCGCTCTTCTCGAGCGCGTTCGTCAGTGCCTCCGTCGCCTTGCTCGCCTTCTCCTCGTCCACGATGGTCTGTCCGGGCAACGTCGACAGCGTGATGACCGGATCCGTGAACCCGAACGTGCCGAGGATCTCGACGGTGAGTTCGAACACCGCGAGGATCTCATCGACGAGCTGATCGGGCGTGCACACGATGTGCGAGTCGTCCTGCGTGCCGCCGCGGATCCGTAGGAGCCCGTGGAGCGCGCCCAGACGTTCATGCCGGTACACCGTGCCGAGCTCGGACAGCCGCATCGGCAGGTCGCGGTATGAGCGCGTGCTCGTCTTGTAGATCAGCACGTGGAACGGGCAGTTCATCGGTTTGACGTAGTAGTCGCCTTGCTCGTCCTGCATAGGCGGGTACATGTTCTCGGAGAACTTCGCGAGATGTCCGGAGGTCTCCCACAGCACCGAGCGCGCGATGTGCGGAGTGACGACGAGGTCGTATCCGCGGTCCAGGTGCAGATTCCGCACGTAGTCCTCCAGCTCCTTGCGGAAGAGCCCGCCGCGAGGGTGCCACACCCACAGGCCCGGACCGAGCTCGTCGGGCGAGCTGAACAGGTCGAGCTCGCGGCCGAGCTTGCGGTGATCCCGGCGCTCGGCCTCCTCGAGCCGGTGGAGGTAATCGTCGAGCTCGGCCTGTGTGGCCCACGCGGTGCCGTAGATGCGCCGGAGCATCGGGCGGGCCTCGTCGCCGCGCCAGTACGCGCCCGCGAGCTTCATGAGCCGGAAGGTCCCGAGCCGGCCCGTCGAGGCCACGTGCGGCCCGAGGCAGAGATCTGCCCAGTCCCCGTTGCGGTACACCGAAACCACATCGCCGGCGGCGACCTCACCCTCCTCGAGCTGCTCGATGATCTCGCGTTTGTAGGGCTGATCGCCCAGGCGCTCGATGGCCTCGGTGCGCGTAAGGTCCTCACGAACGAACGGCTGGTCGGCGGCCACGATCTCGCGCATCCGCGCCTCGATGCGCTCCAGATCCCCCTCCGACACCGTCGATGGAAGGTCGAAGTCATAGTAGAACCCGTCCTCGCTCGCGGGACCGATCGCGTACTTCGCGCCCGGCCACAGGTCGCACACGGCCTGCGCCATGACGTGCGCCGTCGAGTGACGAAGGACGTGCAGTCCGTCGGGCTCGGACGCGAGCACGGTCTCGACCTTCGCGTCTGACACGGGCACGAACGACAGGTCGACGAGTGCCCCGTCGACGCGCGCGGCGATCGCCTCCGGCGGGAGCACGACGCCGACCGGCTCCCCGTCGGGGAGGTCGATCTCGCGTGCGTCCGACATCGTCAGCCTCGGCATCGCGCCATGATATCGGAGGGCGCTATTCGTACGAGATAGCGTCGAGCACGTTGAGCCTCGCCGCACGTCGAGCCGGCAACACCGCTGCGAGCACGCCGGCGAGCCCCGCCAACACGACGTAGACGAGCAACTGGACCGGCGGGATCGTGAGCTTCGTGATCCCCTGGCTGGCGAGCGCCTGCTGCATCGCCCAGCCGAACAGGACGCCGATCGCGACCCCGAGCACCGCTCCGAGCACCGCGATGATCACCGACTCCCACCGGATCATCGAGCGCACCTGGCGGCGGCTCATCCCCACGGCGCGGAGCAGCCCGAGCTCGCGCGTGCGCTCGAAGATCGACAGGCCGAGGGTGTTCACGATGCCGAACAGCGCGATGAGGATCGCGAGGCCGAGCAGCGCCGAGACGAGCGCGAGGAGCTGATCGATGAACCCGGCCTGCTGATCCTTGAACTCGGCCTGATCGTTCACTTGGACGTTCGGATAGGCGGCAACCGCATCCTCGACGTCGGCGCGTACCCGTGCGATCGGCACGCCCTCGGCCGCCTTCACGAACACCATCTCATCGAGCTGCTCGGTGAAGTTCGCCTCGTAGGTCTGCAACGAGACCGCGTAGTTGCCGAGGAACCGGTTGTCGGCGTAGAGGCCGCCCACCGTGAGGTGTTGCAGGCCGGTCCGCGCGAACTCCACCGCGACCCTCTCGCCCACCGCCCAGCCGTTCGTGTTGGCTACCTCCTCGTAGACCAGGATGTCGCCCTGCACCAAGGACCCGACGCTGCCCTGGGTCACGCCCAATGTCGCCACCTGCTCGATGGTCGCGGGGTCGATCCCCGCGACGAAATCCGTCTTGCCCGCGATGCGGATCTGTCCTTGCCGGAACGCCGAGACGGCCGCGAGGTCGGGGTCGCTCGCGAGGTCCTGCGCCACCTGCGGACTGAAAGGAGTGAACGAGCCCGTGGTGAGGATGAAGTCCGCTCTCAGCGTCTCGTCGAGCGCGGCGCTGAACGAGGAGCGCAGTGAGGCCGCGAACACGGCCACGAAGCTCACGAGTCCGATCCCGATCATGAGCGCCGCTGCGGTGGCCGCCGTCCGGCGAGGGCTGCGCATGGCGTTCTGACGCCCGAGCCGCCCCGAGATCCCGAGCGCTCGAAGCGGCGCGCCCAGCGCGCCCGCCAGGGGTTTCGCAACGAGCGGCGACAGCACGGCGACCCCGACGAACGTGAGGAGCGCTCCGAGGCCGACGAGCGAGGCAGCGCTGCCACTCGACGCCCCGAACAAGCCATACAGGAGGGCGGCGACGCCGAGCCCGGTCACGACCACGCCTCCCACGGCTCGGCGACGCAGCGACTCCCCGCCGCCGGATGCTCCGTCGCGCAGCGCCTGCATCGGTGACACCCGGGCTGCGCGACGAGCGGGGATCACCGACGCGACGAACGTCACGAGCGTCCCCACGACGAGCGAGACGACGATCGTCCGCGGGAGCAACTGCGTCGAGGTGCTCGGCAGATCGATCCCGAAGGCCTTCAGCATCGCCTGCAGACCGATCGCGATCAGCAGTCCCGCCCCCAAGCCGACGAGCGACGCCACGATCCCGACGACGAGCGCCTCGGCCATCACCGACCGCATCACCTGTCGTCCGGTCGCGCCGAGCGCACGCAGCAGCCCCAGCTCGCGCGTGCGCTGGGCCACGATGATCGTGAACGTGTTGAAGATGATGAACGCGCCGACGAAGAGCGCGACGAACGCGAAGACGAGCAGCGCGGTCTGGAAGAACCCGAGCGCCTGTTTGAGATCCTCGGCGTCCTGCGCGGCCGCGGCGGCGCCCGTGATGGCCTCGTACCCCTTCGGGAGCGCCGCCGCGATGCGGTCGCGCAGATCCGCCGCACCGACGCCAGGATCGGCGATCACCTGCAGCGTGTCGTACTCCCCCACCCGGTCGAAGACCGCTTGCGCGGTGCGCAGGTCGAACACCGCGAGCGTCGCGCCCGCGAGATTGTCGGCTGTTCCGAACCCCACGATCGCGGCGATCTGGAACTCCTGAGGCGGCCCGGTCAGCAAGATCTGGATCCGCTGCCCGACCTTCAGGTGGAACTTCTGGGCCGTGGCGGCGTCGATGGCCACCTCGCCCGGTCCCGAGGGGGGTTGTCCCTCGCGGACGGTGAGCGGGGTCGAGGCGGGGTTCCACGAGACCCCGAACGTCGGCGCTCCCGTGGTCCCGATGACATCGCCGGTGGCCGGGTCGACGAGCTGCGCGTAGCCCGTGACGTCACCGTCGACGGAGGCCACCCCCGGCACGCCCTCCACCACGGTGCGGAGCTGCTCTGGGACGGGGTTGCGTTCGTCGGCGCCGCTGCCCCCCGGCCCGCCCTGGGTCGGCTGGAAGGCGGAAACGGCTCGCACAACGACGTCGGTGTTCTGGTTCGCGGTCGAGAACAGGTCATCGAACGCCTTGCCCATCGTGTCGGTGAGCACGTAGGTGCCGGCCATGAACCCGACTCCCAGCACGATGGCGAGCGCCGTCAGCAACAGCCGGAGCTTGCGGGCGAACAGGCTCTTGATCGTCGCACGCCACACGGCCGGCTCAGCCCTCCAACGACTTCATGTGGTCCAGCACGCGTTCGGCGGTCGGGCCCTCCATCTCGTCGACGACCCTGCCGTCGGCCAGGAACACCACCCGATCGGCGAAGCTCGCGGCGTTGGGATCGTGCGTCACCATCACGATCGTCTGTCCGTGCTCTTTCACCGCGTCCCGCAGGAACGTAAGGAGCTCCACGCCCGACCGGGAGTCCAGGTTCCCTGTCGGTTCGTCCGCGTACACGATCTCGGGCTTGCTGACGAGGGCACGAGCGCCCGCGACCCTCTGCTGCTGACCGCCGGACAGCTCGCTCGGCCGGTGCGACAGTCGCGGGCGCAGCCCGATCGTGTCGACGACCTGATCGAACCATGCCCGGTCGGGCTTGGTCCCGGCGATGTCGAGCGGGAGCGTGATGTTCTCGGCCGCCGTCAGCGTCGGCACGAGGTTGTAGGCCTGGAACACGAAGCCCACCTTCTCGCGGCGGAGCAGGGTGAGCTGCTTCTCGGACAAGGCCGTGAGGTCGACGTCGCCGATGAACACCTTGCCCCCGGTCGGGGCGTCGAGACCGGCCATGCAGTGCAGAAGCGTCGACTTCCCCGAGCCGGACGGCCCCATGATGGCCGTGAACCGCCCCCGTTCGAAGTCCACCGATACGTCGTCGAGCGCACGGACCTCGGCGTCGCCGCGGCCGTACACCTTCGAAAGCTGCACCGCCCTGGCGGCGGCGGCTCCTCGAGGAGCCGGGCTCCTCGGGTCCGCTACTTCTGGGCCTTCGAGAGACGGGACTGGAGCTCGTCCTTGGACTTCTCGTTCGCCGCCGCGAGGTCGGCGGCGGCCTTAGGGTCCACGCTCACGTCCGATGCCGCGGCCGCACGAGGTGCGGAGGAGGACGAAGAGCTGGCCGGTTTGCTCCCCGAGATCATCTCGGCGGCGAGCAGCGTCGCGGTGCCGAGCGCGATGAGCTCCTCGAGCTCGCGCGCGCGCTGACGCACCCGAGAGAGCTCGGTCTCAGCCTCCGCGAGGCCCGCCTCGATCTCGTTCCGGCTGGACACCAGGCTCTGCTTCAAGCGATCGGACACATCGACCTCCTTCGTCGGCTCCAGGCTCCCACACGGGAGCGCTCACTGTAAACCCGACGCGTACGGGCGATGGTGGGGAAGAGGAGTCTGGTGGGCGCGGCAGGTTTTGAACCTGCGACCTCTCGCGTGTGAGGCGAGCGCTCTCCCGCTGAGCTACGCGCCCGGGGGATCGGAAGGGTAGCACCCCGCCGCGACAGGCACGAACAACAAAATGGAGACGGCGGCGCGTGCCCGCGTCGCGCCGCCGTCCATCGCCGAGCCTTGCAGCCCGGACGCCCGGAAACCGGATCGAAGTCTTGCACCTGCACGAAGAGGGCGCAAGACTGTCTTTCGGGGGCCCGGTCGGCGGTGATCAGCCGGCCAACGGAGCGGAGCGTTGCGGTGGTCCGGCAGACCGCCGTGGGTCGGACGCAACCGCCAACCGAGCCGGGAGGCCGGGGAGCTTCCGCACGATGGTGAAGCCGTCGCGCTCGGAGACGAGCAGATCCAGGTCGGGGCTCTCGTGGTCGAGTGCGATCGCGAAGTGGGTCGCGGAGGCCCGGACCTCCTCGTACTCGGATCGGGTGAGGTTGATCATCGACGTGCAGTCCCCGTCGCTGCACTCGCAGACGTAGGGGTTCGAGGAGCCTTCGAGCGTGCCGAGATGTGACTCCTCGATCCACTCGTTGATCTCACGGGCCCGCGTCTCGTTGCCGACCTCTTCTTCCCGCCAGTCGGTCATGACCCCGGATCGCCTCGCTCTGCGATGCTCGTCTGCGACGCAAGCCCGACACGAAACATCCCAGCCTCCTCGGTCCGTCCGCCTGATCCCGGGTGGGGGCGGAGGCGTTGCA
>JBDTYT010000004.1:0-43611 GCA_040005555.1 Actinomycetota bacterium | reverse complement strand
CTGTCGACGCCGCCGCGGGGTTGGATCCCGCTCGGCTGACCGTGACGGTCTCCCGGTCGGGCTCCCAAGGTGACCCGGTCGCCGTCGCGGTTGCGTACGAGGCGCCGGTCGCCGGCCTCATCTCGGGATGGCTCCTCCCACCCGAGGTGACCCTCCGAGCGTCCTCCACCATGCGACAGGAGTTCGCATGAACGACCAGGATGGGTCGGTGTCGGTGATCGTTGCCGTCATCGTCGCGGCGATGGTGATCCTCGGATCGGGAGCGGCGGATCTGGCGCGGGTGTTCGTCGCGGCTTCGAGGGCGCAAACAGCTGCGGACGCTGCATCGCTTGCGGCCGCGCAGGAGCTTGCCCTCGCGACAGATCGAGCGCCCGAGGATGTCGCGGCCGAGTATGCGGCGCGCAACGCTGGGGAGCTCGTCGGGTGCGATTGTGAGGAGGGGGCTCTCGAGGCTACCGTCGACGTGGTTGTGCCCGTGGGCCCGCTGCTCCTGTTCGCCGACGATCGCGTGGTCCAGGCGTCGGCCCGGGCGGTGGTCGACACGGGATGAGCCCAGGCGCTCAAGTCGGCGCCTCGTTGTACGATGCCTCAACCATGGCTCGGTCAGCGATGAAGCCGAAGGGGCGGCGGGCGCTGCTCGCCACCGTGGACTACACGCTGGCGAAGCGCGCGCTCCTCGCACAGGTGCGCTCGGGGCTCACGTCCTGGGCCGACGTGTGCGACGCCCATCCCGAGCTCATGCGGGCGGCAAAGCACGTGGGCGAGAACTCCCGCCGTGACTGCCCGGTGTGCGCCTCGGCCAAGTTGAAGCTCCTGGCGTACGTCTTCGGCGACAGCCTGAAGGACGACAACGGCCGCGTGTGGCCGCTCGACGTTGGTCTGTCGATGGCCGCCGATCGACCCGGATCCTGGTGCTACGTGGTCGAGGTGTGCACCACGTGCCAATGGAACCACCTGTCCGAGGCCTTCGTGGCCCGGGCCGTCTGACCCGGCTGATCCCCGGGCTCCTGTGTCGAACGCCATCGGAACGCCATCAGGTTTGCACCCGTCGGTACCGGGGAATCCGCTGCTCACTCGTAGGATGGAGTGGTCTTGGCGGTCGACACCGCAGCCAAACGTGGCCAGCGAGGCCGCAAACATGCACCCCGGAGAACCCGGACGAAGCAGGATGGCTTCTTCCGTCGCTTCTGGTGGGTGTTCGTGGCCGTACCCCTCGTGGGGTTCCTCGCGGTCTTCGCGGCACTGTTCTACGTGTACGCACGTCTTGAGCTACCGGCGACGCCACCGCCGCTGCAGACCACGTACGTCTACGACGCGGACGGCAACGTCATCGCCACGCTGCACTCGACGATCGACCGCACGATCATCCCGCTATCGGACATGCCGAAGACGCTCCGCAACGCCGTGATCGCCGTCGAAGACAAGGGCTTCTACTCGCACGGCGGCATCGACCCGGTCGGCATCCTGCGGGCCGCGTGGAACGACCTCGTGTCGCACCACGTGGTGCAAGGCGGCTCGACGATCACGCAGCAGCTCGTGAAGAACGTGTACGCCGGTCACTACATCACCGATCCCGACACCAACGTGACCACGTACGTCGTCCCGCCCCGCACGTTCGGGCAGAAGATCCGCGAGGCCCTCCTGTCGGTGAAGCTCGAGCAGACGTACTCGAAGGACCAGATCTTGGCGAAGTACCTCAACACGATCTACTTCGGGCATGGCGCGTACGGCGTGCAGGCTGCAGCGCAGACGTATTGGAGCAAGGACGCGAAGGACCTCACGCCGCTCGAGTCGGCGACCCTTGCCGGAGCGATCACGAACCCTGGCGCGTTCGACCCGATCGCGAATCCGGCCGACTCGCAGGTGCGCCGCAACTTCGCGCTCGACCGGATGGTGGCGACAGGCAGCCTCGACGCTGCCCGGGCCGAGCAGCTGAAGGCCAAGCCCGTCAAGACGACGCCCTCAGATGTCCAGGCGCAGTTCCCGCCGAAGCTCGGGTACTTCCTGGACTACACGAAGCGGGACCTCATCGCGAAGTACGGCGAGGCGAAGGTGTTCGGGGGCGGTTTGCAGGTCACGACGACGCTCGACCAGAAGCTCCAGCAGGCCGCCGAGCAAGCCGTGAAGGCACATCTCTCGACGCCGGGTGATCCGTCGGCCGCGCTCGTTGCGATCGACCCTCGGACCGGTGGGGTGCTCGCGATGGTGGGGGGGAACAACTTCCAGAAGTCGGAAGTGAACCTCGCGACTGGCGACGGTGGGACCGGGCGGCAAGCGGGATCGGCGTTCAAGGCCTTCACGCTCACCGCCGCGATGGAGGCCCGCATCTCGCTCAACTCCCGCTGGAACGGGCCGAGCCAGATCACGATCCCCGATCCACGTTGCTTGACGAACGGCGCGCCGTGGCAGCTGTCGAACGCGAGCGACTCGGAGTCCGGGACGTTCACCCTCGAGCAGGCCACCGAGCACTCCGTGAACACCGTGTTCGCGCAGGTCGTCACCGTCGTGGGCCCCGACGCCGTGGTGGACGTCGCGCACCGCATGGGCATCGAGACGCCCCTTCAGCCGGTGTGCTCGATCACGCTCGGCACGCAGGAGGTCACCCCGCTCGACATGACCGACGCGTACGCGACGCTCGCAGCGCGCGGCTGGCGGCACAAGGCGACCCCGCTCGCCCAGGTCACAGACGCAACGGGCGGCGTGCTCGATTCGATCAACACTCGCGGCAAGCAGGTCCTCGACACGAACGACGCCGACCTCGTGACGTCGGCCTTGCAAACCGTGGTGATCGGAGGGACGGGTACGAACGCCCGGCTGTCCGATCGTCCGGTGGCCGGCAAGACCGGTACCACGCAGAACTACGTGGATGCCTGGTTCTGCGGATACACGCCGCAGCTCACGACCTGCGTGTGGGTGGGCTACCCCCAGGGCCAGGTGTCGATGACGAACATCGAGGGCTATCCGGCGGTGTTCGGCGGAACGATCCCGGCGCTCATCTGGCACGACTTCATGACCGAGGCCTTGGCAGGCAAGCCGGTGCTCGATTTCCACCAACCCTCGCTGCAGGGTTACACGGCCGGCCCTCCGACCCCCCCACCTGCCCCTGCGCCGAGTATCTCGCCCACGGTGAAGCCCCCGAAGCCGAGCCCGACCGAGACACCGTCGCCTTCTCCATCCCCTTCGCCGAGCCCGAGCCCCAGCCCCAGCCCATCGCCGTCGCCGAGCCCGTCGCCCTCGCCGAGCCCGTCACCGTCTCCCACGCTCTCGCCCACGCCCGCTGTGCGGCCGGAGATCCGGTGGCTCGCGTCGTTCGCCTCCCTGCGCTGGTGATGGAGTCGCTCAGGCCTCGTTGACAGCGAGCTCGCGCAACGCCGGCACGGCTTCGAGGGGCAGCGTGGCGAGGACGGTGGTCCCCTTACCGGGGGTCGAGTGCACCATGAACGTGCCGTTCGCCAGCTCGACGCGCTCGCGCATCGACGCGAGCCCCACGCGGCCCATCCTCAGGAACTCGCGCGCCTGCCCCGCGTCGAAGCCGACACCGTCGTCGGCCACCTCGATCCGGAGCTGCCCACCGACCGCCTCGACCACCACGTTCACGAGTGTCGCCTTCGCGTGCTTGGTGGAGTTCGAGAGCGCCTCCTGGACGATGCGGTATGAGAGCGTCTCGAGATCCTGCGGGATCTCCGACATCGAGTTGCCGACGAATTCCGTCTTCACGTCGTTGTCCCGCTCGTACTTCGCCAGGTTCTCTCGAAGCGCGGGGATGAGACCTCGCTCCTCCAGGAGCGGTGGGCGCAGGCCCGACATCAGCCTGCGGAGGTTGTCTGCCTCCTCGGAGAGCTCGCGTCGCACCTTCGAGAGCACCTCGGTGCCCTCGTCGACGTCGCCGGCCTTCAGCATCAGCAGCACGGCCTCGAGCGACAACGAAGCCGCCGACACACCCTGAACGGGACCGTCATGGAGGTCGCGGGCGATGCGGTTGCGCTCGCTCTCGATGGCGGCGTTCGTCCGCCGCATGATCCGTGTGCGATCCTCGTCCCGGTCCTGGAGGAACTTGAAGAGCGAGCGGATGGTTTGGTCCGCCACACGGGCCGCGGTGACGTCGCGCACGAGCAACAGCCGCCTCGGCGGCTCGCTGGGGATGTCAGACACGCGCGATTCCAGGTAGATCGCATGGCCCTCGCGCCGAAGCGTGCCCTGGCCGGTGCTCGGCAGCGTCGCGAACGAGTCGTCGGCCTCGATGGAGGCAGCGAGCGCCGTCCACGGTTGGTTCTCGACCAGGCTCTGAGGCAGTTCGAGCATCGCGCAGAACGCTTCGTTGGCTCGTACGATCACGTCGCGGTCGTTGAGCTCGACGATGCCGTCCACGGCGGACTCGAACACGGTCCTGAGGTGCTCCTCGGAGTCGCGCAGGGTGTCGTTCGCACGCTGGAGCCGCGCGAGCGCCTTGTCGGTCTCGCGGAGCGCGACCTCTTTTTGATCGAGTGCCTCCTGCGCGGCGCGGGTCGCCCCCGAGCCTCGGAGTTGGTTTACCAAGATGCGCACCGCCACCGCCACCGCGAGCAACGCGATGAGCGCGGACGCCTGCACGCGATCGATCCTGTGGTCGAACTCCAGGCTCGCGACCAGGCCGAGCGCGCCGCATGCGGCGGTGACCGACAAGGTGGTGAGGAATGGCCGGCCGTACCTCGCCGGGCGCGCGGGTTGCCTGCCTGCCGGTCGCCTCGGCACGAGGGTGAGCAGGAGCGCGAGGAACAACGCTCCGAGCGCGATCGGGAGGTCGATCGACGCCTGGCCCGGCCGGTAGGTGCCGCTCAACCACTGCACCCCGAAGGTCAGCGCGGACGATGCGAGGGCCACCATGCCCGCGAACAGACCGAGGTGCCCGGGGGAGGGCACCCACAGCGCGAGCGCTCCGTACGCGGAGCACGCCGTCGCCACGATGAGGGCGAACACGGCCGACGACACGACGGTTGCGATATCCGGGTCCGCGGGGCGAAGGAACAGGTAGAGCGCCGTGCCGAACGCTGCGGAGATGAGGGCGACGTCCGCGACGATCTCTCGGCGATCTTCCTTCGGTAGGTGGTCGCGGTACTCGATGCCGGCCGGCGCGAGGAACACGAGCGACACGATGAGGAAGCTCACGTCGTACGTGATCGAGCGACCCTTCGGATGTCCGCTGATATCGACGGACATGAACAGCCCGCCGATCGCAGCGAGCCCGAGCACCGCGAGACCGATCCAGGGCGCGCTCTTCCACGCGTCCGGCCGGCGGACCTGGGCGAGGATGACGAGCGACGCCAGCACGCACGCACCGGTGACGACGCCGCTCGAGAGCCCTTTCGTCGCCCGAAGGCTGTCGGGAGTCAGCGTGTACGCGGCGACCACGCCGGCGGCAACCAAGAACAGCAAGGCCGTCACGAAGCGTGCGCGCGTGCTGAGGGGTGGGGTCGACATCTGGACCCCTTGATGATGACCCAGGCGGGCCGACGACTCCATCACCTGCTTGGGGCATGAGGAGGCCGTGCCGACCTAGGCCGGAAGGAGGAGCAGCAGGTAGCCGGCTTGGGCTACTCGATGAGGCGGCGTCGCAGCGCCTCGGCGACCGCTGCGGTCCGGTCGGATGCGCCGAGCTTCTCGAAGATGTGCTCGAGATGCGTCTTGACGGTATCCGGCGAGATGTAGAGACGCTCGGCGATATCTCGGTTCGTGTGCCCGAAGGCCAAGAGCTGCAGCACCTCGATCTCTCGCGCCGTTAGGGTCTCAGCCCTGCGGTCGCGCTCCTTCGCGGTTGAAAGCTCCTCGGCCAGCGCCACGACCAGCTGCGGGTCGATCACCATGTTGCCACCCGCCACGAGGCGAACGGTCTGGATGAGGTGCTCCGCGTCGCGTGCCTTCAGCACGTATCCGCGTGCGCCGCTGCGCACCGCCTCGACCACGAACTGCCGGTCGTCGTACGCGGTCAGCATGATGACGCCGACGCCGGGATGGTTGTCCCTGATCTGGCGGGCGGCTTCCAGCCCGTCCATCTCGGGCATCCGGATGTCGACGAGAGCGATCTCGGGGTTGGTGGCCGCGATGAGCTCAAGCAGCTCCTTCCCGTTGGAGGCCTCGCCGACGACCTCGATGCCCTCGGCCATGTCGAGGTACCGGCGCAGCCCCTGTCGGACCAATGAGTGGTCGTCGGCGATGGCTACCTTGATCGTCACCCGTCGCTCCCTCTGGTGGATGCCGTGCTGCGGATCGCAGCGCCCATCCTATATGTCGGCACCGACCCCTCAGAAGATGTAGTACCAGTTGACCGACAGCACCACGAGCAACCCTAGCCCGGCAGCCCCCACCGCGACCACGGCGCTCCGGGGGATGCGGAGCCGCTCGGCCGCCAGGGTGAGCCCCCAGAAGGCAGGGAACAAGGGGAGGATGAACCGCGGCATCGACATGAGGGGGCGGTCCTGGAAGATGAACGAGAGCGGGATGAGCAGCCCTCCCCATAGGTAGACGCCGTACGAGGGGCGCAGCCGAAAGAGGGCGTACGTCGAGACGGCGAGGATCGGTACGACGATCACCCAGTCGATGAGCCAGTACCCGCCGTTCGTGTTCCCGAGATAGCGGAAGGCGAACCGGGTGCCCTGCAGGAGCGTGGCCCACGGCCAGCTCGCGTGCCGCTCCCAGTTCGCCTGTTGGTTGACCGGCGCGAGCCAGTCTCCGGTCTTTGCACCCCAGTACGCGAGGTACGCCAGCATCCCGGTGCCGGCGAAGGCCGCCGCCGCCAGACGCGGGGCGAGTCGGACGCCTCGCTCCCTCCACTGGTGCAGGGCCTCCACCGCGAGCGCCGGCACGAGCACGATTCCGACGCTCCGCGTCGCCGTCGCGAGCGCCGCGGCCACGGCGGCGAGGAACCATCGATCCCTGCGAGCCGCCCAGAAGGCCGTGACCGCCAGCAGTAGGAACAAGGATTCGCTGTAGGGCATGAAGAAGAAGAACGAGGTTGGGAAGAGCGCTACGAACAGCACTGTCGTCCTGGCGGCGCCCTCGGACAGCTCCGAGGTCGTGAGGAAGTACACAACGATGAGCGCCCCCAGGATCGACAGATTCGACACGATGAATCCCGCGGCGAGCGTGTGGCCGCCGATGAGGAACGAGACCGCTCGGACCGCGAGCGGGAACAGCGGGAAGAACGCCGCGCTGCCATCGTTCGCCCGGTACCCCCCGGCGGCGATCCGCAGGAACCACAAGGCGTCGAATCGCTCCCACGCCGTGAAGAGGTTGTGCCAACCGGGGTCCGGCAGGGGGTGAGCCGGCCAACCGGGGACGGAAACCGGCGCCAGTGAGGGCACGACCGCGATGGCGAGCAGCCCGAGCACGAACAGCCCGAGCCGGACGCCGATGAACACGCGCAGGCAGTACCGGACCCCTTCCGAGATCCGGCGGCGTTGGAGATCCGTCCCGTCGGACGCCAGGGCCGTTCCGGGCGCACCGACCTCGTTCATGCGGCGACCTCGGCCGGGATGGGCTCGATCGGCGGGTCGGCCCCGGTGACGGTGCCGCGGCGACGGACCCAGGCGACGACGCACACCACGAGCACGATCGCACGAACCGTCACGGCGATCTCGAACGCGCCGATCGGGAGTCCGCCGAAGCCCGCGTATCGCGCGAACCAGGAGAACCGCGTCAGGAACACGGCGACGTCGGAGGCCGAGAACGCGAGGAAGAGCGGCAGGTTCGGCAGCGTGAGCGCGAACCACGGCAGCAGCCATAGCCCGTACTGCGGCGAGTACACCTTGTTCGACAGCAAGAACACGACGAGGATCGGGAATCCGAGGGTCCACCGGGCGAAGTTCGGCTCGTGTCGACGCTTCCAGCGCCACACCGCGAACGTTCCAACGCCGAAGACAACCACCGATGCGATGTTGATCGCGCGGGTGTGGAGGCAGTACAGGTTGCCGGTCATGCGGTGGCACCCGAGGAACCAGAGGCTGTCCCAGTCGGCTGAGCGCGCCGAGTTGAATCGGAAGAACTCCCACCACGCCTGCGGCGACGCGATCGCGAACGGAGCGTTCACGGCGAGCCACGTCCCGACGCAGGTCCACGCGAGGTGGATCCCGCGGTCGGGCTCGCGCTCGTGGAACCGACCGGCGACGAACGGCACCACGAGGAGCGCTGGATACAGCTTGGCGGCAGCCCCGAGTCCCAGGAACACGCCTGACCAGACGTCTCGCCGCCGCAGGTACGCGAACGTCCCCGCGGTCGCGAGCGCCACCGCCACGAGGTCCCAGTTGATGAAGCCGTACACGAGCAGCGTGGGCGCCAGGGCGAAGTACAAGGCCCGCCGCCCGACGAGCAGATAGAGCAAGAGGGCGACGACGAACGCGGCCACCGTAAGGAGAGTCACGTTCGCGTAGAAGAACCCCGCGATGTCGTTGCCGGCGGAGCTGGAGGCCCACGCCGCGACGCGCATCGTGTACATCGTGAGCACCGGATACTCGTCGCATTCACCTTGGTGGCTCGAGCAGGGGTCGAGGAAGGGGAGGCGGCCGCCGGAGAGCTGCTCGGTCGCGAAGAGCGGTTCGATGTCCGAATAGCAGAAATGCGTGTTCTGGCGACCGTCGGACCAATCGCCATCGGCACACGGGGCTTTGACGGCGAGTCCGAAGATGAGGGTGGACGCGAGGCACGCGAAGATCATGCCGAGTCCGATGTGGTGTTTGGCGGCGGCCATCGGCCCGATTATCGCGGGGCTCGGGCGATCTCGGCAGGCCCTGAACGTGAAGCGGGGCCGCCGAGGGGGAGGCGGCCCCGCCATCACCTTCCGGAGGAGCCCCGGAGGACCCCTGTCCGGATGGACGGGAAACAGCCCCGTCCAGTTCTTGCCGCTCTCATCCATCGGCAGGGTCCGGGCCGGCGTTGACACCCGACTCGGAGGATGTCGGCCTACCACTCTCGAGGTAGACACGTTTGCGAAGCTGTTGAGCTCGGTCGCGGAGACGTGGAGCTGGGTCAGACAGAGATGGCGTCGTGTCGCACCGCGAGCGCCACGGCCTCGAGCTTGGAGTGCACGTGGAGCTTGCCGAGCAGGTTGCGCACGTGCGTCTGCACCGTTTGGGGGCTGATGAACAGCGCCGCCGCGACGTCGTCGTTCCGCCGGCCCTGCGCCAGGAACCGAAGCACCTCCCACTCGCGCTCCGTGAGCGAGTCGAACAAGACCTGAACGTCCCGCTCGGCTTCGCGTTGCTTGGAAACCTGGTGCAGGAGCCGGGTGAGGACGACCGGATCGATCAGCACTTCGCCATCGGCCGCGGACTTCGCTGCCGCGAGCACCTGGTCGGCAGCCTCATCCTTGCCGAGGAAACCCGATGCGCCCGCCTCGACGGCCTCGACGAGCAGCCGTTCGTCGTCGTGCGCGGTCATGATCACGACCTTCGTGCTCGGTGAGACCTCTTTGATCTTGCGGGTCGCGTCGATCCCGTTCATGGAGCCTTTGAAGACGATGTCCATAAGCACAACGTCGGGTTGGTGCTCTCGGCAGAGCTCGATCGCGGCCTCGGGATCGTGCACGGGAGGGGCGATCATGGTGAGCGAGCCGTCTCGGTCCACGACCATGGCGAGTGCGTCCGTGAGGATCTTGTGGTCGTCGCAGATCAGGAGCGTGATCGCGCTCGATCCCTCCGTCACGTGGTCCTACCCTCCTCCGGGAACCGTAACGCGCAGCATCGTACCCCCCTCGTCGCGGTCCTCGAGCGCCATCCGGCCCCCGTGGGCAAGGACGTGCGCTCGGGCGATGAACAACCCGAGTCCGGAGCCGGGCGTCTCCTCATACCCGGGCGGTCGCCAGGAGGAGAACCGCTCGAACACCGACGAGCGATGCTCCGGCGTGATCCCGGGACCCCGGTCTGCTATCTCGATGATCACCCAATCGTCGTCGTCCCGCGCGACGCGGACCTCGATCGGGGCGTCCGGGGGTGAGAACTTGGCCGCGTTGTCGAGGAGGTTCTCGACCACCTCGGTGAACCGCAGGCGATCGAGGGGCACCTCGAGACCCGGCTCGGTCTCCACGACCATGGGATGTTCGCCGTGGGGCGAGCGCCACGCGAGCTCCTCGACCAAGGCGCCGACGTCCGTCGGCTGCAGGTCGTAGGACACACTGCCTGCTTCGATCCGCAGCGCCGTCGCGGATTGCTCGATCGTGAGCTTCAACCTCGAGGCCTCGTCGTCGATCAGTTGGAAGAACTCGAGGCGTTCCGCGTCGCTCATCGACTCGAACAGCTTCACTCCCGTGGAGGCCAGGCCCTTGATCGAGGCGAGGGGGTTCTTGAGCTCGTGCGCGATCTTCGACGCGGTCTCTGCCCGCTCCAGGAGTGGATCGGGAGCGGCGCGTCGCATCGCTGCGGCCCAGACGGCGCCGGCGATCACGAGCACCAAGATCGCGATGGCGGCTCCCAGCACGATCGCCCTGCCGACCGTGGAGTCGCGTGACACGACGAGGGCGCCGACGAGCAGGACCTCGGTCGCGACCGCGATGACGATCGCCACGACGAGCGGCCACGTCGCGGGAGGACGCGGGCGTTCGCTCATGGGGCCGAGTCTAAGCCGCTGCCACCGCTCCTCGGAGTTCCGGGCCCGCTAGCGGTACGAGTGCTCCTCGTCCGGGAAGGTCCCGGCGCGTACGTCCCGCGCGAACTCCCGAGCAGCTCGGTCGATCTCGGCTCGCAGGTTCGCGTACGCCTTCGACAGCTTCGGAGGGCTCTCGCTCAGTCCGAGGAGGTCGCTCACGACCAGCACCTGCCCGTCGCAGTCCGGGCCGGCCCCGATCCCGATCGTCGGGATCTGCAACGAGCCGGTGATCTCAGCGGCTAGCGCGCTCGGCACCGCCTCGAGGACGATGGCGAACGCCCCCGCCTTCTCGAGTGCGAGCGCCTGGTCCGAGATCTGCGAGGCCGCTTCCCCGCGTCCTTGCACGCGGTACCCCCCGAGGCCGTGCACCGACTGCGGGGTAAGGCCCACATGCGCCATGACGGGGATGCCGATCTCGGTCAGTCGGTCGATGAGCTCGAGCTGAGGGCCTTCGATCTTCACAGCGTGTGCCCCCGCCTCCTTGAGGAAGCGGCCGGCGTTCCGCACTCCGTCTTCCACGGAGGCTTGGAACGACATGAAGGGCATGTCTCCAACGACCATAGCGTTCGAGACTCCGCGCGTGACCGCTCGGGTGTGATGGAGCATCTCCTCCATCGTGACCGGGAGCTCGTCTGCGTACCCCAGGACGTTGCGTCCCACGGAGTCGCCCACGAGCAGGACGGGGATCCCGGCCTCATCGAGGATGCGAGCTGTCGGGAAGTCGTACGCGGTGAGCATCGCGAACCGCGTTCGCTGCGTCTTCCACGCGCTGAGGTCGTGGATGGTGACGGTCATGGGGCTCGCGCCTCCTTCGTCCGAGTGCACGGCGTGTCCCGCAAAGTGTACGGCCGCGACCTTCGGATCGGTGTCGGTGGGCCCTGTTAGGGTCGGCAAACACGCGAACCGATACACTCTGGAGGCTCAGCCACTTGTCCTGCTCCCCTTCGTGGGGGCCGTCCAGACCGGAGGAGGTGGAGCGCTGAGGTCGTACGAAGTCATGCTCATCCTGCCCTCGGAGGCCGACGAGTCGGTCGTCCAGGGGGCGCTCGACCGCATCACCCGGATCGTGTCCGAGAGTGGGGGCCAGGTCGGCAAGATCGACCGGTGGGGCCGTCGGCGGTTCGCGTTCGAGATCTCCAAGCAGCACGAGGGGTACTACGTCGTTGCTGAGTTCACGGCCGATCCCGGCGTGATCAAGGAGCTCGAGCGCACGCTCCACCTAGCGGACGAAGTGATCCGGTTCAAGGTCGTCCTCAAAGGAGAGGCGGCCTAACCAGACTTCCCCCTCCCCGAGCATGCCATCCCGCCGGGGAGCGGATCAGATCGGAAGGTGATGGAGATGGCGAGCGACAACCAGATCATCATCGTGGGCAACCTGACCGATGACCCCGAGCTGCGGTACACGCCGAACGGCGCGGCCGTCGTGAAGTTCCGGGTCGCCGTGAACCGCCGCTTCAAGGATGAGGCGGGGAACTGGAAGGACGGCGAGACGTCGTACTTCACGGTCAACGCGTGGCGGACCTTGGCGGAGAACGTCGCGGAAACCCTCAGCAGGGGCACCCGCGTCGTGGTCGCCGGTCGCCTGCAGATGCGCTCCTGGGAGACCCAGGAAGGCGACAAGCGCACGGTGGTCGAGATCGAGGCCGACGAGATCGGGCCGAGCCTGCGCTGGGCGACGGCCAAGGTCGAGCGGCAGGGCCGCTCGGGCGGCGGCGAGTGGTCCGCACCTGCACCGGTCGGCGCCGGTTCCGCGACAGATGAGGAGACCCCCCTGGATGCCTCCTAAGTCCAAGAAACGACCCCCGAAGAAAGAGAAAGACGAGAAGGCCTGGCAGAAGAAGCAGAAGCGGAAGGTCTGCATCTTCTGCAAGGACCGGATCGACTACGTCGACTACAAGGACGTCGGCGTGTTGCGCAAGTTCGTCTCCGAGCGTGGGAAGATCCGAGCGCGCCGGGTGACGGGCAACTGCTCACAACACCAGCGCGACGTGGCGACGGCCGTCAAGAACGCACGCGAGATGGCTCTGCTCCCGTATTCGACGCGATGAAGATCATCCTGCAAAAGCCCGTCGACAAGCTCGGCGTCCCCGGCGACATCGTCGAGGTGGCCGACGGCTACGCGCGGAACTACCTGGTGCCGCGAGGGTTCGCGGTCAAAGCCACCAAGGGTGGCGAGCGTCACATCGACAGCCTCCAGCGAGCCCACGGCACCCGCGTGAACAAGGCGAAGGCCGAGGCGGAAGCCGTAGCGTCCACGCTCGCGGCCACGCCGATCCTCGTTGCGGCCCACGCCGGCGAAGAGGGCAAGCTCTTCGGCTCCGTGACGGCCGCCGACATCGCCGAGGCGATCGAGCGTCAAGCCGGCGTGAGGGTCGACCGGCACGACGTCCATCTCGGCGAGCCCATCCGTTCGGTCGGGGCGCATGAGGTGCGCGTGCATCTGTTCGCGGACGTCGATCCGGTCGTGACGGTGCAGGTGGAGGGGTCTTCGGAGGGGTAGCGGTGATGGGTGGGACCTCGGCGCGCTCGCGTGGGCGCGCTGAGGTCGGGGCCTCGGCTCGGGCTGCTCGTCTCCGCTCCGCCCGGTCTCCGTGCTCGAGAAGGCTCCGCCGGCTCCGCTTCGCTCGACGACGCCCGATCCGAACCCCTCCCCGCGCGACCCGTCACGGCCCCCTACACCCCTACACCCGGACACCCCGATACCCCGATCCTTCGTGCTGCCCCAGTGACGACCTCATCGTCTGCTCCGTCCGACGCGGCCTGATCGCCGCCGCCCCCCGGTCTGACGGCGGGCGGTTGGGCCCGCGTAGTTCCATCGCAACCGGCCCTACGGGCACCGTGGGAGCGACCGGCGTGTAGCTAACCGCGGTTCTGCGGATGGGTTGGGTGGTCGGCTCCTGGGAGCGTGAGGGCGCGCGGGGAGGGGGTCGTGCCGGGCGTCGTCGAGCGGAGCCTCGCCGTGAGCGGCCGATAAGTCCCGCCGCCACGCGAGGCGGAGACGAGCGGCCCGGCGCGAGCCCCCGACCTCAGCGCGCCTCGACAGCCCCAGCCACGGTTTTCGTGCCCCGGACCAACGCGAGTTACACGCTTGTCATTCCCACGTGCTACACACTTGTCCACAAGGTTTCCACACCGGGGGAACGCAGGTGGAGGCAGGTATGACAACAAATCTCGTCCGCGGCTGGAGCGCCTCAGCAGGAGTGGGGGTTGTCCACCGCGATCTCCACAGCGTTATCCGTTGGGGGAAGGACGTCGGTGCGCCTAGCGTTCGGCGTTCGGCGGTCGGGGCTCGAGGAGGGGGGCGGCTTCATGGTTCGTGCGTCTGAAGACGTGCGCCGACTTCGACCCGACCGCGTACCTCCGCACAACCTCGAAGCAGAGGAATCGGTGCTCGGGGCCATGATGCTGTCCGCGGAGGCGATCGCCGACGTCGTCGAGCTGATCAAGCCCGAGGACTTCTACCGGTCCGCGAACGCTCGGATCTTCGACTCGCTCCGCGGGATCTACGCGCGCGGCGACCCCGTCGACGCCATCACCGCCGTCGAGGAGTTGAAGCGGCGGGCGATCCTCGAGGAGATCGGGGGTCACCTCTACATCCACGAGCTGGTCGAACAGGTGCCCACGCCGGCAGCGGCCGCCTCGTACGCGAAGATCGTTGGTCAGGCCGCGCTGTTACGGCGCTTGATCTCGGCCGCCTCCGACATCATGGAGATGGGGTACGCACAACCCGAGGACCCCGAGAACGTCGCCGACCAAGCCGAGCAGCGGATCTACGACGTCGCCCGCCACGACGAGAAAGGCCAGCTCGTGTCGATCCACGAGCTCGTCACCCAGTCGTTGATCGACCTCGAGAAGATCCAGAACCGCGAGTCGGCGTTCGCCGGCCTTCCCACCGGGTTCCACGACCTCGACACGCTCATGTCCGGTCTGCAGCCGGGGAACCTCATCGTGGTCGCCGCTCGTCCCGGCGTCGGCAAGTCGTCCTTCGTGACGAACCTCGCGCGTAACATCGCTGTCGACGCGAACGCACCCGTCGCGATGTTCTCGCTCGAGATGTCGCGGTGGGAGATCGGCATGCGCTTGCTGTGCGCCGAGGCACGCGTGCCGTGGGACAGCATCCGCAACAAGCGGGTAGGAGCCGATGACTGGGGACGGATCGTCGAGGCGGCGGAGTCGCTTCACGACGCGCCGCTCACGATCGTCGACTCGGGCAACGTGACCCTCGTCGACATCCGGGCCAAGGCCCGGCGGCTCTCGGCCCGCCGAACCGGCCTCGGGCTCATCATCGTCGACTATCTCCAGCTCATGTCGCACCATCGGCGCGTGGACAACCGCCAGCAGGAGATCGCCGAGATCAGTCGCGGGTTGAAGCTCCTCGCGAAGGAGCTCGATATCCCGGTGATCGCCGTGTCGCAGCTCAACCGCGATCCCGAGCGGCGCCAGGACAAGCGTCCGCAGCTGTCGGACCTGCGAGAGTCAGGCGCCATCGAGCAGGACGCCGACGTCGTCATGTTCATCCATCGCGACGACATGGATCCGGCGAAGAAAGGCCTGGCGGACCTCATCGTGGCCAAACACCGCAATGGGCCCACCGACAGCTTGCCGCTGACCTTCCTCCCCCACCTCACGCAGTTCCGCAACTACGCGCCCGCCGCGTCGTGACGCCGCCGAACGGTCGGCGCGTTCGCACGATCGAACGCCGGCTCAGGAAACGCTTCGGCCCCCTGGAGCCGCCGCGGCGTACCGATCCGCTCGAAGAGCTGATCCTCACCGTCTTGTCCCAGCACACGAGCGACCTCAACGCGGGGCGCGCGTTCGAGGCCCTCCGAGACGCGTTCCCCTCGTGGGAAGACGTCGTGCTGGCCAAGCCCGAACGGGTGGCCGACGTCATCCGCTCGGGTGGACTCGCGAACACGAAGGCCCCCCGGATCCAGCAGATCCTGCGGGAGATCCGCGAGCGGCAGGGGCGCTACGACCTCTCGTTCCTGCGTCGACGCACAGATGAGGAGGCCCGCGAATATCTCACGTCGCTTCCCGGCGTGGGCCCGAAAACGGCAGCCGTCGTCATGTCGTTCTCGCTCGGTCGCGCGGCGATGCCGGTCGACACCCATGTGCACCGGGTCTCGGGACGTCTGGGGCTCATCCCGCCGAAGACCTCAGCAGACAAGGCGCATCGTCTCCTCGAGGATCTCGTCCTACCGGAGCTCCGCACGTCGCTGCACGTCGGGTTGATCCGACTCGGGCGCGAGATCTGCAAGGCGGGACGGCCGAGGTGCGAGGAGTGTCCGCTCGTTGACCTGTGTCCGACGGCTCCCCTGTTCCTCGGTTCGCCGTGACATCACAATCGAGCGGGTGAGGGGAATCGAACCCCCGTTTCGAGCTTGGGAAGCTCGCGTTCTACCATTGAACCACACCCGCGTATGCAGCCCGGTTGCCCGGTCGGGGGCAAGTGTAGCCAGCTCCACGCACCTTGCGCGACCTGCTAGCGTTCCCGTCCCGATGTCCGAGCCCAATCCCACGTTCTGGCCGTCGGTGCTCTCCCGGCTCATTTCCGGGGAACCACTCACCACCGACGAGAGCGCAGCGGCGATGCTCGCGATCATGCGCGAGGAGGCGACACCGGCACAGGTGGCCGGGTTCCTGATGGCCCTTCGCACGAAGGGAGAGACGGTCGATGAGCTCGATGGACTTTCGCGCACGGCGCTCGAGATGGCTCAACCTGTCGCCGCGACCGTGGCGGTCATCGACACGTGCGGGACCGGGGGCGATCGTTCGGGCACGTTCAACATCTCCACGCTCGGCGCGATCGTGGTCGCGGGGGCGGGGGTTCCGGTCGCGAAGCACGGGAACCGCGCCGCATCCTCGCACTGCGGCTCGGCGGATCTGCTCGAGGCGCTCGGTGTCCGCATCGATCTGGGTCCGGAAGGCGTGGAGCGATGCCTCGCGGATGTCGGCATCGGCTTCATGTTTGCGCCGGTGTTCCACCCAGCGGCCGCGTATGCCGCCGGGATCCGGCGCGAGCTCCGCGTGCCTACGGTGTTCAACTTCCTCGGTCCCCTCACGAACCCCGCTCGTCCCGTGGCGCAGGTGGTGGGGGTGTCCGATGCCAGGATGCTCCCGCTGCTGGCCGAGGTCCTCGCGCGGCGCGGTATCCGAGCCATGGTGTTCCGCGGCGATGACGGTCTCGACGAGCTCACGACCACGGGTCCCTCTGTGGTGCACGACGTCGAGAGCGGCCGTGTCGCGGTCGGTGCGCTCGACCCATCCGCGCTGGGCCTCGCCCAAGCGGCCCCCGACGACCTGATCGGCGGCGATGCGGCGACGAACGCAGAGATCGCGCGCCGAGTACTCGGCCGGGAGGCCGGCCCCCATCGCGACGTCGTGCTGTTGAACGCGGCCGCCGCCCTGCTCGTCGCCGGGAAGGCATCGACCATGCAGGAAGGCCTCATCGAGGCCGCTGAGTCGATCGACTCGGGGGCCGCCGAACGCACGCTCAACCGTTGGGTCGAGGTCTCATCGACCCTGTAGCATCGCGCCGAGATGATCTTGTCCGACGTCACCATCCGCGAGGAAATCAAGGCCGGGCGCATCCAGATCGATCCGTTCGATGAGAGTTGCATCCAACCGTCCTCGGTCGACCTGCACGTCGACGCGCAGTTCCGCGTCTTCGCGAACTCGCGGTACCCCTACATCGACGTGCGTCGCGAGATGCCCGATCTCACCGAGCTCGTGGAGGTCGCCGAGGGCGATCCGTTCATCCTGCACCCCGGTGAGTTCGTGCTGGGATCGACACTCGAACGCGTCGGGATCCCCGACGACATGGTGGCGCGGTTGGAGGGGAAGTCGTCACTCGGGAGGCTCGGTCTGTTGATCCACTCGACGGCCGGGTACGTGGATCCGGGATGGGATGGTTACCTCACGCTGGAGCTGTCCAACGTGGCGAACCTGCCGATCACGATCTACCCCACGATGAAGATCGGGCAGATCTCGTTCTTCCGTCTATCGACGCCGGCCGAGCGGCCGTACGGATCGTCGCAGACCAAGAGCAAGTACCAGGGACAGCGGGGACCGACCGCGAGCAGGTTCTTCGAGGAGTTCCGGGGCTCCGGCGGCTAGGCCTCTGAGCCCGGCTCGTCGTCATCATCGTCGTCGTCGTCGTGGGGGGCCTGGACGCCGAGGGTCTCAGCCATGGCCTTCAAGCTCCGATACCAGGAGTCTTCGTAAGCGGCCTCATCGAGATTCGGCTTCGCCGCCTCGGCGCCTTCATCGACCTCGGTTCCGTCCTTCTTCTTGAACATGAAACCTCCTCGGATCTCGGAGTTAGCGGTTCTTGGAACCCGGGACATGGGCGTGCTCGGAATAGTCACCCGGGTGCATGGTGGGGCCGATCCCCATCGAGACGGCGGCCATCGCCGCCTGCGTGCGGTTCGTGACGCCCAGCTTGCGAAAGACCGCAGCCAGGTGGGCCTTCACCGTCTTCTCCGAGAGGAACAGCCCTCGGGAGATGTCACGGTTGCTCATGCCCTCGGCGAGGAGGGCGAGGATGTCGGTCTCGCGCTGGGTGAGCGAGGCGATCGGCCGGTGCCCGCTGTCGCCGTTCTCACCTCGACCAGGTCCGTCCATGGACTCGAACAGGTTCTGGATCACGCGAGGCGACAAGACGTTGCCGCCCCCAGAGATCGCGACCTTGATGGCTTGCTCGAGATCTTCGGGGGTCGCGTCTTTGAGCATGTATCCTGCAGCCCCCTCGGCAAGCGCACGGCGCACGTACTGCGCGTGGTCGAACGAGGTCAGCATGATCACCGGCGTTTCCGGCCAGCGCTCTTTCATCTGGTGGAGCAGCTCGAGCCCGTCGGAGTCGGGCATGCGAACGTCGACGAGGGCGACGTTCACGTTGTCGGACGTCATCACCTCGATCGCCTCGACGGCGTTCCCGGCCTCGACGACCTCGGCCTCGGTGAAGCACTCGCGCACGACGTGGCCCATGCCACGACGGACGAGTGCGTGGTCGTCAACGATGAGGATCTTCACGTGTTCGCTCCTTCTTTGGCGACGGGGAGCCTCGCGACCACCCGGGTTCCGCGTCCGGGCGAGGACTCGATATCGAGCGTGCCGTTCACTTCCGCGACGCGGCGGCGCATCATCTCCATCCCCAGATGACCGGCGTGCAGGCCGGTCCCTTGGGGTTGGAAGCCCTTCCCTCGATCCTCGACCCGAACCTCGACTCCGGTGCGTGACGCCTGCACGCGGACGACCACGTCGGTCGACGCCGAGTGTTTGGCCGCGTTGGCAACGCTCTCGCGGATGACCGAGGAAGCGGCGTCGAGCACCGCTCGTGGCAACGACTTCAGGTCACCCTCGACGGACCAGGTCGCCGGCAGATGCCAACGCTCCATCGTGCCTTGGAGCAGCTCGTCGATGGGCTGGCCATCACCGCCCGCTTGGGGCGTGAGGCTGGAGAGCATGGCTCGGATCTCGTGCAAGGCCTTGCGCAACTCCTCCGAGGCGGTGACGAGAGCGGCGATGGCTTGAGCGGGCTCGACGTCGACCTTGCGTGCGAGCCACTCGAGCTCGAGCACGGAGGCCGTGACGACTTGGGTAAGACCGTCGTGGATCGCGTAGGCGAGCCGGGTGCGCTCGCGAGCGATGGGCTCTTCGGGAGCGACCCCGCCGAGGTCCACGGCGGGTTCGGCGTCCACTGCGGTTTCGCCCGCCGCAAGGGCTGCAAGCATCGCCGTGAGAGCCGACGCCGACCGGTCCGATCCGCCGGGACGGATGTGTGCGAAGACGACGTCGTCGCCGCGAGGACACGTGATCCAGTCGGGCGTCCGACCGGCCAGGATCTCGTTCACGTCCACTCGAGCTGTGCCGGGATCCGGCGCTGCCCACCAGGTGAATCGCCGCCGACCGCCATCTGAGCGGATGACCCCAACCGCGTCCAGGTTGAGCAGCTCCGCCAGGCGACGGCACTCGGCCGCGTCTGGTGGTCCGTTCCGAAGCGTCAGGGTCGTGCTCACGTCTTCCTTCGTCGTTCGTCGGGTCGTCGCGGTGGATGCCGCGCCGTCTGCCTTTGCCATCGGCCCGGCCGGTCGGCACCGGTCGATGGACCGTGCCGCGCCGTTCGGTCTAGTTCTTTCTTTCGGTCGATTCGGGGGGTCGCTTGAACCGAGGACGGACGACGCCCCTGGATCGGAGGCGTTCGGAGGGTCGAACGTGCGTGGGCAGAGCTTCAAGAGGAAGCGGTTCGGGGGATTCCGAACGGCTTAGCGGGGACGCTGCCCGATGGAGCGATCCAGAACCTGGGCCACGTCGAGCACCTCGATCGCGTCACCGCGGGCGCGGGCCCCGTCGTCGAGCATGATCAGGCAGTACGGGCACGCCACGCCCACGGCCTCGGCGCCGGTGGAGGCAGCCTCGTCCATGCGCTCCTGGTTGATCCGCTTGCCGATGCGCTCCTCCATCCACATCCGAGCGCCGCCGGCCCCGCAACACAGGCCGCGGCTCCCGTGCCGGGGCATCTCGACGGTGCGGACACCCGGCACCGAGCCGAGCACCGTCCGGGGATCTCGGTAGACGTCGTTGTGCCGGCCGAGGTAACACGGGTCGTGGTACGCGAACAGCGTCTCGTTCGTGCCCGTTGGACGGAGTCGTCCCTCGGCGAGAAGCCGTTCGATGACCTGGGTGTGGTGCAGGACCTCGAAACGACCGCCGTAGTCCGGGTACTCGTTGCGCAGGGTGTTGAAGCAGTGCGGGCAGTTCGCGATGATCTTCGTGACCCCGGCCTCGTTCATGGTGCCGATGTTGCGCTCGGCGAGCGTCTGGAACAGATATTCGTTGCCGATCCGGCGAGCCGGGTCCCCCGTGCAGAGCTCGCGCGGGCCGAGGATCGCGAACGACACGCCGGCACGCTCGAGGAGGGAGACCACGGCTCGGGCGATCCCCTTCGCCCGATCGTCGAACGACCCGGCGCAGCCCACCCAATACAGGTATTCGGGGGCGCGCTCGCCTTCCGCGATCACCCGCACGTCGAGCCCGTCGGCCCACTGCGCTCGCTGATCCTGCGGAGCTCCCCACGGGTTGCTGGTCCCTTCAAGGTTGCGCAGCAGCGTTCCCGCTTCGGACGGAAAGCGGGACTCCGCCATCACCAGGTTGCGACGCATGTCCACGATGTGGTCGATGTGCTCGATGTCGACGGGGCACTCCTCCATGCAGGCCCCGCAGGTCGTGCACCCCCACAGCACCTCGTCATCGATCACCCCGGGCACGAGCGGCACCGGTTCGTGCGCGGTTCCTTCCCGCCGCGCGTCCAGGAGCTCGGCGCCCTCCTCGAAGAGATGGTCGCGAAGGTTCATGATCAACAGCTTCGGGGACAGCGGCTTGCCGGTGTTCCAGGCGGGGCAGGCATCCTGACACCGCCCGCACTCGGTGCAGGCGTAGAGGTCGAGCGACTCCTTCCACGTCAGGTCCTCGATCGTCGCGGCGCCGAGGTGCGCGTCCCCGCTCTCGAGGGCCTCGAGGTCGATCCGTAACGGGCTCAGGTGTCCGCGCGGCTGCGTGCTCGCGAAGAACACGTTGATGAAGCTCGTCGCGATATGCAGGTGCTTCGAGTATCCGAGGTACACGAGGAACCCGAGGATGACCGCGAGGTGCAGCCACAGGAACGTCCACATGATCGGACGCCCCCAGCCGTCCGGGAGCCACCCAACGACGTGGGCTATGGCCGTAGAGACGGGGCTCCACCACGTGTCGGGCGCGTAGCCAACCGCGATCCGAGCGCCGCGAGCGACGAAGAGCGTCGCGATGATCCAGAAGATGAGGCCGAGGATCCGGTAGGCCTCGACCCGGTGGCTCCCGACGAATCGCTCTGGGCGCTGCACGAGCCGGATGCCGACCGCGATCGCCAGCCCGACGAGCACACCCGCCGCGAAGACATCTTGGACGAGCAGCAGACCTCGGGTGCCGCCGATGAGCGGGAGCTCGAAGCCGGGCTGGACGAGCTCGCCCACCACCTCGGCGATGGTGGTGAGCAGGACGAGGAAGCCCCAGAAGATGAGCGCGTGCATCAGGCCGGGAACGAAGCGCTGGAAGAGCTTGCGCTGTCCGAGGACCTCGACCCCTTCGCGGCTCACGCGCGTCCCGAGATCCGACCTGCGGGAAACGGGGCGACCGAGCCGAACCAGCCGGTAGAGGAAGGTGGCTCGACGTGCTGCGAGGCCACCGGCGAGGGCCGACATCGCGAGGATCAGGCAGAGACGCGCGAGCATGCTGCGCGGAGCATACCCCGGGCTCCTCGAGGCAGGGCTCGAACCCGTCCCTAGGACTGGGAATAGGCCCGTTGGGCACGAAGTTGATAGTGACAGACTCAAGATTTATCCTGAGGGCGGGCTCATCGCGAGCTGGTCTTCCAGGGACAACAGGCGAAGAACGCGAGCAGAAGGAGAGAGAACATGGCGAGAGCAGTGGGGATCGACCTCGGGACGACGAACTCGGTGGTGTCGGCGCTGGAAGGCGGCGAACCGGTCGTCATCCCGAACTCGGAGGGCGCCCGAACGACGCCCTCGGTGGTGGGGTTCTCCAAGAACGGGGAGATCCTCGTGGGCGAGGTCGCGAAGCGACAGGCGATCACGAACCCGGACCGGACGATCCGTTCGGTCAAGCGTCATATGGGCGCCAAGGATTGGTCCGTGGACGTCGACGGCAAGAAGTGGACGGCCCAGGAGATCTCGGCCCAGATCCTCGGCAAGCTCAAGCGCGATGCCGAGGCGTACCTCGGTGACACGGTGACGCAAGCGGTCGTTACCGTCCCCGCGTACTTCGATGACTCGCAGCGCCAAGCCACCAAGGAGGCCGGCCAGATCGCGGGACTCGAGGTTCTGCGCATCATCAACGAGCCCACCGCGGCGGCCCTCGCTTACGGGCTCGACAAGTCGAGCGACCAGACGATCCTCGTGTTCGACCTGGGCGGCGGGACGTTCGACGTCTCGCTCCTGGAGATCGGGGAGGGCGTCTTCGAGGTGAAGGCGACCCACGGCGACACGCAGCTCGGCGGCGACGACTGGGACCAGCGCGTGATGGATTGGATGGTCAAGGAGTTCAAGAACGCGCACGGCGTCGATCTGTCGAACGACCGCATGGCGCTCCAGCGACTCAAGGAGGCGGCCGAGAAGGCCAAGATCGAGCTGTCCCAGGTTGCGGAGGCTCAGATCAACCTGCCGTTCGTAACCGCGACGGCCGAGGGACCCCTGCACTTGGAGATGAAGCTCACGCGCTCGGAGTTCGAGCGGATGACCGAGGATCTCGTGCAGCGTTGCTCGGGGCCGTTCGATCAGGCCGTGAAGGACTGGGGCAAGGACGTCTCGGCGATCGACCATGTGATCTTGGTCGGCGGCTCGACCCGCATGCCGATGATCCAGGAGCTCGTGAAGAAGCTCACCGGTGGCAAGGAGCCGCACAAGGGTGTGAACCCCGACGAGGTCGTCGCGGTGGGCGCCGCGATCCAGGCCGGTGTGCTGAAGGGCGACGTGAAGGACATCTTGCTCCTGGATGTCACGCCTCTCACGCTCGGGGTCGAGACGAAGGGCGGCATCTTCACCAAGCTCATCGAGCGCAACACGACGATCCCGACCCGCAAGTCCGAGATCTTCACGACGGCCGATGACAACCAGCCGAGCGTCGAGATCCATGTCCTGCAGGGTGAGGCCGAGACGGTCTATTCCCCGGGCGTGCGCTCGCTCGGCAAGTTCATGCTCACGGGTCTGCCGCCCGCCCCGCGCGGCGTGCCGCAGATCGAGGTCGCGTTCGACATCGACGCGAACGGCATCGTGAACGTCAGCGCCAAGGATCTCGCCACGGGCAAGGAACAGGCCATGACGATCACGGGCGGGACCGCGCTGTCCAAGGAGGACATCGACCGCATGGTCACCGAGGCCGAGAAGTTCGCCTCGGAGGACCATCAGCGTCGGGAGGCGGCCGAGGCTCGCAACGCGGGCGACCAGCTGGCCTACCAGGTCGACAAGTCACTCGAGGAGTGGGGCGACAAGGTGCCCGAGTCTGACCGCGAGCAGCTGAAGAAGCTGAACGAGGAGCTGAAGGAGGCGCTGAAGGGCGAGGACGTCGAGAAGATCAAGAGCTCGACCGACGCCGTGATGACCACCTTCTCGAGCATCGGTCAGGCGATGTACCAACAGACCGCTGCTGAGGAGCAGGGAGCCGCCGCGTCCGCTGACCCCGCCGGTGGGACGTCCACGGCCACCGACGGTGAGAACGACGTGGTGGAAGGCGAGATCGTGGACGAGGGCGGTGCTGCGAAGTGACGCCCACGACCGGGAACGATCGCGAGCGCGCGGATCGGGCCCGACCGGAGATGAAGATCACCGACAAGCGCCGTTTCGCGGATGACCGTGATGCCGCGCCGGCGGATGCCGGCGCGGCCCCCGCGCAGCCCGCGGAGCAGCACGATCCGGACGAAGAGCTCGCACGAGCCCGTGCCGAGGCGGCGGAGTACCGGGACCATCTGCAGCGACTCCAGGCCGAGTTCGATAACTACCGCAAGCGGACGCTCCGGGAACAGACCCGAATGGCGGAGATGGCTGCGCAACCGCTCGTGCAGCGCTTGCTCGAGGTACTCGACGACTTCGACCTGGCGCTGATGGCTGCCGAGCGGCAACCGGATTTCGAGCAGTTCCGCAAGGGCGTCGAGCTCGTGTACGCGAAGCTCGCCGACTCGCTGAAGGCCGAGGGCCTCGAGCGCATCGACGCCGAGGGCAAGGAGTTCGACCCCACGCAGCACGAGGCCTTGATGCAGACCGGTGAGGGCGAGGGTGATCCGCACGTCGCCGAGGTGTTCCGGAACGGGTACCGCCTGAAGGGCAACGTGATCCGGCCGGCCAGCGTGCGCGTCGAGCGGACCTAAGGGGTCCACCGTGAACGGCGACGTTCGGCGCGAATGGTTCGAGAAGGACTACTACCAGGTACTCGGTGTGGCCAAGAACGCGACCCAGGCCGAGATCAAGAAGGCCTACCGCAAGTTGGCGCAGCAACATCATCCCGACGCCAACCAAGGCAACAAGGAAGCCGAGGAGCGGTTCAAGGAGATCTCGGCCGCATACGACGTCATCGGTGACCCGGAGAAGCGCAAACAGTACGACGAGGTGCGCGACATGGCCGCGTCGGGCGTCGGCGCGGGAGGCTTCGGCGGCTTCGGCAGCGCCGGCGGGCCCGGCGGCGTGCGATCCGAGGACGTGGGGTTCACCGATATCGGCGACCTGTTCGGCGGGTTGTTCGGGGGAGGGGGACGGCGAGGCCGTTCCGCTGGATCGGCTCGTGGCGCAGACCTGGAGACGGACGTCACCGTCTCGTTCGAGGAAGCGATGACCGGGACCACCGTGCCGGTGAAGATCCAGGGGCCGGCACCGTGCGAGACCTGCCACGGCACCGGCGCCGCGCCGGGGACGAGCCCGGTCACGTGCCCTCAATGTCATGGCGTGGGGCAGATCAGCGTCAACCAGGGTCCCTTCCAGATGTCACAGACGTGCCCGAGGTGCAACGGGTCGGGCCGAGTCGTGGAACAGGCCTGCCCGACGTGCCGAGGCACCGGCAGCGTTCGACGGACCCGGAGCTTCCAGGTGAAGATCCCCGGCGGCGTACAAGATGGTGCGCGGATCAAGCTCGCCGGGCGCGGCGAGCCTGGACCCGCGGGCGCGCCGGGGGGCGACCTGTACGTGCGTGTGCATGTCCGGCCACATCGTTTCTTCGGCCGCCGGGGCTCCGACCTGACCGTCGACCTTCCCGTATCGTTCGCCGAGGCCGCCTTGGGAGGGAACGTGCAGGTCCCGACACTGAACGGCCCCGTGACGATGAAGGTCCCGGCCGGAACGCCATCGGGGAAGACCTTCCGCTTGAAGGGCAAGGGCGCGCCCAAGAAGGGTGGCCGAGGCGATCTGCTGGTGACGGCCGAGATCGAGGTTCCGTCCAAGCTCTCCAAGAAGGAACGCGAGCTATTGCAGGAGCTCGACGAGTCTCGACCCGAGTCGCCGCGCCGGCGTCTCGGCGTGGACACATGATGCAAGGAGGCCGGCGTGATGGACCCTGAACGTACCGACGAACGCTCCGAGGAGCGCGCCGTGTACATCATCAGCGTGGCTGCAGAGCTCGCCGGAGTCCATCCACAGACGTTACGTATGTACGAGCGCAGAGGCCTGCTCGCGCCCAAGCGGACGTCGGGGAACACTCGGAGGTATTCCGAGCGCGACATCCAGCGTATCCGGTTGATCCAGGAGCTCACGCAAGGCGAAGGCGTCAGCCTCGCCGGCGTCAAGCTCTTCATGGCGATGCAGGGGCGTTTGGACGACATGCAGCGGCGCGCCGAGGAGCTGGAGGCCGAGCTGGCTCGTCGCGTCTCGCGGGCGTCGTCCCGAGTCTCGGGCGGCGCCGAGATCGTCCCGCTCCGTTCGTGGCTCGCGTTTCCCTGGGATCAGCGCAGAGGGCGCCGATGATCACCCTGCAAGGGAACCGTGTCTCGCTCCGGCCGTTCCGCGAGGACGAGATCGAGCACGCCCTGGGGAAGATCGGCTTCTCGGCACCCGACGGAGCCGCCGGAGGTGACGATGCCCGCACCCAACGGAGGGAGCGGCTAGCTCGGTCCGGGAGCCGCAACCAATGGGAGTTGTTGTTCGCGATCGAGGGTGCCGGTCGTTTGGTCGGCGAGATCCAAGCCCGGCACGCCGAGGACACGATGCCGCCGGGTGTCCACGAGCTCGGCATCGAGATCTGGGATCGCTCCGATCGCCGCCATGGGTACGGCTCGGCCGCGATCGCGGCGCTTACGGGGCACCTGTTCGACCGCGAGGATGCGATCCGCGTGCAGGCGTCCACCGATCTGGACAACGGAGCGATGCGCCACACCCTGGAGCGCCTCGGTTTCGCGTTCGAGGGGGTCCTGCGCGGCTTCATGCCGAGCCCCGAGGGCCCGCGCGACTACGCGATGTATGGCATGACCAACGACGACTGGAGGGCGGTGAGGGCGAGATGGACGCAAGCAAGCTGACGTTGAAATCGCAGGCCGCCCTCGAAGGTGCCCGCGCGCAGGCACTCGCACGCAACCATCAGGTGATCGAGCCCGAGCACCTTCTGTTCGCGCTGCTTTCTGATCCCGAAGGCATCGTGTTCCCGTTGCTGCACGAGCTCGGCGTTGCGCCGAAGGCGCTCCGCGACCTCGCCGACGCGGCCCTCGACCGGCTCCCGAAGGTGTACGCGCAAGGCGTGGAGGCGCGCGTCGGCCCGGGGCTCGCCGAGGTGCTCGAAACGGCGTTCCGCGAAGCCGAGGCGCTCACGGACGAGTACGTCTCCACCGAGCATCTGCTGCTCGCCCTCTTGGAGGGCTCGGGACAGGCGGCGCAGATCCTCCGCGATGCCGGCGTGTCGCGGGACGGGCTGCTCGCTGCGCTGGCTGAGGTCCGTGGCCGGCGACGCGTCACCGGCCAGAACCCCGAGGACACCTTTCAGGCGCTCGATCGCTTCGGTCGCGATCTCACGGAGCAGGCCCGGCGGGGCAAGCTCGATCCCGTTATCGGGCGTGATGAAGAAGTTCGCCGCGTCATCCAGGTGCTCTCGCGCCGAACGAAGAACAACCCGGTGCTCATCGGCGAGCCCGGCGTCGGAAAGACCGCCATCGTCGAGGGTCTCGCCCAGCGCATCGTGGCGGGTGACGTGCCCGAATCGCTGAAGAACAAGCGGGTGGTAGCGCTCGACATCGGGGCCATGGTCGCGGGCGCGAAGTACCGAGGTGAATTCGAGGAGCGGCTGAAGGCCGTGCTGTCCGAGATCGCCGAGAGCAACGGCGAGGTCATCACGTTCATCGACGAGCTCCATACGATCGTGGGAGCGGGCGCGGCCGAGGGTGCCATGGATGCCGGCAACATGCTGAAGCCGATGCTCGCGCGCGGCGAGCTCCGAGCGATCGGCGCTACGACGCTCGACGAGTATCGCCAGCACATCGAGAAGGACCCAGCGCTCGAGCGCCGCTTCCAGCCCGTCCTCGTCGAGGAGCCGAGCGTGCAGGACACCGTGGCGATCTTGCGTGGGTTGAAGGAGCGATATGAGGTCCACCACGGTGTGCGGATCCAAGATCCGGCGCTCATCGCAGCGGCGGTCCTGTCCGACCGGTATGTCACCGGCCGATTCCTGCCCGACAAGGCGATCGATCTGATCGACGAGGCAGCCAGCCGGCTGCGCATCGAGATCGACTCGATGCCGGTCGAGATCGACGAGGTGGAGCGCCGTATCAAGCAGCTGGAGATCGAGCGCGCGGCGCTCCGCAAGGAGACCGACGCCGCGTCCAAGGAGCGTCTCGGCACGCTCGAGCGAGAGTTGGCCGACCTGCGTGAGCGATCCGAGGGCATGATCGCTCACTGGCGTCTGGAGAAGGAGCGCATCGACCGGATCCGCGCGTTGAAGTCCCAGATCGAAGAAGCGCGCATGGAGGCTGAGCGTGCCGAGCGCGACGGCGATCTCGAACGCGCAGCGGAGCTCCGGTACGGCACGCTCGTCGGTCTCGAGAAGGAACTCGAAGCCGAGAACGCCGCGCTCGAGGAGCTCCAGAGCGAGCAGAAGATGCTGAACGAAGAGGTCACCGACGAGGACATCGCGCAGGTCGTCTCCACCTGGACGGGGGTCCCGGTCAGCCGGCTGCTCGAAGGCGAGATGCATAAGCTCGTGCATCTCGAGGAGGCGCTGCACGAACGCCTCGTCGATCAGGAGGAGGCGGTGACGGCGGTGGCGAACGCGATCCGGCGCTCGCGCGCCGGGTTGTCGGACCCGAACCGGCCGATCGGCTCGTTCCTGTTCCTCGGACCCACCGGAGTCGGCAAGACCGAGCTCGCCCGCGCTTTGGCCGACTACCTGTTCGACGACGAGCGCGCGATCGTGCGCGTCGACATGAGCGAGTACCAGGAACGGCACAACGTGTCGCGACTGGTCGGCGCCCCGCCCGGGTACGTCGGCTACGAGGAGGGCGGTCAGCTCACAGAGGCCGTGCGCCGGCGGCCCTACTCGGTCGTGCTCCTGGACGAGATCGAGAAGGCGCACAGCGACGTGTTCAACGTGCTCCTGCAGCTGCTCGACGATGGACGTCTCACCGACGGCCAGGGGCGAACGGTCGATTTCCGCAACACGATCGTGATCATGACCTCGAACCTCGGATCGGCGGCCTTCGCTGATCGCGGGATGTCGCCCGAGAAGCAGCGGGAGGAGGTGCTCGCCGACGTGCGAGCGGTGTTCCGCCCGGAGTTCGTGAATCGCATCGACGAGCTCTTGGTGTTCGAGCCGCTCGGACGCGAGGAGATCGAGGCCATCGTTCGGATCCAGCTCCGAGGTCTAGAGCGTCGATTGGCGGAGCGCAGGCTGACCGTGTCGCTCACCGAGGCCGCGCAGGCGTACCTGGCCGAGAAGGGCTACGACCCGGAGTTCGGAGCCCGGCCGCTCAAGCGGCTCATCCAGCGGGAGGTGCAAGATCCGCTCGCTCTCAAGCTGCTCTCGGGCGACATCCGTGAAGGGGACGTCGTCGAGGTGGACGCCGGCGAAGGCGGCCTGAGGTTCGCCGTCCGGAAGTCCTGAGCCTGCCGGTGGGTGCGGACGATACTCGCGGCCTGAACCCGTGGCTGCGGTTGCTCGCCGTAGCCGGAGCCGTGGTCGTGGGAGCGCTGCTGCTCAAGCTCTTGCCCCCGATCATCGTGCTGGCGGCGTTCGTCGGCGGGATCGCGTACGTGAACGCTCGGCTGAAGCCCATCTCCGGGAAGACGAAACCCTCGGTGGCCGAGGCGCGCGTGCTCGGGCTCGAGCGGTCGCCCACCGATCGGTTCGGGCTCCTGGGTTATCCGCTCTCGCTGTTCACGCGTGAGCGCGACGGCGAGGCCGTCGACGTGCTGTGGGGGAGCTGGCGTCGCCTCGACGTCAAGGTCTTCGAGTACCGGTCCGCCGCCAGCGAGAACGACGCCGCCGCGCCGCGCCGGTTCGCCTGCGCGCTCGGGCCGGCACCGGTCGAGTGGCCGGCTCTTTCCGTTGAACCCAAGGCGTTCCTCACGCCTGCCGCCCAGCGCGGTCCAATGCGAGCCATGCAGCTGGGCGAGGGCGTGTTCGACGACCGATTCGATCTGCGGTGCGACGACGACGTCTTCGCCCGGCAGCTCTTGGATCTCGCCTTGCGGGACTGGATGCTCGCGTCCGCCGATTCCTGGGCCTTCGAGGTGAACGGTCGGCTCGTGCTCACCTACCGGCCCGTTGAGGGTCCGATCCCCACCATGGAGGCGCTCGAAGCGCTCGGGGGGTTCTTGGAACGCGTCCCGAAGTCCGCGCACGGCCGGGTACAGATGTGAACGCTCGGCGGTCGGACCCCGAGGACCCGGAGCCGCCGTGAGGTGCTCGGTGCTTGCGCCCCGGCGCCGCGAGCGATACGCATAGTGGCCGTGGAAGTCCTCATCATCCTCCTCATCGTCGCGGCCATCGCGGGCGGCCTGTACCTGTCGTGGTACCTGAAGAAGAAGCGGAGGGAGGAACTCGCCACGACGGCACGTCAGCTCGGACTGCAGTTCTCCCCAGACGACACGGTCGGATGCCTGGGCTTCCCCTTCGGCCTCCTGACCAAAGGTGATGGCCGAGGCACCGAGAACGTGATGTGGGGGACCTGGCAAGACATCCCGATGACCGAGTTCGACTATTGGTACTACGAGGAGAGCACCGACTCGAACGGTCGTACTTCGAAGAACTACTCCCGTTTCTCGTGCGCCGTGACCGAGATCGAGGCGGCCTGCAGCCCACTCACGATCGATCGGGAGAACCTGCTCACGCGCTTGGCTGACCACATGGGGATGCACGACATCGAGTTCGAGCTCGAGGCCTTCAACAAGGCGTTCAACGTGAAGTCGAAGGACCGCAAGTTCGCGAACGACATGCTCGACCCTCGGATGATGCAGTGGCTCATGGGCGTGGACGGCACCCTCCAGTTCGAGCTCTCCGCGAAGTGGGTGATGGTGTACACGAGGAAGCGTCGCCCGTCCGAGCTCCTTCCGCTGCTCGGCACGGCTCAGCAGTTCGGCGAGCACGTCCCGCACGTCGTCTACGACCTGTACCCCGTCGCGGGGAGCGGGTAGGCTTCCCCCGACCAGGAAGAAGGGATCGACCGTGCCTGTCCTGTGGATCGTGCTCGGTGTGGTGGCGCTGCTCGCCATCATCTTCGTCGTTTCGTACAACCGGTTCGTCTCGCAGAAGAACCTGATCCGCGACTCATGGGCGAATATCGACACGGAGCTGAAGCGCCGGTACGACCTCATCCCGAATCTGATCGAGACCGTCAAGGGCTACGCCTCACACGAGAAGGAGATCTTCGAGGAAGTCGCGCGAACGCGCTCGATGGCCGCGGGGGCCACCGGGTCGCCCGCCGCGCAGGCAGCCGCCGAAGGTCCCTTCGTCGCGGCCCTCGGTAAACTCTTCGCGGTTGCCGAGAACTACCCCGATCTGAAGGCGAACCAGAACTTCCTCGCGTTGCAGGGCGAGCTGACGAACACCGAGGACCGACTGCAGACCGCTCGCCGTTTCTACAACGCGAACGTTCGCGACTTCAACCGCAGGATCCAGTCGTTCCCCTCGGCGATCATCGCGAACATGTTCCACTTCGAGGAGGCCGAGTTCTTCGAGATCGACGACGCGACCCGCCAGGCAGGCGCGCCCCAGGTGAGTTTCGCATCGGGTCCGTCGGTGTCGTTCGGCGGCTCGTCGGGAGGAGGCGCGCAGGCGCCTCCTCCACCCGCAGCGCCACCGAGCGATCCGACGCCGCCCGCATCGCCGGCTCCGTCCTAAGGGCTACGCTAGGAGTTCGAGCTCGGAGGCCGGCCCACAACCCTCGAGCATGGTGGCCCGCCGCACGTCGGTCGTGAGGCTTGCCCAGACCGCGGCCCACACCACAGCGACCGCGCCCATCCCGAGTGCGGTGCTGCGAGCACCGACGTGGTCGGCGAGCCATCCGGTCATGAGGCTCGACAGGCCGAACGTCAGCGTGACGAGCATGCCATCGAACGCGAAGATCCGCCCCCTGATCGCGTCGGGCACGATGCGCTGCAATCCATACGACGACAACGTCCACTGCGCACCGCCGCCCACGTGCGCGAGCGCGACCGCCGGCATCGCGAGCAACAGCCCCGGCGCGAGACCGAGCAACGCGTACCCCACGCCGAACACCGCGAGGGCGACCCCGATCGCCCAGAACAGCCGGCGATCCCCCGGCCCGAGCGACGCTCGTCCGACGAACGGCCCGATCAGGGCTCCGACACCTCGGCCCGCCATGAGCAGGCCCACGCCGACGTCCCCGGCGTGGAACTGGCGGTTCGCGAGCAATGGGATGAGCACCAGCACGCCGCCCGCGACGCCCCAGCCGAACTTCACGGCTAGCAGCGCGAGCACCCGGTGATCCTTCCGGGCGAAGCGGACCGTCTCGACGCTCGCGGCCCGCAGGCTCGGCGAGACCTCGTGCCGTCGATCTTCAGCGAATCGGCCATGAACACGGAAGATGAGCCACGCCGAAACAGCGAACGAGGCCGAGTCGACGACGATCGATGTGTCGCGTCCGAGGGTGGCCGTCACGAGGCCCCCCAGCGCGGCGCCGACGGCGAGCATCGTGCCCCACAGTGACCCCGAGAGCGCGTTCGCGGTGGCCAGGTCCTTGCGCTCGACGAGATTGGGGAGCGCGGCCGCCGAGGCGGGCTCGAACGCGGCGCTGAACGTCGCGACGACCGCGAGCAGGACGTACGCGATCCACACCGTCGAGCCCGATCGCACGAACAGGAACCCGAGGACGAGCACCATGCGGGCGAGATCCGCGCCCACCATGAGGCGACGCCGGTCGAGGCGATCGGCCAGGAGTCCCGCCGCCGGGGACGCGATGAAGTACGTAAGGTCTTGCGCCGCGATCACGAACGCGACGGCGAGGGCCGAGTCCGTGAGCTCGAGCACCAGTCCGAAGAGGGCAACCAGCAGGAACCAGTCCCCGCCGAGCGAGATCAGCGACGCGAGATACAGACGGCGGAAGTCGCCGTTGCGGCGCAGGAGGGACCAGGCGGAGCGCACGCCCCCTTCGGGTTCGGCGCGTTCGATCGGTTCGGGCGGTCCTGCCGGTTCGCGTGGTTCCACGACGATTTGCCACACTACAGGGGACGAGGTCGACCGAAAGGGGAGCCCTACGGTGCTCGAGCGCTTCACGTGGTTCCGGCAGTCGGCGATGCGATACCAGGCGGACGGCCTGACCGTGTACATCGATCCGTGGGGGACCACGGAAGATGAGCCCCCAGCCGACCTGATCCTCATCACGCACGTGCACTCCGATCATCTGCAACCGGACGAGATCGCGCGGCTGCGCACCGCCGACACGAAGGTGCTCGCTCCCGTCGACGTCGCGAAGGAAATCTCGGGAGACGTCACGCCGGTCGCCCCCGGCGAGTCGCACGAGGCCGCCGGCGTGCGCATCCAGACGGTTCCCGCCTACAACGTCGCGGAGGAGCGTCGGGAGATGCACCCGAAGGCGAACGGATGGGTGGGGTACGTCATGGAGCTCGGGGGGTCAACCTACTACCACGCCGGCGACACGGACGCGGTGCCGGAGCTCGAGTCGCTCGCCGCCGATGTCGCGATGGTGCCGATCGGCGGCACGTACACGATGGACCCCGAGGAGGCGGGTGGACTGGTTCGCGCGATGTCACCCCGGCTCGCCGTGCCGATGCACTACGGGTTCGTCGTGGGCTCGCCGGGAGATGCCGATCGATTCCGCGCTGCGGCCGCGCCGGTGACCGTCGAGACGCTCACACCGACGAACCCCTTCGAGCTGCCATGATCCCAACCATCCGATGGACCACGGCGAGGGAGGAAGTGCGATGACGCTCGGCTACGACAAGTCCCTGTATGTGCTGGCCTTCGACCATCGAGGGTCGTTCCAGAAGAAATTCTTCGGCGTGACGGGTGTGCCGAACGCCGAGGAGTCCGCGAAGATCGCGGACGCGAAACAGGTGATCTTCGAGGGCGCGCTGAAAGCCCTCGGCGAGGGTGCGCCTCGCGAGGAAGCGGGGATCCTCGTCGACGAGCAGTTCGGCGCGGACATCGTCCGCAAGGCGAAGGCGGACGGGCTCACGTTCGCGATGCCCGTCGAGAAGAGCGGCCAGGAGGAGTTCGACTTCGAGTACGGCGACGGGTTCGGCGAGCACATCACCGAGTTCGACCCCTCCTTCTCGAAGGTGCTCGTGCGCTACAACACCGAGGGCGACCCGGAGATGAACTCGCGTCAGTCCGAGCGCCTGAAGCGTTTGTCGGACTGGCTGCACGCGAACGGCCGCAAGTTCCTGTTCGAGCTGCTCGTGCCAGGAACGCCCGAGCAGATCGAGGCTGCCGGTGGCGAGGACGCCTACGACACCGATATGCGGCCCGGGTTGATGCGCCGAGCCATCTCAGAGATCCAGGACGCCGGCATCGAGGCGGATATCTGGAAGATCGAGGGGATCGACAAGCGCGAGGACTGCGAGATGATCGCCGAGCAGACGCGCGCGGGCGGCCGCGAGGGTGTCGTGTGCGTGGTGCTCGGCCGAGGCGCCGACGACGACAAGGTCGACCACTGGCTGCGGACCGGCGCGGGCGTTCCCGGGTACGTTGGCTTCGCCATCGGACGATCGATCTGGTGGGATCCACTGAAGGGGTTCGTCGACCAAACGAGGGCTCGCGAAGACGCGACCTCGAAGATCTCCGAGAACTACCGGCGGTTCATCGACGTGTACACCGAAGCGAAGAGGGGGGCATGACCATGGCAGTGATCAAGACGATCGATCTGGTCGGCGTGTCGACGGAGTCCTGGCGCGACGCCGCGCAGCAGGCCCTCGCCGAGGCCGCGAAGACGATCCGCGGGATCGACTCGATGGACATCCTCGGAACGAGCGCCGTCGTGAGGGACGGCCAGATCGCCGAGTACCACACGCACGTCCAGATCGCGTTCCGCATCGAGCGGTAGCCATCGCCGAGCGGCCCGCCCTGCCCCAGGACACGCTCGGCAGCGATCGGTGCCGGTGCTCCGTCGGCCCGCCGTAGACTGCTCCGATGCAGGTGTGCTCGAGCTGTGGTCGCCACAACGACGACCAAGCGCGTTTCTGCTCGAACTGTGGATCCGCGC
Organism: Actinomycetota bacterium; assembly: GCA_040005555.1. Classification (GTDB taxonomy): domain Bacteria; phylum Actinomycetota; class UBA4738; order UBA4738; family HRBIN12; genus JBDTYT01. Next base: position 8,807 of record JBDTYT010000004.1, on the reverse strand, counting down.
TAGCGACGGGGTCGACGTCGACGGTTGAGGAGCGCAAGGTCGTCTCGGTCCTCTTCGTCGACCTCGTGGGGTTCACGGCACGCTCCGACCACGCCGATCCCGAAGACGTCCGCGCGACGCTCCGCGTCTATCACGAGCTCTTGAAGCGCGAGATCGAGCGCTACGGCGGGACGGTCGAGAAGTTCATCGGCGACGCCGTGATGGCGGTGTTCGGCGCCCCGATCGCCCACGAGGACGACGCCGAACGCGCGGTCCGCGCGGCGCTTCGGATCCTGGAGGCGATCGAGGAGCTGAACGAAGCCCGGCCCGAGCTCGACCTGGCGGTGCGGGGAGCCGTGAACACGGGCGAGGCCGTGGTGGCGATCGGCGCGCGACCCGAGGCCGGCGAAGGCTTCGTCACGGGCGACGTCGTGAACGTCGCCTCTCGGCTGCAAGGCGCGGCCCCGGTCGGAGCGGTGGTCGTCGGCGAGCTCACCCACCGGCCGACGCGCGACGTGATCGAGTACGAAGAGCTCGAGCCGATCTCCGTGAAGGGCAAGGACCGGCCGATCCCGATCTGGCGCGCGGTCGCCGCGCGGAGCCGGTTCGGCGTCGACGTCGAGCCTGGGACGTCGACCCCGTTGATCGGCCGGAGCGGGGAGCTCTCGCTCCTGCAGGGGTTGTTCGAGCGCGTCCTGCGTGATCAGACCCCGCATCTCGTGACGTTGTCGGGTGAACCGGGTGTCGGCAAGTCGAGGCTGACGCGGGAGTTCCGCACCTTCATCGACGACCTCCCCGACCTGATCTCGTGGCGACAGGGCCGGTGCCTGCCCTACGGCGAGGGCATCACGTTCTGGGCGCTCAGCGAGATCGTGAAGTCGCATGCCGGGATCCTTGAGAACGACGGACCGGATGAAGCCGCGGCCAAGCTGACGGTCGCCGTCGAGATCGTCGAGGACGACCGCGAGCGGGAGTGGATCCGCACGCGGCTCGGGCCGCTCATCGGGATCGGTGATGAGACGGCCGTCGCTGAGCGCGAGGAGTCGTTCGCGGCGTGGCGGGGCTTCCTCGAGGCGATCGCGGCGAGCGGCCCCTTCGTGCTGGTGATCGAGGACCTCCATTGGGCCGATCCCTCGATGCTCGAGTTCGTGGAGCATCTCGCGGACTGGGCGAGCGGCGTCCCTCTGTTCATCCTGTGCACGGCCCGTCCCGAGCTGTACGAACGCGAACCTTCGTGGGGTGGTGGGAAACGCAACCACACCGCCGTGTCGCTACCACCACTGTCGGCCGATGAGACGGCCCAGCTGATCGCCGTCCTGCTGGACCAGACGGTGCTGCCCGCCGAGACGCAGCGCGCGCTCTTGGAGCGCGCGGGGGGAAACCCGCTCTACGCGGAGGAGTTCATCCGGATGCTCGTCGACCGTGGCGTGCTCATCCGCAGCGGCGCGAGCTGGGAGCTCACGGCCGGCGAGGGCGACATCCCCGTTCCCGAGAACGTCCAGGCGCTGATCGCGGCGCGGCTCGACACCCTCCCGGCAGGGCGAAAAGCGTTGCTCCAGGACGCCGCGGTGATCGGCAAGGTGTTCTGGGTCGGAGCCCTGGCAGAGATGGGGGGTCTCGATCCGGAAGCCGTCCGAGCCGACCTGCACGAGCTCGCGCGCAAGGAGCTGCTCCGCCCCGCTCGTAGGTCGTCGATCGAAGGGGAGGCGGAATACGCTTTCTCGCATCTGTTGATCCGCGACGTCGCGTACGGGCAGATCCCCCGAGCGCAGCGCGCCGCGGGGCATCGATCCGCAGCCGCCTGGATCGAGGCGATGGCCGGTGAGCGTGTTGCCGACAACGCCGAGGTGCTCGCGTACCACTACGAGCAGGCGATCGAGCTCGCTCGCGCGGCGGGCGACGACACCCGGCAGCTCGAGGCGCTGGCGGTGCGGTTCCTCCTCATGGCGAGCGATCGGGCCATACGACTCGACGTGGAGAAGGCGTTCGAGCTCAACCGGCGGGCCCTCGAGCTGACGCAACCGGGTGAGCCGGAACGGCTCCAGGTCCTGATGAGCAGCTCGCGGGCAGCGGTCTCGAGCTGGGTCGCTCAGGACCCCCTAGCGACCGCTGAGCAGGCTCTCGAGGAAGCCCGAGGGCAAGGGAACCGGCTGGCGGAGGGAGAGGTCCTTTCGACCTTGTCCCAGGCCGCCTGGGTGTTGGGGGACACCGCACGACAGGTCGAGCTGCTGCGCTCCGCGGTTGAGATCCTCGAGGAGTTCCCACCAGGGCGCGAGCTCGCCCGGGCGCTCTCCCGTTCCGTAGCCTCGGCGGGACTCGCGGGACTTAGCGCGCGCACGCTTGAGCTCGCCGAGAGCGCTCTACCGGTCATCCGCGAGTTCGGTGCCGAGCACGACTTGGCGGTGGCGCTGCAGTTCCGCGGGCAGGCGCGGACGGACCTCGGTGAGCCGATCGAGGGGATCGCCGACCTCAACGAGGGTCTGCGGATCGCGCTCGAATCATCTCCCGCCGGGTTCGTGTGCGCGGCATACGTGAACCTCGCGGACATCGTCTGGTTCGATGAGGGACCCTCGAGAGCCGAGGAGCTCTTCGCCGCCGCGATCGAGTTCGGCGAGCGCCGAGGGGCGGCCGGCACGGCCAACTGGGCCCGGATGGAGACGATGTGGACGCGGTTCGATCTCGGACGGTGGGACGAGGTCCTCCAGCTCGGCGACCTCGTGTTGGAGATCGAACGTGACCGTGGCGGACAAGCGGCCTTCCTCGCGGTGATCTTCCAGTCGCTCGTCCGAGTCGCGCGAGGAGACCTCGACCTTACGAGCATGATCGAAGATGAGATCGTGCCGAGGGCGCGCGAGATCGGCGATGGGCAAGTGGTCCTGCCGGCGCTCCGGCTCGCTGCCATGAACAGGCTGCTCCACGCGGATGCGGCCGCGGGCGTCGCCTTCGTCCGAGAGCTGTCGGAGTCGATGAGCGAGCGGCCGGGGTTCCATGCCGGGCTGCTCGAGGACTCTGCCCGCGTCTGCTTCGCGGGAGGAGCCGTGCAGCTGTTGCGCGAGCTCACGGAACGTGCGGCGCCGCATCTGTGGCGCGACCGCAACTGCGTGCTCTCCACGCGCGCCGCGCTCGCCGAGCTGAAGGGCGACTCCGCGACGGCGCTCGAGCTCCACGTCGAGGCGGCCGAGCAATGGGCCGCGTTCCCGCACGCGTTCGAGCACGGTCACGCGCTGCTCGGTGCCGGGCGGTCCCTGCTCGCCCTCGGCAGGGAATCCGAAGCTCGAGAACGACTCCTGCAAGCCCGCGAGGTGTTCGCAAGTCTGGGCGCCGCGCCGGCGATCGCCGAGACCGACGAGCTCCTGGCGCAGGCCACCGCGAAGTCGTCCTGACCTGGGGGCTCGACGCCGCCGATACACTCAGCCCGAGATGCCAGCCTCGATCGTGGTCGGGACCCAGTGGGGGGACGAGGGCAAGGGCAAGGCGACCGACTACCTGGCCGACCGGATGGACTTCGTCGTCCGCTACCAGGGCGGCAACAACGCCGGCCACACCATCCTCGCCGAGGGTCACACACTGAAGCTCCAGCTGATCCCCTCGGGGATCTTGTACCCACACCTGACGTCCGTCATCGCCGACGGCGTGGTCGTCGACCCTCGCGTGTTGCTCGAGGAGATGGATGGGCTGGCGTCGCTCGGCGTCGATCCGACCGGGCTCGTCGTGAGTGGCAACTGCCACCTGATCATGCCGTACCACCTCGAGCTCGAGAAGGTGACCGAGCGGTTCCTGGGCAAGAATGCGCTCGGGACGACGAAGCGAGGGATCGGCCCGGCCTACGGGGACAAGGCGGCGAGGATCGGCCTGCGCATCCAGGATCTGTTCGACGAGAAGATCTTCCGACAGAAGCTCGACGTTGCGTTGAAGGAGAAGAACATCGTCCTTGCGCGGGTGTACGGGCGGCTCCCGCTGTCGGCCGAGATGATCGTCGAGGACTACATGCGGTACGCGCTGCGCCTGCGCCCGTACGTCACCGATACATCCAAACTCATCTACGAGGGGCTGCGCGCGGGAAAGAACGTCCTGCTCGAGGGGGCGCAAGGCACGATGCTCGACCTGGACCACGGGACGTATCCGTTCGTGACCTCCTCGAACCCGCTCACCGGGTACGCGCTCGCGTCCGTCGGCATCGGGCCGCGCGAGGTCGATCGCGTGATCGGCATCACGAAGGCGTACGTCACGCGCGTGGGAGCCGGACCGTTCCCCACCGAGGATCATGGCGAACAGGGCGAGCGCCTCGGCGAGCGCGGCAATGAGTTCGGCACGGTGACCGGACGCAAGCGCCGGTGCGGGTGGTTCGATGCGGTGATCCTGCGATACGCGGCGCGGCTGAACGGTCTCACCGAGCTGTTCGTCACGAAGCTCGACGTGTTATCCGGTTTCCCGAGCGTGAAGGTCTGCACGGGCTACCGCGCGGAGGGCGAGACCTATGACGACTTCCCGCCGCACCAGTCCCTCTTCCACGCGGCCGAGCCGATCTACGAGGAGCTCGAGGGGTGGGAGGAGGATCTCGGAGAGGTGCGGTCCTTCGAGGGACTGCCCGCTGCGGCACGCAAGTACCTCGAGCGGCTCCAGGAGCTCGTCGGCATCCCGGTCGGCGTGGTCTCGGTAGGTCCCGGTCGCGAGCAGTCTCTGCCCGCAGCATGAGGGTCCTCGTCGTCGGCGGCGGCGGCCGGGAACATGCCCTCGTGCGAGGGCTCGCTCGAAGTCCGAAGGTCGAGGAGCTCATCGCCGCGCCCGGCAACGCCGGGATCGCTCTCGAGGTTCGATGCGAGCCGGTCGCCACCCACGACCTCGTAGGGCTCTGCGCGCTCGTGGAGCGCGAGCGGATCGATCTCACCGTGGTGGGGCCGGAGGGTCCTCTCGTCGCGGGCCTCGCGGACGAGCTCCTCGCCCGTGGCCACCGCGTCTTCGGTCCGACGAGAGCCGGGGCGCGCATCGAGGGCTCGAAGGCGTGGACGAAGGAGCTCTGCGAGCGGCACAAGATCCCCGCGGCTCGTTCGCGAACGGTCTCGGAGATGGGTGCCGCGCTCCGCGAGCTCGAGGGGTTCGAGCCCCCGTACGTGATCAAGGCCGACGGTCTCGCCGCCGGCAAAGGGGTCGTGATCGCCGAGACCGAGGGCCAGGCCGTCGGCGCCCTCCGGGATGCGCTCGAGGGTGGCGTGTTCGGCGACGCCGGCTCCACCGTGCTGATCGAGGAGCACCTGACCGGCCCAGAGGTCTCCGCGTTCGCGCTCACCGACGGGCGCGACGTCGTTCCGCTGCTCTTCGCGCAGGACCGCAAGCGCGTGGGCGAGGGTGATCGCGGTCCGAACACGGGAGGCATGGGCGCGATCTCGCCGGTCCCGTGGCTGGAGGACGTCACCGCGAAGCAGGTCTGGAGCGACGTTGTGAACGCGACGGTGCGCGCGATGACCCTCGAGGGCGTCCGGTACCAGGGTGTGCTGTATGCGGGGCTCATGATCACCGATCAGGGTCCGAAGCTCCTCGAGGTCAACTGCCGGTTCGGCGATCCCGAGACGCAGGTGATCGTCCCCCGTCTGCGCTCGGACCTGGCGACGCTGCTCCTCGCCGTCGCCGAGGAGGAGCTCGATGGGCTCACCGTGGAGGTCTCGCCACGGAGCTGCGTCACTGTCGTCGCCGCTTCCGAGGGCTACCCGGGTGCCTACCCGACGGGTCGGGAGATCCGCGGTCTCGAGGAGGCCGGCGAGGTCGAGGGCGCGATCGTGTTCCATTCTGGGACGGCCGAGCGACAGGGTAGAGTGGTCACGTCCGGGGGGCGGGTGCTGTCTGTCAGCGGTCTCGGTGATTCCTCGGCCGAGGCGGGGGACCGCGCGTACGAGGCGCTGTCTCGGATCGCGTTCGAGGGGATGCAGTTCCGCAAGGACATCGCAGCCACGATCGAGGAGGAGGCGGGATGAGCCAGCGGTTACCGGTCGTCGGCGTCCTGGTCGCTTCCCCCGCGGAGCTCGCTGTGATGCAGCAGGCCGGCGCGATCTTGGAGAAGCTCGACATCCCGCACGAGATCCGTGTGATGTCATCCTCGCGCAGTCCCGACGTCGTGGACGAGTACGCGCGCACGGCATTCGACCGCGGCATCAAGGTGATGATCTGCACCACCGGCATCTCGGGCCACCTGGCCGCCGCCGTCGCCGCCCGGACGATCTTGCCGGTCATCGGCGTGCCGATCAGCTCGGAGCAGATGACCGGCACGATGGCTCTGTCGGTCACCGCCCTGATGCCGAGCGGCGTGCCGGTCGCTACGGTCGGCATCGACGCCTCGGTGAACGCCGCGATCCTCGCGGCCCAGATCGTCGGTCTCACGGATCCCGACGCCCAAGCGCAGCTCTGGAAGTTCAAGGATGACCTGGCGGAGGGCTTGAAGCTGTGATCCCGAGGTACACACTGCCCGAGATGGCGGCGGTGTGGTCGGACGAAGCACGGTTCGGTCAGTGGCTCGAGATCGAGATCCTCGCCGTCGAGGCCTGGGCGCGCCTCGGCACGGTGCCTGCGGAGGACGCCCGGGCGATCCGAGATCGCGCCACCATCACGGTGGAGCGGGTGAACGAGCTCGAGCACGTCACGAAGCACGATGTGGCCGCCTTCGTCCAGGCCGTGGGCGAGTCGGTGGGTGACGCCGGGCGGTGGATCCATTTCGGCATGACCTCCTCCGACGTCCTCGACACCGGGCTGGCGTTACAGCTGCGAGACGCGGCCGATCTGCTGCTTGGGCGCGTCGAGGTGTTGCTCGGCGTGACGAAGCGGCTCGCGTTGCAGCACCGTGACACCGTGATGGTCGGTCGAACGCACGGCGTGCACGCCGAGCCGACGAGCTTCGGTCACAAGCTGGCGCTCTGGGCGTTCGAGCTCGATCGCGATCGCGAGCGCCTGCGCCGGGCGAAGGACGCCGTGAGCGTGGGCGCGATCTCCGGTGTGGTGGGGACGTACGCCGCGGTGGATCCTCGGATCGAGGAGGAGGTCTGCGCGAGGCTCGGCCTGCGGCCCGCGGAAGCCTCCAGCCAGATCATCCCCCGCGATCGGCACGCCGAGTACATGGCCGCGCTCGCGATCCTCGCATCCTCGCTCGACGAGTTCGCGACCGAGATCCGGCACCTCGCGCGCACCGAGGTGCGCGAGGTGCAAGAGCCCTTCACCGATGGCCAGAAGGGCTCGAGCGCGATGCCCCACAAGCGCAACCCCGTGCGGTGCGAGCGCATCACCGGGCTCGCGCGCGTGATCCGCGGCAACCTGCAAGCCGCGCTCGAGAACGTCGCGCTGTGGCACGAGCGGGACATCTCGCACTCCTCGGCCGAACGCGTGATCCTGCCCGACTCGACGATCGCGCTCGACTTCATGCTCGCGGACCTCGCCGGGGTGCTCGATGGATTGCGCGTGTTCCCCGAGCGCATGCGCGAGAACCTCGACGCAGGGGGCGGGCTCGCATACTCGCAGGGAGTGCTGCTCGCGCTCGTGGACGCGGGGCTGTCGCGCGACGACGCCTACCGGATCGTGCAAGAGGCGGCCGCGGCCGCATGGGACGGCGAGGCGGACTTCCGGACCGAGCTGACCGCTCGCTCCGAGGTCGCGGAGCGACTTTCGACGGACGAGCTCGAGGCGTTGTTCGATCCGGCTCGCTACCTGCGCAACCTCGACGTGGTCTTCGACCGGCTCGCGAAGCTCTCGGTGAGCGAGGACCTGTGAGCGCTCCGGTCGCGAAACTTCACGCGCAGGGCAAGGTTCGGGACGTGTACGACGTCGGCGACGCGATGCTGCTCGTCGCGACCGACCGGATCTCGGCGTTCGACGTGGTGTTGCCCGAGCCGATCCCCGACAAGGGTCGCGTCCTCACCGGCCTCACGCGGTACTGGCTCGACCGGACGAAGGACCTGGTGCCGAACCACCTGCTGAGCGCCGACGTCCGCGACTTTCCCGCGCCGTTTCGAGGCGAGCCTTCGCTTGCCGGTCGCGCGATGCTGGTGAAGAAGGCGCAGGTGGTGCTCGTCGAGTGCGTTGCGCGCGGTTACCTCACGGGCTCGGGCTTGAAGCAGTACCGAGCCGAGGGTCACGTCTGCGGCGTCCCGTTGCCGGCAGGCTTGGTGGAGGCGTCCAAGCTCCCCGAGCCGATCTTCACGCCGACGACGAAGGCGGCCCAGGGTCACGACATGCCACTCACGTTCGAGGAGACCATCGGCCTCATCGGCAAGGGACTCGCGGAGCGACTTCGCGAGCTCACGATCGCGCTCTACGAGCGCGGCGCTGCGGTGGCCGCCGAGCGCGGGATCATCGTGGCCGATACGAAGTTCGAGTTCGGTTTCGCCGACGGCGAGCTCATCCTCATCGACGAGGTCCTCACGCCCGACTCCTCCAGGTTCTGGCCGGCCGAGGGCTACGCGCCGGGCGTCAGCCAGCCGAGCTTCGACAAGCAGTACGTGCGCGACTGGCTCGACGCGAGCGGCTGGGACCACGAGCCGCCCCCGCCCGATCTCCCCGCTGAGGTGGTACAACGCACCGCTGATACGTACCGCGACGCCTACGAGCGCGTGACCGGGGATGATTTCGACCGGTATCTCCAGCGGATGGGCATCACCGCTTCCGACGGCGACCGCGACGCCGCGGACCTCGAGCGGCTGAGGCGGCAGCACGCGTGAGGTTCCGAGCGCAGGTCGTCGTCTCGCTGAAGGACGGCCTCCTCGATCCTCAGGGCAAGGCGGTCGAGGGCTCGCTCCCCGCGCTGGGGTGGACGAACGTGTCCGATGTACGCGTCGGCAGGTACGTGGAGC
>JBDTYT010000003.1:0-53506 GCA_040005555.1 Actinomycetota bacterium | reverse complement strand
ACGACCGCGCGCGAGGCCCCCGCCGAGAGCGCCTCATCCACCTGAAGCTCCGTAGTGATGCCGCCGCTCGCTTGGATGGGAACACCGAGTGACGCGATGTCGGTGAGGGTCGCGAGGTTCCGCGCCTCCCCGGTCAGGGCCATGTCGAGGTCGACGACGTGGATCCACGACGGCCCCGCTTCCACGAAGGCGCGCGCCGCGGCGACGGGGTCACCGCCGTACGCGTCGACCGGCACGATGCCCTTGGCCGAGAGCCGCGCCAACCGCCCTGCGGCGATGTCGATCGCGGGGATGACCTGCAGGGACATCGCGGGAACCTACCCGGCGGTCGGTCGGTGGATCCCCGCGGGAACCTGCTCCGCTTCGGGGACGCTCACGATCGGCGTGGCGGGAACGGCAAGGACCGGCTCCAGGCGTGCCGCCCGCGCCCCGAGCAGCAATCGGAGCTCCGAGAGCAACCCGGGCCCGGGGTTCACGCGGAAGCTTCCGACCTCGAGTGGGGTCACCCCGTTCGAGGAGAGGAACCGGACGTGCACAGGCGTGGTGCCTGGGTGCGCGCCGAGCAGCTCCTTCAGCTTCGCGATCACGGCGTTCGTGCAGCTCGCCGCGGCCAGATCGACCACGAGGAGGCCTTGCGGCATCGCCTGGACCGTGGGTCCGCCGAGGTCGGGCTCTCGGATCTCCACGACGCGCAGCTGGAGCTCCCGCCCGCGCAGGTCCACGCGCCCCTTCACGAGGACGATGGCGTCGATCTCGATCAGGGTCGGGACGAGCTCGTACACCGATGGGAACGCGATCGCCGAGACGCCGCCCGCCAGATCCTCGATCCGGAACACCGCGTACGGCTCGCCCTTCTTCGTGTACTTGCGCTGCACCGCCGCGACGATCCCGCCCACGGTCACGAGGTCTCAGTCTCCGAGCGCGGCGACGTCGCCGATCTCCATGTCGGCCTGAGCCGCCATGGCATCTTTGATCTCGAGCAGTGGGTGATCGGTCACGAACTGTCCGAGCATCTCCTTCTCGAGGCGCAGCAGCGTGCGCTTGTCGAACTCGGGACCTCGTACGACGGACTCGTCGATCTCGCTCGCGGCCCGCTCGCTGCCGCCGAAGAGAGAGAACTGGCCGAGCGCCTCGGCCTTGCGCTCGGCGGCGATCGGCGCCGACACCTTCTCCTGATGCTCGTGCAGACCCCGCCGCGTGTAGCCGAGCGAGTCGAACGCGCCGGCGAGGACGAGGCTCTCGATGACCTTCTTCGTGAGGACCCCCGGATCGACCTTGCGGCAGAAGTCGGCGAATCCCGTGAACGCACCCTTCGAACGACGCGACTCGATGATCTGCGTCACGGCGCCGGTACCCACGTTGCGGACGGCCGAGAGGCCATAGCGGATCTGGCGCTCGTTGCCGAGCGCCGGCGAGAAGTCCAGCTCGGACTCGTTCACATCGGGCGGCAGGACGTGCAGGCCCATGAGCCGGCAGGCGTTCAGGTAGAAGGGCTTCTTGTCCTTGTCGTCCTTCACGCTCGTGAGGACGGCCGACATGTACTCGACGGGATGGTGGTGCTTCAGGTACGCGGTCTGATACGCGACGTAGCCGTACGCGCAGGCGTGCGCCGCCGGGAAGCCGTAGTCGGCGAACGGCTCGATCTGATCGAAGAGCTCCTTCGCCAGCCGCTCCGAATACCCCTGTTCTGCACACCCGGCCGCGAACTTCTCGCGCTCGGCCCCGATGAGCTCGCGCTTCTTCTTCGACATGACACGCCGCAGCTCGTCGGCCTGTCCCATGGAGTAGTCCGCCATGCGGACGGCGATCTGCATGATCTGCTCCTGGTAGACCATGACCCCGTACGTGCCGCGCAAGATGTCTTCGAGGTTGGGGTGCGCGTACTGGACCTTGCGGCGCCCGTGCTTGCGCTCCGCGTATTCGGTGTGCATCCCGGCGTTCAGCGGGCCGGGCCGGTACAGGGCCACGAGGGCCATGATGTCCTCGAAGCGATCGGGCGCGAGGAGCTTGATGAGCGAGCGCATCCCCGGGCTCTCCATCTGGAACACGCCCGTCGTGTCGCCCGCCTGCAGCATCTGGTAGACACCGGGATCGTCCAGCGGGACGTGGTCGATGTCGAGCTCGACGCTCGTGCGCCGCAGGAGCCCGAGCGTGTCCTCGATGACCGACAGGTTCCGCAGCCCGAGGAAGTCCATCTTCAACAGGCCGAGCTTCTCGACCCCGTGCATGTCGAACTGCGTGACGATGCGTCGCGAATCATCGCGTGAGTCTTTCGAGAGTTTCAACGGCAGGTAGTTCACGAGCGGGGCGTCGCCGATCACGACCCCGGCGGCATGGACCGAGTCCTCGCGGCGGAGGCCTTCGAGCGCCCGAGCCGTATCGACGATCTCGGTCGACTCGGGCTCTTTCGCGTAGGCGTCGGCGAGCTCGGGCGACTCCTTCAGCGCGTCCTCGATCGACTTCTCACGGCCGAGTACCGCCGGGGGGTACATCTTGCAGAGGCGGTCACCGACGCTGGCCGGGAACCCGAGCACGCGCGCGGCGTCGCGGATCCCCTGCTTTCCCTTGATCGTCTGGAACGTGATGATCTGCGCCACGTGATCCGACCCGTACTTCGCGGCCACGTAGCGGATGACCTCGTCCCGCCGGCGCTCGTCGAAGTCCATGTCGATGTCGGGCATCTGCTTGCGATCCGGGTTCAAGAACCGCTCGAAGATGAGGCCGTATTTCAGGGGGTCCAGGTCCGTGATCCGCAGTGCGTACGAGACCACGGAGCCGGCGGCCGAGCCCCGGCCCGGTCCCACGCGGATGCCGCTCTCGCGAGCGAACCGGATGAGGTCCCACACGATGAGGAAGTAGCCGGAGAACCCCATCGTTCGGATGACCTCGAGCTCGTGATCGACGCGGGTCATGACCTCGGGGGTGAGCTCGCCGTACCGCACGGCAGCCCCTTCGAGCACGAGTCGCCGCAGGTACACCTCGAGCGGCTCGCCGTCGGGAGGCTCGAACCGAGGCAGGTGGAGCTCGCCGTAGCGGAGCTGCAGGTCGCACATCTCGGCGACGAGCAAGGTGTTGTCGCAGGCGTCGGGCCGCTCCCGGAACACCTCGCGCATCGCGTCGGCGCTCTTCAGATAGAACTCGTCCGAGTCGAAGCGCAATCGGTTCGTGTCGGTCTGCACCTTCTGCTGCTGGATGCACAGCAAGACGTCGTGGGGTTTGGCGTCCACCTTCTCGGTGTAATGCAGGTCGTTCGTCGCGACGAGGCGAAGGCCGGTCGCATCCGCGAGTTCGATCAGCTTGGGCAGGATCTGCCGCTGCTCGGGCAGGCCGTGGTCCTGCAGCTCGATGAAGAAACGATCTGGACCGAAGATGTCACGGTACGAGCCGGCGACCTCGGCGGCCCTGCGGTCCTGGCCCTGCAGGAGGAGCTGTGATACCTCCGAGGCCAGGCACCCTGAGAGGCCGATCAGGCCCTCGGAGCGCTGTGCGAGGAGCTCCTTATCGATGCGCGGCCGATGGTAGAAGCCCTCGAGGTGGGCGTCCGTGACCAGACGCAGCAGGTTCCGATAGCCGGTCTCATCCCGCGCGAGGATCGTGAGGTGGCGGTACTTCTCCTCGCTCTCGCCGGGTGCCCGCTCGAACCGCGAGGCAGGGGCGACGTAGGTCTCCACCCCGACGATGGGGTTCACACCCGCCGCGTTGCCCGCCTCGTAGAACTGGAGCGCCCCGAACATGGCGCCGTGGTCGGTGATGGCCAGCGCCGGCATGTCGTACTCACGGGCACGCTGGAAGAGCGCGTCGATGCGCGATGCGCCGTCCAGCAGCGAGAACTCCGTGTGGGTGTGGAGATGGACGAAGCTCGATCCGGTCAACGGGCAACCCTCGCGTTCGGCTCGGGGGGAAGCTCCCAGGAGCCCCGCCCGCCCCGGCTGTGGGAAACCTGTGGAGAATTACGTACTTGTGATTCCAGGACCTCGAAGGATAAACTCACTCGACCCCCGAGGCAACCGACGAGGTCAGGCGAAACGGATCCCATGCGGCTTTCGTACTCGAGCATCAACACCTACGAAACCTGTCCCCAGAAGTTCAAGTTCCAGTACGAGGATCGTCTGCCCACCTCACCCTCCCCCGCCCTCGCGTTCGGCGACTCGCTGCACCAGGCCCTGCACCGGTTCCACAGCCGGCCGGTCCCGGTCGCTCCGTCGGTCGACGAGCTCCAGGAGATGCTCGAGTCCGTGTGGGTGCGCGACGGTTTCTCAGATCCCTCGGAGGAACGGATGTACCTGGACCATGGGCGTCAGGTGCTCGCGCAGTACCACCGCGAGAACGCGCCGACCTACCGGATACCTGCGGCGCTCGAGTTCCGCTTCACCATCGACATCGAAGGGGTCCAGCTCGCCGGGGTGATCGACCGCATGGACCGGATCCCGGGGGGCGGCTACGAGATCATCGACTACAAGACGAATCGGCGTCTCCCACCCCAGGAGCGGATCGACCGAGACCTGCAGCTTTCGATCTACGCGGTGGCCGCGAAAGAGGTCTGGGGGATCGAGCCTGAGCGACTCACGCTCTACTACCTGCTCCCCGGGCAGCGGATGAGCACCACCCGCACGGCGGCCGACGCGGAGGATCTGCGCCGGCGCATCGGGACGGTCGCCGAGCGGATCGGGGCCGGCATGTTCGAGCCGCGCGAGAACCCGCTCTGCGACTGGTGCGAGTTCCAACCCCTCTGCCCGGTCTTCCGCCACCGCGAGGAGCGGCGCAACGGTGACCCAGCGCCCCGGATGACCGAGGTCGTCGACGAGTGGATCGGACTCAAGCGAGACGGCCGCCGGGTCTACCGTCGCATCGATGAGCTCGCCGGGCTCATCAATGCGTTCTGCGACGAGCACAACTACCGGCGGCTCTTCGGCACGGACGGCGCCGCGATCGACCGGCGCCCCCAGCACATCACCGCCCCCGACGAGGCGAAGCTGCGTTCTGTCCTCGAGCCGCTCGGTCTATGGGAGCGGGTGCTCTCGGTCGACCCCGCGAAGGTGAACGCGCTCATCGAGTCGCGCACGCTGCCGCCCGACGTCGAAGACGCGGTGCTCGCGTCTCGGGAGGAGGTTCGGACCCAACACGCCCTCTTCTTGAAGGAGGCCGCGAAGGTCGCGAGATGATCTCGTCGGGCCGGTCCTCTCTCCCGGCCCGACGTCGCGTCAGGGCGCGTCCAGATCCCGCAGTCGCGCGAGCGCGTGCTCGAGGTCGGGGGGCAGCGGTTCCTCGAGTTCGATGCGGGCGGCCGTCACCGGGTGGTCGAACCCGATGCGCCACGAATGCAAGAACGGGCGCGTAAGCCCCAGCCGCCTCGCGTCGTCTCCTCCCCCGCCGTACCGCCCGTCGCCCAGGATCGGGTGCCCCACGGCCGCCAGGTGCACACGGATCTGGTGGGTTCGGCCCGTCCGGGGGGCGGCCTCGACCAGCGTCGCGGATCGGAAACGCTCGCGGACCTCGATCGCGGTCGCGGCGGTCCGACCGGCGACCGCCTGCACGCGCACCCGCGCGCCCCGCCGGCCGAGGGGGGCGTCGATGATGAACCGGTCGTCCGCCACCGCACCTCGCACCAGCGCGAGGTACCGACGATCGATCTCGTGCCGGCGCAACATCGCAGACAGCGCTGTATGGGTGGACTCGTCGCTGGCGACGACCATGAGACCGGACGTGCCGGCGTCGAGCCGGTGGACGATGCCGGGCCGCAGCGGTCCCGCCTGCCCCGACAGCGGGACGCCCATCCCGAGCAGACGATTCACGAGCGTGCCGCTGCGCCGGTTCTGCGTGGGATGAGTGGGCAGACCGGCGGGTTTCACGACCACGAGCAGGTGCTCGTCGCTGAAGCGCACCTCGACCGGGGGTCCCTCCGGCGGGATGGAACGCGCCGGAGCCAGATCCACCTCGATCCGCTCGCCGCCGGTCAGCCGGAACGACTTGTCTCTGTGCCTCCCGTCGACCTGGACATCCCCCTGCTCGATCGCCCGCTGGGCTTCGGCACGGCGGATCCGCAATCGATCAGCGAGGACCGCGTCGAGCCGGCCGGGAGCGCCCTCGAACGTCTCGGGCATCTCAGGCGCCCCTCTCGGCCTCGGTCCGATCGTCACGACGCCATCCCGTGAACGCCAGGATGATCGCGCCGATCACGATCGCGCTATCGGCAACGTTGAACACCGGCCAGATCTGGAAGTCGATGAAGTCCGTCACGCTGCCTGAGAAGCCCGGTCCGTGCACGAAGCGATCGGTGAGGTTGCCGAGCGCTCCCCCGAGGACCAGGCCGAGCGCGATGGCCGCCGAGCGACGTGAGAGCCTCAGAGAGGCGATGCCGATGGCGATCGCGACCAGCACGGTCGCCGCAGCGAAGACGAGCGGGGCGCTGCGACCGAGCCCGAATGCCCCACCGGAGTTCGTGGTGTAGTTCAGGTCGAGCACCCCCGGGATAACCTGCACGGGCGGGTGCCCCGCGAGCCGGTCCTCGACGAGGAGCTTCGTGATCCGGTCGAGCAGGTAGGCAGAGGCTGCGACGGCGTACAGGAGCGTCGCGAGGCGGGCGACGGCACGCGCCACGGCCGCTGCCTACCGGGGCCGGGTCTGCGCCTGGGCGTCCTTGATGCAGAGGTCGACGTACGGGAGCGCCTTCACGCGCGCCTTCTCGATCGGCTTGCCGCACCGCGTACAGATGCCGTACGTGCCGTCCGCCATGCGCGCGAGAGCCCGGTCGATCTTCCCGAGCAGGTCGCGCACGTTGTTCTCGATGGACAGATCGCGTTCGCGCTCGAACGTGAAGCTGCCGGCGTCCGCGTTCTCCTCGTCGAAGGACACCTCGCCGGACAGATCGGACTGCGAGGTCGCGAAGGACGTCTCCTCGATGGTCGTGAGCTGGGTCTCCAGCTCCGACTTCTCCGCGATGAGACGCTCTTTCAGGTCCTCGAGCTCTTTCTTCGTGTACACGGTCTTGGTGGCCATGGCCGAGGGACGGTAGCACCCTCGACCAAGCCCGACAAACGTTGCTCGCAGGTTGCGCGCAGGCGCATCGCGAGGTCGTTCGAGGACGTCTTCTCGACCTCGAACCCCCTCGTCCGCGAGCTCGGGCCGCGCCCAACCGGATGCTCGAGAAGGGCACGTGACCGAGCCGATCTCGGCGTGTAGCATGACCGAGACAGGCGATGACGGGAACGCGTAGCGGGGATCCCGAGCCCAAGCGAGCCGGAGACGGTGCGAGCCCGGCGGCGAGCCCCCCGCCAACATCCTCCCTGAGCCGCCGCCCGAACCGGGCGCGAGCCACGCGCCCCCAGTAGACGCGGACGGGTCCGCCCGTGACAGCGGACGGCCGTGATGGCGGCCGAAGAGCGGCTGGATGCCGTGAAGCGTCCGGCAACGCGGGGTGGTACCGCGGGGCATGCGCCTCGTCCCTGCACCGAAGGGGCGAGGCGTTTCGCGTGTTCGCGCGAAGGAGGTAGGAATGGGCGGGTTCGAGGCGGTCGAGGCCAAGGTGAGCTTCCCCGAGCTCGAGCGGCGCATCCTGCGGTTCTGGCGCGAGGCGGATGTCTTCCACGAGAGCCTTCGCCGTCGCCAAGGGGCCCCGGAATGGATCTTCTACGAGGGTCCTCCGACGGCGAACGGGCGCCCCGGCATCCACCATACGGAGTCGCGCACGTTCAAAGACATCTACCCGCGCTTCAAGACGATGACGGGACACTCCGTCCCCCGCAAGGCCGGCTGGGACTGCCACGGCCTGCCGGTCGAGCTCGAGGTCGAGAAGGAGATCGCCACCCGCTCCAAGCGCGACATCGAGGCGTTCGGGATCGCCGAGTTCAATCGCCTCTGCCGCGAGTCGGTCACCCGGTACGTGGACGACTGGGAGCGGCTCACCGAGCGGCTCGGGTTCTGGATCGACACGCCGGACGCGTACTGGACCATGAACACCGAGTACATCGAGAGCGTCTGGTGGTCGCTCAAGCAGCTCCACTCCCGCGGGTTGCTTTTCGAGTCGGATCGCGTGACGACGTACTGCTCGCGATGCGGGACACCCCTGTCCGACGCCGAGGTGGCGATGGGCTACGCCGACGTCGAGGACCCGAGCGTCTTCGTCAAGTTCACCGTCACCGAGTCGCACATGAACGAGCTCCTCGGCGCCCACCTCCTCGGTTGGACGACGACGCCGTGGACGCTCGTCTCGAACGAGGGACTCGCCGTCTCCGCCGAGGCGGACTACGTCATGGTCGCGCTGGACGGCGAGCGCTACGTGCTCGCGAGTCAGTTGAAGGATGCCGTGCTTCCCGACTCGCCACCGCCGAGCTGGCGGGCGAAGGGGTCGACCTTGATCGGAACCCGTTACCGAACCCTGTATCCGAACGTCGAAGGCGCTCACTCCGTGGTGGCAGCGGAGTTCGTGTCACTGGAGGACGGCACCGGGATCGTCCACATGGCACCGGCGTTCGGCCCCGAGGATCTCGAGGTCGGCCGGCGCGAGGGCTGGCCGACCTTCAAGCCCATCGACGGCGAAGGGCGCTTCACCGATGAGGCACCGGCGTTCGTCCGCGGCCTGTTCTTCAAGGACGCCGATCCGCCGATCCTCAAGGATCTCGCGGCCCGCGGACTCGTGTTCCGCGCCGAGACCGTGGAGCACACGTACCCGTTCTGCCATCGGTGCGGCACGCCGCTCATCTACATCGCGCGCCCGTCGTGGTACCTCCGCACCACCGCCCTCAAGGATCGGCTCCTCGCGGTGAACGAGGAGGTGCACTGGTACCCCGAGCACATCCAGCACGGTCGCTACGGTGACTGGCTCGAGAACAACGTGGACTGGGCGCTGTCCCGCGAACGGTACTGGGGCACCCCGCTCCCGATCTGGAGGTGCCCGGACCGCCACGAGACCGTGATCGGTTCCCTCTCCGAGCTGTCCGAGCGTGCGGGGCACGACGTGACCGCGATCGACCCTCACCGGCCGGCGATCGACGAGGTCACGTTCGCGTGCCCCGAGTGCGGCGACCCGGCGACCCGCCTCCCCGAGGTGATCGACACCTGGTACGACTCCGGCGCGATGCCCTTCGCCCAGTGGGGCTACCACCCGGACCTCGGTCGCGGCATCGAGGTGTTCGAGCAGCGCTTCCCGGCCGACTTCATCAGCGAGGCGATCGATCAGACGCGCGGCTGGTTCTACACGCTCATGGCCGAGGGCGTGCTGCACTTCGACTCGATCACGTACCGCAATTGCGTGTGTCTCGGCCATCTCGTCGATGAGGACGGCCGCAAGATGAGCAAATCGATCGGCAACACGATCGATCCGTGGCGGGTCCTCGATCGCCAAGGCGCCGACGCCTTGCGCTGGTTCATGCTCACGAGCGGCTCACCGTGGGCCCCGAGGCGCATCGGCATGGAGATCCTCGATGAGGTCGTCCGGCAGTTCCTGTTGACGCTTTGGAACGTGTACGTGTTCTTCGTCACGTACGCGAACGCGAGCGGTTTCGACCCCGCCGAGGGCCCGGAGATGCCCGTCGCCGATCGACCGGTCCTCGACCGATGGATCTCCTCCCAGCTCGCCCGCACGGCGCGGGAGGCTCGCGACGGGCTCGATGCGTACGACGCCACGGGCGCGGGCCGGCGGATCGCGGGCTTCGTCGACGACCTCTCGAACTGGTACGTGCGGCGTTCGCGCCGCCGGTTCTGGGATCCCGACGGGTCCGGGGGCCCCGACACGCGAGCGGCGTTCCTCACGCTGCACGAGTGCCTCGTCACGCTCGCGCGCTTGCTTGCGCCGTTCACGCCCTTCATCACGGAGGAGCTCTGGCGCAACCTGTCGGCCGGCCGAGCCGGGTCGCCACCGTCGGTGCACCTGTCGGACTATCCCCTCGCCGACGAGGCGCTCGTGGATCCCGCGCTCGACGCGGCGATGCATGGCGTGCGGCAGATCGTCTCGCTCGGCCGCACGATCCGGACCGAAACGAAGGTGCGCATCCGCCAACCGCTCCTGGAGGCGATCGTCCACTATCCCGGCGACCACGAGGCGCTCCTGCCGCTCCTGGGGCTCGTGGCGGCCGAGCTGAACGTGAAGCGGGTCGAGTTCGCCGAGTCCGCGGAGCGGTTCGGACGCTGGCGGGCGAAGCCCAACTTCAAGACGCTCGGTCCCCGGCTGGGTGGCCGGGTGAAGGACGTCGCCGCCGCGCTCGCAGACGACGACGGATCGATCGCCTCGCGGCTCGCGCACGGCGAGGCGATCTCGCTCGCTCTGCCGGAGGGTGAGATGGCCCTGGAGCCCGCGGACGTGGACCTCGTGCAGGACACCGTCGAGGGCTGGGGAGTGGCCGGTGACGGGAGCCTCACGGTCGCGCTCGAGCTCGAGCTGACGCCCGAACTGCGGCGCGAGGGGTTGGCACGCGAGGCCGTCCGGCTGGTCCAAGAGGCCCGAAAGACAGCCGGTCTAGACGTGAGCGACCGGATCGTCCTCGGGCTCCAGGCGGACGGGGAGCTGGCGGAGGCCCTCCGGGTTCACGCCGACGACATCGCGGCCGAGACGCTCGCGACCGAGCTGCACCACGCAGACCTCGCGGAGGCGACGCTCCGGCACGAGACCGAGATCGACGGCTCAGGGTTGACGGTGGCTCTTCGCCGCGCCTGAGGAGCGCATCACGGCCATCCCCAGCAGCAAGACCGCGCCGCCGGCCGCGACGAGGGACGCGGCCACGGGGCGGGCGTCCCCCTTGACGAGCCCGATCAGCAGCGTCGCGGCGGCCGCGACGACGAGCACGAACGCCGAGCCGTAGACCAGCGCGGACCCTCGGTCCGCGCCCACGACCGGATCAGTCCTCTCCCCAGAAGAGGTCTTTGAGCGAACGCTCGCCCGAGGGGTGCTCGGCCGGCACCGGCTCCGGTTCGCCGGCTCGTGCCGTCTCGGCCGCTTCGGGAAGGACGACGGGCTCGGCTCTCGATACGGGCGGAGGTTGGGCAGCAACAGGCTCGCTGCGAGCGCGCTCAGGTTCGGGTTCGGACCTCGCGCGCAGGGACAGCACCATCTGCTTGATCTCCTCCGCGTGGCCTTGTACGAGGCCGCCCAGGCTCTGCAGGAAATCCCGTTCGCGGTTCAGAAACGGCGCGATCGCGCCGCGGGGGTCCGCCCCTGTTGTGGTCGAGGCCGATCCGCCCGCAGGGGCCGAAGCCGCCGTCTTCTCGGCGGCGCGAACGATCTCAGCCGCTCGCTCCTTCGCACGCGCGACGATCTCCTCGGCCTCGCGGGCCGCCGTCTCCGAACCGTTCCCAGATGTGATGGCGTCGGGCGAGGGGGCCCCGGTCCCAGAGCGGAGCCGTTGGATCTCCTCGATGTAGGTCGAGATATCCTCGGTGATGCGATCGAGGAAGGCATCCACGTCTCGCTCGTTGTAGCCGCGGAACGCCAGGCGGAACTCGACCTGCTGGATCTCAGCCGGGCTCAGGCGCGCATCCCCGCCGGAGCGCGCCTGCTCGCTGTCTTCTTTCTTCCTGCGCATCTGTCGCTCTCCCTACCTCAGCAGTTCAACGCCGATCGGAGGACCGCAAGGATAACGAACGCGACGATGATCGAGAGGTCGAGCCCGATCCCGCCCGCTCGCAACGGCGGAATCATATTCCGAAGTGGGCGCAGGATGGGCTCGGTCACATCCTCGAGGAGGTCCATGACCGTCCGGAACGGTCCCGACAGTGGAGGCCGAAAGCCGAACATCGTCGCCCACGAGAGCAGCACCCGGATGAACAGGATGATCCAGTAGGTCGTGAGGACGATGCAGAGCAGATCCGAGAAGAACCCGTTCTGCCCGATCATCGACGCGGCGGGATGGGAGAGCGTCCGATCAGAACTGGTTGTAGAAGCCCGCGCCGGCGATCCGTTCGCGGTCCTCCGCCGAGACCTCGATGTTCGCCGGCGTGAGCAGGTACACGCGGTTGGCGACCATCTCGATCTTGCCGTCGAGCCCGTAGACCAGGCCCGAGGCGAAGTCGACCAGACGGCGGGCGATCGTATCGTCGGTGCTCTGCAGGTTCATGATCACCGGGATGCCGTCCTTGTAACGGTCGGCGACCTCGCGTGCCTCGTTGAAGCGGTGCGGCTCGGACTTGTGGATCGAGGAGGCCGTCGAGGCCCGAGGTGATGGGATCGTCCGGACGATGCCCTCGTGACCGGCCTCGACCATGACCTCGCGCACGGGCTGAGGACGCTGGAACCGGCGGACCTCCGCTTGATCCGGCCGCGCCGAGACCTCGTCGAGTTCCTCGAACTCGTCGTCCTCGACGAGACCGAGATACGTGAGCGTCTTCTTCCACACGCCTGGCATCGCTCCTCCCCTATGCCAAGGAGGGCCGCGCCCCGAAGAGCGCGGTCCCGATCCGGACCATCGTAGCGCCTTCCTCCACCGCAACCTCGTAGTCGAGCGACATTCCCATAGACAATTCGGTCGCCTTCGGATGCGCGGACGCGACCAGGTCCCGGAGCGCTCGCAGGCGGGCGAACCACGGCCGCGCGCCCTCCGCCGAGGCCGTCGGCGGTGGGATCGTCATCAGGCCGCTGAGCTCCAGCCCGTCGACCTCAGCGACCTCATCGGCGAATCGCTTGACGTCCCCGGGGGCGAGCCCCGTCCGCTGGGAGGTGAAGTCCACCTCGATGAGCCCGGGCAAGACGGCCCCTCGCTCCGTGGCTCGCCGCGCGAGGCGCGCGACGGCCTTGCCGGGCACGAGGGTCTGCACCACGTCGGCGTGCTCCGCGACGAGATGAACGGTGTGGGTCTGCAGGGTGCCGACGAAATGCCAGATGATCCCCTCGAGCGCCGCCCGCTTGCCGCGGAGCTCCTTCACGTAGTTCTCTCCGACCTCGGTCACTCCGGCATCACGTACCCATCCGATGGCCTCGGTCTCGACCGTCTTCGTCGCCGCGATCAATCGGACGGTCTCACGGTCACGGTTCGCTCTGGTGCAAGCCCTGCCGATCCGCGAACGGACGTCCTCGAGGTTCGCCAGCACCGTTTCGCGGCTCCGGGGCAGCGACATGAGGTGACGCAAGCTAACAGAAGAGGACACGTATGGGCAGAGCTCACACCGTGCCCCGGAGGGTCTCCCGCCCGGACATGAAGAGGGGGCGGGGAGATCGTCCAGAGGCGGGGGAAGGGCGCCTCTCGAACTTCGTTTCGTCTCCCCGCCCCCACACCCGCGAGGGCGATCCGAACCTGCTCGCTAGCTCTTGAGGAAGTCCGGGATGTCCAGGTCCTCTTCGGCGTCGAAGGACACGGTCTCAGGCGCCTGCTTGAAGATGTCGTCCTCGTCCTCGACCAAGATGGACGGCATCGGGGAAAGGTCGTCGTCGTCCATCATCGAGGCGCCTGCGACGGCGGACTCCGGAACACGGTAGGTGTCCGAGGGGCCATCCAGCAGTTGCGACAGACGGCTTTCGATGTGCTGCGGCGAGGAGAGCAGCTTGTCGAATCCCGCGGCGATGACCGTCACACGCACCTCTTCCCCGAGAGCGTCGTCCACGACCGCACCGAAGATGATGTTCGCGTCGGGGTGGGCGACCCTGGTGATGGCGTCGGCGGCCTTGTTGACCTCGTGGAGCGTGAGGTCGGTAGGGCCGGCGATCGAGAGCAGCACGCCGCGTGCACCCTCGATCGAGGATTCGAGCAGCGGCGAGGAGATCGCGGACTTCGCTGCCTCCTCGGCGCGGTCCTCACCCGAGCCGTGACCGATGCCCATGAGCGCAGAGCCCGCTCCCGTCATCACGGCCTTCACGTCGGCGAAGTCGAGGTTGATGAGCCCAGGGGTCGTGATGAGCGAAGTGATGCCGTCGACCCCTTGGAACAGGACCTGGTCCGCCATACGGAACGCGTCGAGCATGGGCATGGTGGGGTCCGCGACCTGCAGCAAGCGGTCGTTCGGGACGACGATCAGCGTGTCGACCGCTTTCTTCAGGTCCGTGATCCCGACGTCGGCCTGGGTGGCGCGCCGGCGCCCCTCGAAGCCGAACGGACGCGTGACGACCCCGATCGTGAGGGCTCCGAGCTCGCGGGCGATCTCGGCGATGACCGGTGCACCGCCGGTTCCGGTGCCGCCACCCTCACCCGCCGTGATGAAGACCATGTCGGCGCCTTTGAGGATCTCCTCGATCTCGTCGCGATGCTCGTCTGCCGCGCGCTGCCCGATGTCAGGGTCGGATCCTGCCCCGAGCCCCCGCGTGGTCTCGCGGCCGATGTCGAGCTTCACCTCAGCGTCCGACATGAGGAGGGTCTGGGCGTCCGTGTTCACGGCGATGAACTCGACGCCGCGCAAACCACCTTCGATCATGCGGTTCACGGCGTTCACGCCGCCTCCGCCGATGCCGATCACCTTGATGACGGCAAGGTAGTTCTGGGGAGAATCCATCTCGCTGTCCTCCGCTCCCCGGGTCCGCGACGCCCCCGGTCTACCTGGGGAAATGCCGTACCGAACAGGTTGAACGATGAACCTCAACTACAAGTTGATTGTTATATCTTGTTGACGTTTGCTGGGCAACCGTACTATCGAACCCCTGGTCCGTCAAGACATCTGGACGCGCATCGGATGGCGCTCATGACAGGTTCCGCGCCCACATCAGTGGGCCAAGGTGGCGGCCGGCGAGCCTGGCGCGACGACGTTCACCACGTTGAGCGGTTGGGCCTCGTCCTGGGACCAGGCGAGGATCGAGGTGATGGCCCGGGCCTTCGCGGCGATCTCGGTCGGGGGTCCGAACTCGACACGCGGGCCGTCGAACAGTCGAAGCTCCAACGTCCCGTCGAGCGACACGATGACCTGTCGGACGCGGGTCATGACCTGCGGAGGCAGAGCCCCGATCGCTCGGGCGGCCGGCTGCAGCGACGGCGGCGCCCCCTCGAGCGCTCCCGAGGGGGGCATCACGATCAGGGGCAACCCGTGGACCCGCCCGGCGAGCCCGAGCGGCGAGCCGTCGGTCGCGACGAGGAGCCGACCCGTTCCGCGATCGACGACGGCCGAAGGGGTGCGCTCCGCGATCGCGATGTGGACCGTCCAGGGGAAGGACGTCGAGACGGTCGCGTTCGCGATCCACGGGTCTTGCTCGAGTCGGAGTTCCACCGGGCGCGGGTCGAGCCACAGGGCGTTCGTGGCCCGCGTCACCTCCGACAGTCGCGTGACGTCGACTCGAGACAGGTGCGCGGTCCCGGTCACCTCCACGTGTCTGACGTGGAAAACGGACGAGCGTGAGAGGAAGAAGGCCGCCGTTCCGATCACCGCGAGGGCGAGAGCGAGGGTGAACCAGGCGCGGCGCGAGCGCGCGATGGCTCCGATGTCAATGCGGCGCCAGATCGAAGTCTCCAACGAGATGCACCTCCGGCTCGAGTCGGATATCGAAGCGGGCCGCGACGAGATCTTGGAGCGTGCGGACCAGCTCGACGACGTCGGCTGCGAGAGCCCCCTCGGCAGCGACGATGAAGTTCGCGTGCTTGGCGGAGACCGACGCTCCGCCCACCGTGAGTCCCTTGCCGCCGGCCGCCTCGACCAGCCGGGCCGCGTGGTCCCCCAGCGGGTTCTTGAAGACGCTCCCGCAGTTGGGCTCCGCCAGGGGCTGGGTTCGGCGGCGCCACTCACGGGCTTCGTGCATCCGGTCACGGATCGCGGAGGGCTCGGCAGCCGAGAGGGCCACGGACGTCGCGATGACCACGCTGTCCGCCGGGATGGCCGAGGAGCGATAGGCGAACCTGGCATCGGCGGCCGAGATCGTGCGGGCGGCCCCGGAGTCCAACTCGAACACGTCGACCGTCCGGACCACCTCGGCGAGTTCGTGACCGTGGGCGCCGGCGTTCATGCGGACGGCCCCGCCGAGCGAAGCCGGGATGGCCACGCCGAACTCGAGTCCCGACAGGGTGTTCGATAGCGCGACACCTGCCAGCGCGGGCAGCGGCATGGCTGCTCCGGCCGATACGACGTCGCCATCCCGCGCGGCCCAGCGGAACCCCCGGCCGAGCCGCAGGACGATCCCGGGGAACCCTCGATCGGAGACGAGGAGGTTCGAGCCCTTGCCGATCACGACGCACGAGACGCCCGTCTGACGAACCGCCTCGCCCACGGCCACCAGATCCCGCTCCGACTCGGGCTCGAGGTAGATCGCCGCTGGCCCGCCGATCCGGAACGTCGTGAGGGGCGCCATCGCGAAGGCGGTCCGGACCCGGTCGCCGCTCGCGGCGCGCAGGATGGACTCCGCGGCCCGGATCCGGTCGCTCACGATGCCGCTCGGATCTGCTCGAGCGCGGCGTCGCCCAACATCCACACGTCGCCGCACCCCATCGTGATCACGAGGTCGCCCTCGCGCACCTCGCGGTCGAGGAACCGCACGACGTCCCCACGGTGCGGCAGGTACACGATCCGCTTGCCGCGGACCGCTTCGTTGATCCCCTCGACGACGAGCTTGCCCGTGACGCCGGGGATCGGAGCTTGATCGGCACCGTACACGTCGGTCACGACGATCACGTCCGCCTCGATCAGGCTCCGGCCGAGCTCGCGCCACAGCGCCTGCGTCCTCGAGTAGCGATGGGGCTGGAACACGGCGACCAAGCGCGCCGGGCCGGTCCGGCGAGCCACGTCGAGCGTCACGGCCAGCTCCGTCGGCACGTGCCCGTAATCGTCGTAGAAGTCGGCTCCCCGACCGGAGCCACGATGCTCGAACCGGCGATGCACGCCGGTGAACGATCCGAGCGCTTCGGCCGCAAGCTCGGGCGGTACGCCGGCGAGCGTGCCGGCCGCGATGGCTGCTGCAGCGTTGCGGAGGTTGTGAGCGCCGTCGACCGCGAGCTTCATATCGAGGGTATCCCCGCCGACGTGCACGTCGGCAGCGCTCCCTCCGGGACCGACCCCACGGATCTCGAGCCATACGTCGCTGCCGGGCGCGGAGCCGTAGGTGAGAACCTGCGCGGAGGTCGCCTCGACGGATCGCATCGCGCCCGGGTCGTCCGCACAGACGACGACGTGTGCGCACCCGTCGGCGAACGTCCCGAACGCAGCCTCGATCTCCTGCCGACCGCCCGCGTAGAAGTCGACATGGTCAACCTCGACGTTCGTGACGATCCCGATCTCGGGCCGGAACAGCAGGAACGAGCCGTCGCTCTCGTCCGCCTCGGCGACGAACCACGCACCGCCGCCGGAGCGCGCGCCGCTGCCAGACTCGTTCGGCTCGCCCCCGACGACGAACGTGGGATCGAGCTCGGCGCGTTCGAGCACGAGCGCGACCATGGAGGTCGTCGTCGTCTTCCCGTGGGTCCCGGCGACCGCGATCGTGCGTGCGTCGCTCGCCGCCGCCGCGAGCACCTGCGCGCGCGCCCACACGGGAAGGTCGCGCTCGCGAGCCGCGGCCAGCTCGACGTTGGGTTCGGCGATCGCGCTCGAGATCACCACCGCGTCGGGCTCCCCGAGGTGCTCGGGCGAGTGACCAACGGCGACCGAGGCTCCCGCCTCCCGCAGCTCGCGGAGTCCGTCCGAGTCCTTCAGGTCCGAGCCGGTGACCTGGATGCCCCGCGCCACCAGCAGACGTGCGAGGTTGCGCATCCCGGCGCCACCGATCCCGATCATGTGGACCCTGCGCACGGCGGACAGCTCCGGCACGTCGAGCGTAGGGATGCTGCCGGGAGGGGGTCGGTAGACAGACCTCATCCGGCACCTGCCCCGCGCACGACGGTAGCGAGCGCCTCGGCTGCGTCGGGCCGGGACCACGCCGAGGCGCACTCACCCATCGCACGAAGACGTGCGGCATCGTCGAGCAGCGCGCCGATCCTCGCCGCGAAGACGTGTCCGCCGATCGCATCGTCGAGCACGACGTCCGCGGCCCCCGCGCGCTGGAGCGCTCGGGCGTTCGCTTCTTGGTGACGTCGCGTCGCATACGGGTAGGGGACGAGGATCGATGGGATCCCGCATACGGCGAGCTCGGCGATCGTCGTCGCGCCCGCCCGCGCGACGACGAGATCCGCCACGGCGTACGCGAGCTCCATCCGCTCGAGGAACCCGAGCGGGCGCACGAGCAGGGAGCCGGGCGACGGCAGGGCCGCGCGGATGCGCTCGAGATGGGCCGGGCCCGTGAGGAGGATCAGCTGAAGGTCGCTCCGGTCTGCGAGCCCGGTGAGCGCCTGGACGATCGCGCGGTTCACGTGCAGCGCGCCTTGACTGCCGCCGAACACGACCACGGTGCGCCTGCCCTCGTCGAGATCGAGCTCGGCGAGGGCTTGTGTACGAAGGGCCTCGCGTCGCGCGGGGACCGCGAGGATCTCCGGACGCACGGGGTTGCCCGTCACCACGCTCGCGACGGAGCGAGGCAGCATCCGGGTGGCGTCCGCGAACGACAGCGCCACCGTCCGCGCCGGGCGCGCGAGCGTTCGGTTCGCGAGACCCGGCACGGCGTTCTGCTCGTGGACGACGAGCGGTCTGCGAGCACGGAGCGCCGCGAGCGCGACGGGCACGCTCACGTACCCGCCCATCCCTACGACGACGTCGGCCGCCTCGACGATCGGACGGCACCGACCGATCGAGCGGATCGCAGAGACCGGAGCGGTCAGTGCGCGCACCGATACGGCGCGCACGAGCGGCTTCGCCTCCACCGGTACGAACGCGAAGCCTGCCTCGGGGACCAAACGAGACTCCTGTCCGTCGACGGTCCCCGCGAAGCGCACCTCATCCCCGCCCTGGGCGAGGTGACGCGCCAGCGCGAGCGCCGGAAACACGTGTCCCGCGGTGCCGCCGCCGGCGATGAGCACCCTCACGCCGCACGCTCCCGCCGGACCCGACGTGCACGGTCGCGCTCGCGAGCCGGGCTCCGGGCGATGTTGACCAAGATGCCGACGGCCGCGAGCGACACGACGAGCGAGGACCCCCCGTAGGACAGGAACGGCAGAGGGACGCCGGTGATCGGGAGCAAGCCGGTAACCGCTCCGAGATTCACCAAGATCTGCACGCCGAACCACGCGATGATCCCGGCGGACAGCAATCGACCGAACACGTCGCCCGCCCGAGCCGCCACTCGGATGCCGGCGTACAGCAAGATGCCGAAGGCGATCAGCACGATGACTTCGCCGATCAAGCCGAGCTCCTCGCCCAAGATCGCGAAGATGAAGTCTGTGTGGGCGTTCGGCACGTACATCCACTTCTGCCGACTCGCGCCCAGACCCACGCCCGTCCACCCGCCGGAGCCGAGGGCGATGAGTGACTGGAACAATTGCCAGCCCGTGTTCTGCGGATCGGCCGTCGGGTGCAGGAACGACAGGAAGCGAACGCGCCGGTAGTCCGCGCTCATGATGAGAGCGACGCCGGCGGCGCAGCCGACCACGGCAGCGGTGAGCAGATATCGCATGCGCACGCCCGCCGCGAAGAGCAGCAAGAACACGGCGCCGATGATGATCACCGTCGTCCCGAGGTCGGGCTGCGCCATCACGAGTCCACACACGATGAGTACGACCGGGACGAGCGGCAGCGCGAGGTGTCCCAGATCGTCGAGCTTGCCCCACTTGCGAGCCAGGATGGCCGCGCAGAAGACGATGAGCGACAACTTCGCGATCTCCGAAGGCTGGATCGTTACGGGGCCGAGCGCGATCCACCTCGAGGAGCCGTACGCCTCGACCCCGGTCGTCGGGTGGAGCACGAGGGCGAGGAGCACCACCGTCAGCCCGAGCATCGGGATCGCGAGGCGCTGCCACGCCTGGTACCGCATCCGTGAAGTGAGCCAGAGCCCGAGCGTCCCGGCCACCGCGTACCCCGCCTGTCGCTGGAAGAACAAGAAGCTGTCGCCGAACTGCGCGTACGCCGAGATCGAGCTCGCGGACAGGACCATGATGAGACCAGCCGCCACCAGGAACGCGGTCGCTCCGAGCAACATGACGACGGTACGCCGCGTTGCGAGATCCGTCTGGGTGCGTGAGGCCGCACGCCGACCCGGGTGGACGAGTCGCAGATGCCGCGCGGCGGCCGGGACCGCTCGGCTAGCCACGAGCGAGGGTCTCCTGCTCCAGCCTGCGGGCGGCCGCAGTGAAGCGGTTCCCGCGCTCGGCGTAGTCGGTGAACATGTCCCAGCTGGCGCACGCCGGCGCGAGCACCACCGTGCCATCGGGCGGAGCGAGGTCATAGGCGCGATGCACCGCGTCCTCGATGGATGCGGCTATACGAACCGGCACGACGCCTTCGAAGAGCGCGGAGATCTGTGGCGCCGCCTCGCCGATCGCGACGACCCCGGCGAGCTGCGGTCCGAGAGCTCCGAGCGGCGACAGATCCACGCCCTTGGACATCCCTCCCGCGATGAGCACGACTCGCTCGCGGCCTCGCAGGGTAGCGATGGTCGCGTGGATGTTCGTTGCCTTCGAGTTGTCGATGAACGGGATGTCGCCGGGGCGAGCCACGGTCTCGCCTCGGTGCGCGAGCGGTCGCATCCGCCGTAACCCCTCGGCGACGCCCTTCGGCGTGAGCCCGAACGCAAGCGACGCGGCCGCCGCTGCCGCCGCGTCTTCACGGAACCCGTCGTCACCGAGCGAGGGCGTGCCGAGGGCCACGTCACCGTCGAGACGCGACACGAGCTCTTCACCGATGTACCCCACGTCACCCTCGCCGGGTTCGTCGAGCCCGAACCACACGAGCCGGCACGTTGCTCGCCGCGAGATCTCCGCCGCGCGTTCGTCGCCCCGGTTCGCGACGTGCACGTCATCGCCGCGTTGGTGCTCGAAGATCCGGGCCTTCGCATCGCCGTACGCGCCCATGGTCCCGTGCCAGTCGAGGTGGTCGGCCGCGACGTTCAACAGCACGGAGACGTTCGGCGAGAACGCGTCGACGAACCTGAGCTGGAACGACGAAGCCTCCACCGCAAGCGCGTCGTGCGTCTCCCGCGCGGCGGCCGTGAGCGGATAGCCGATGTTGCCGCACGCGATCGCGTCGAGACCGTCGGCTCGCATCATCGAGGCGATCATCTCCGCCGTCGTCGACTTCCCGTTCGTGCCGGTGATCGCCACGTACGCGGCGCGCGTGAGCCGCGAACCAAGCTCGAGCTCGCTCCACACGACGATGCCGCGCTCGAGCGCCCACACGAGGATCGGGGCTCGTTCCGGCACTCCCGGGCTCGTCACGACGAGCTCGATGCCATCGAGATGCTCGGGCGTGTGTCCGCCCGTGAGGACCTCGACGCCGAGCGCTCGAAGCGTGGCCGCGCCCTCGGGGTCGGAGCCTTCCTCGGAGACGCGCACCCGAGCCCCCTCCAGGATGAGCGCCTGCGCGGCCGCGATCCCGCTCGTCGCCAACCCGACGACGAGCACGTGGACCCCTCGCAACACCTGGATCATCCGAGGCCTCCGTGCGCGACGAAGTCCGTGTAGAAGAGCCCGATCCCCACCGCGACACAGAGCCCGGTGATGATCCAGAAGCGGACGATCACGGTGAACTCTGGCCAGCCGGCGAGCTCGAAGTGATGGTGGATGGGCGACATCCGGAACACACGCCGGCCGAACCCACGGAACGAGATCACCTGAACGATTACCGACGTCGTCTCGATCACGAACAAGCCACCCAAGACGACGAGCAGCAGCTGCGTGCTCGTGACGATCGCGAGTGCCCCCATCAACCCTCCGAGCGCGAGGGATCCGGTGTCCCCCATGAAGATCCGTGCGGGCGCGGCGTTCCACCACAGGAACCCCGCCACGGCCCCCACCGCAGCCCCGGCCACGATCCCCACGTCGAGCGCGGCGTTCACGTCCACCGGGTAACACGCGGTCGCCGGACCGAGCGTGCACGTGTGCCGGAACTGCCAGAACGAGATGAACACGAACGCCGACAGGACCAGGATCGAGGCCCCCGACGCGAGCCCGTCGAGGCCGTCGGTCAGGTTCACGGCGTTCGAGGACGAGGACAAGATCACGAACGTCCACACGTAGAACAGGACGCCGAGGTCGACACCGGTGCCGCGGACGAACGATAGGTCGCTCGGCACGTGCGCGACCTTCACCGCAACGATCCCGAACGCCACCGCGATCACCGCCTGGCCGAGGATCTTGGCGGTCTTCGACAGTCCCAGCGAGCGACGACGCCGCACCTTGATGAAGTCGTCGATGAACCCCAGCACCCCCAGCCCGACCGTGGCGAGCAAGACCGAGAGCCCGGCGGCTGTGACGGTCGTGAACACCAGGCGCGTGACCACGTATCCGGTCACGATCCCGAGCACGATCACCGTCCCGCCCATCGTCGGCGTTCCCATCTTCTCGAGGTGGGTGTGGGGGCCGTCCTCTCGGATGCGCTGCCCCCAACCCCATAGCTTGAACAGCCGGATCGCGAGCGGCGTCCCGAGCAACGTGACGGTGAGCCCGACCCCTGCCGCGATCAAGATCTGCCTCATCGCAGCGTCTCGGCGACTCGCTCGAGCCCCGCGACGCGCGATCCCTTTACCAGGACGACGTCGCCGGGTCGCATCCAGGCCGCGAGGTCGACGACGGCGTCCTCGGGTGTGCCGTAACTCGCGACGTCCGCGGGCAGAGCGCCCTCGCGGATCGCGGCGCGCGCGATCAGCTCGGCCGGCTGCCCCACGGTGATGAGGCGCTCGACCCCGATGCGGACGACGAGCTCGCCGAGCCGCTCGTGCTCCTCGAGCGCGATCGGGCCGAGCTCGGCCATGTGGCCGAGTACGGCCGCGAGCCGCGAGCCTCGGGCCATCCACCTAGCGGCCTTGAGGCCCGCCGACATCGACTCGGGGTTCGCGTTGTACGCGTCGTTCACGATCCGCACGCCGCCGCTCGTCGTGAAGGTCTCCATGCGCCATCGTGACACCTGCGCGCCCTTCAGCGCCGCCGCGCACTCGGCCGCCGAGATCGCGAGCTCCGCCCCACAAGCGGCCGCGGCTAACGCATTCGAGACCATGTGCTCGCCGGGGACCGCGAGCTCCACGTGCTCGCGCTCGTCGCCCACGGCGAGCGTGAAACTCGCCCGCCCATCCTCGTCCAGCGTGATGTCCTCCGCCCGCACGTCCCCGCCGGAGACTCCGAAGGTCCGTACCCTCGCCCTCGCGCGCGAGGCGAATCCCGCCACCACCGGATCGTCGGCGTTCAGGATGGCCACGTCGTCCGGCCCGAGTGCCGCGAGCGGCTCGGCGCCCGATCGCACGATCGCGTCCCACGATCCGAAGATCTCCATGTGCGCGACCCCGAGGTTCGTCACGACGACGATGTCCGGACTCGCGACCTGACACAGCGCGGCCACGTCCCCCTCGCGTCGCGCGCCCATCTCGGCCACGATGACCTCGCTGTCCGCCGGCGCCCCGAGCAGGGTGAGCGGGAGTCCGATCTCGTTGTTGAATGATGCGGGACTCGCGTGGGTCGGCATCCGCGTCGACAGCACGGACGCCGCGAGGTCCTTCGTCGAGGTCTTGCCGTTCGCTCCGGTGATCGCGATCAGGGTGACCCCCGTCATCGCACGCCGCTCATCGGCGGCGAGCGCCAGCAGCGCCCGTCCGGTATCGCGCACGACGATCGTGGGTCCCTCGTCCGCGGGCTGCCGCTCCACGACGGCTCCGGCGGCGCCACGCGACAGGGCGTCACCGACGAACGCGTGTCCATCGGCGTGCTCGCCGGCGAGTGCGACGAAGAGGGCCCCCGGCCCCGCGAGGCGGCTGTCGATCACGACCGAAGACGCGGCGGTGTCGTCTCCGTGCAGGCTGCCGTCGACGGCTCGCGCGATCTCCGAGAGCGATCGTGGTCTCATCCGGCTCCTCGCACTGCGCGGATCTCCTCGGACGCGACCGCTCGATCATCGAAGGCGATCGTGCGGTCCGCCAGCTCCTGGTACGTCTCATGACCCTTGCCGGCGATCACGACGACGTCACCCGTGCGGGCCTCGACCACGGCGGCGTGGATCGCTGTGCGACGATCGGGCTCGATCACGTAGGCGCCGCCGCCGGTCGCGCCCGACTCGATCTCGCGGATGATCGAGGCGGGGTCTTCGCTGCGCGGGTTGTCGCTCGTGATGACGGTGAGGTCGGCGTTCGCCGCCGCTGCACGACCCATGAGCGGGCGTTTGGCTCGGTCGCGGTCGCCTCCGCAACCGAAGACGACGATGACACGGCCTGCGGTCAGCGAGCGCGCCGCGAGCAGGACGCTCTCGAGGCTGGCGGGCGTGTGCGCATAGTCGACCATCACGAGGAAGTCCTGCCCCACCTCGACGGGTTCCACGCGACCGGGGACACCGCGGACGGCCTCGATGCCCCGCACGGCGACGGGGTCCTCGATCCCGAGCGCGCGAGCGGTGGCGATCGCGGCCAGGCAGTTCTCCACGTTGAAGCGTCCGCGGAGCGGGGACCGGATCTCAACGTCGTCGACGCGAAACGCGATGCCCTCGTCGGTAGCTCGCACGTGGGTGGCACGAACCTCGGCACCTTCGTCATCGATGCCGAACGTGATCGTGGGGACTTCGAGATCCCGCAGGCGACGGCCCGCGGGGTCATCGACGTTCACCGCGGCGCGGTCGCTGTGCTCCGGTGTGAACAGTCGAGCCTTCGCCGCGAAGTACGCATCCATCGAAGCGTGGTAATCCAGATGGTCCCGCGTGAGGTTCGTGAAGACCGCGCAGGCGAACCTGATCCCTCCGACGCGGTGCTGATCGAGTCCGTGGGACGAGACCTCCATCGCGACCGCTCCCACGCCTTCGTCCCGCATCTCGGCAAGGAGTCGCTGCAGGTCGGGCGCCTCGGGCGTGGTCCGCAGGGCCGGTGCCGGACGTCCACCGATCCGGACGCCCGTCGTCCCGACGACGCCGGGGACCAGATCCGCCGCTCGGAACACCGACTCGAGCACGTACGTGGTCGTCGTCTTGCCGTTCGTGCCGGTCACTCCGACCATCGTCATCCCTTGGGCGGGCCGGTCGTAGAACGCCGCCGAAACGGGGCCCATCGCCTCGCGCACCGAGGGCACGAGCACCTGCGTGGCCTCGACCGGAAGCCATCGTTCGACCGCGAGCGCCACCGCTCCCTTGGAGACGGCCTCCGCCGCGAAATCGTGCCCATCGAGCGTCGCCCCGGGAACGCAGAAGAACAGGGACCCCGGGGCGGCGTCCTGGGAGCGGTAACTCAGGCCGCCGATACGCACGTCGGGATCCCCTCGGACCTCGCGACGCAGGAGATCGACGAGGAGGTCCGGAAAGGGCCGTGGGACGAGGAAGGGGGACACGGCGACTGAGCTTACCGCCACGGCTCCTCCCTCCTCCTGACGACCGGCACTCATGGCAGGGACAGGGCGTGCGGCGGGGGTTTGAGGGCTCGCCCCGGTTCGATTCCCAGCCGGGCGATCGCGTATCTCGCCACCTGCCGGAAGAGCGGCGCGGCGGCGATACCGCCGTACTGAGTTGCCGGACGGTCCAAGATGGCAGCGATCACGACCTGCGGGTTCGCGGCGGGGACCATGCCGATGAACGACGCGAAGTACTGGCCGGCCGAGTAGTAGCCCAATCTGCTCGGCAAGGGGATCTGCGCGGTCCCGGTCTTGCCGGCCACCTGGTATCCGCCGATCTGGGCGTTGCTCCCCGTCCCCGCCTCGACCGCGTACGCAAGCATGCGGCGGACCATGAGGGCCGTTTCGGGCGAGACGACCCGCTGCCCGGGTCCGACGGCGGCCTCGTGGTACGAACCGTCCGGGCCGATCGTTCCCTTCACGAGGCGCGGTTGCACGCGGCGTCCGTCGTTCGCGATCGTCGCGAACACCGAGAGCATCTGCAGCGGCGTGACGGCGATGCCCTGCCCGTAGGCCATCGTGGCCAGGCTCGTGTCGTTCCACTGGTACAGCGGAAGCATGATGCCCGATGCCTCCCCCGGGAACCCGACCCCTGTCGCCCGGCCCAGTCCGAAGCGGGACAGGTACGTCGCCATGCGCGCTTGTCCCAGCCGCTGGGCGATCTCCACGGTCCCCACGTTGCTCGACTCGGCGATGATGTCGCCCAGTGTCAGCTGCTCGGTCGCGTGGATCTGCGCGTCATGGATCGTGAAGTTCCCGACCTGCATGGTCCACGGGACGGTCAGGCGCTGATCCAGGGGCACCACATGCTCCTGCACCGCGGCGGCCGCCGTGATGATCTTGTTCGTCGACCCCGGCTCGAATACGTCGGTGAGAGCGCGCATCGCTTGCGTGTTGGGTTTCGCGTGCGTGAAGTCATTCGGGTCGAACCACGGGTACGTCGCGATGGCGTAGATGTCTCCGGTCTGCGGATCCATCGCGATCACGGTGCCGCCGCGGGCGCGGTTCGCCTGCACCGCCTCCTCGAGCGCGACCTGCACTTGGTACTGGAAGTCGCGGTCGATCGTGATCTCGACCGTCGAACCCGGGACCGGCGGCCGATCCACGTCGATGCCGCCCGCGATCGGCTCCCCGTGCAGCCCGATCTCCTGCGTCCGCTCCCCAGCCGTTCCGGCGAGCAGCCCCTGATACTGGAGCTCGAGGCCGGCCAGACCGGCGCCGTCGACGCCAACGAACCCGAGCAGCTGGGAGGCGAGCGGCCCCGCCGGGTAGTACCGCTTCGTTACCGGTAGGAACCCGATCCCCGGCAGGTGCATGCGTTCGATCTGGGTCGCCACGCCGAGGTCGACCTGTCGGGCCACGTACACGAACGTCGTATCCGTGGCGAGCTGCCGGGCGACCGAACGGACGTCGAGCCCGAGCGCCGGGGCGAGCCGCGCCGCCGTGCCCCACGGATCGGTGACATAGCGGGGATCGGCGTAGATGTCACGCGCCGGTACCGACAACGCGAGCGCATCGCCGTTACGGTCGAGGATCAGACCGCGCGCGGCCGGGATGGCGATGGTGTGGACGCGCTGGTCGAGCGCTTTCGTCTGATAGGCCCCGGCCTGGCTCACTTGCAGCACCGCGAGCCGCACGACGATGACGGCGAGCGCAAGCACCATCACGCAGAGCAGGGAGACGAGGCGCTTCAGCGGCGGCCGTTTCATGGTGGCCCTTCCAGCGAGATGCCCGCTCCCCCGGCCGGCACCGCTTGCGTGCTCGGCACGTGGAGGAATCTGATGTCGTCGGGGAGACGCATATCGTGCCGTCTGGCCCAGGCGGCGATCCGGCCGGGGGCGGACAGGGTGGCCTGGTGGCGCACGAGATCGACCTGTTCCTGCGCCAGCCGGTCGATCCGTTCCTGCGCGGCGTCCATACGGAAGGACGTCTGCGCCAGCAGGACGTTCAAGGTGACGATCGCGAGGATCATCGAGCTCACGACGAAGGCCGAGAACACGAAGAAACCCAAGTGATGTTTGCGCCGCCTCGCCGAGGAGGTAGCCGGATGCGCGCCGGCGGGAGCCTCGCGACTGGTTCGGGGCGCGGCCCGGTGCTCGGGTGGGGCCGTGCCGGGTCGCGATCGTGCTCGACGGGCCGGCTGCGCGGCGACGGGGGTCCTCTCCGCGGGAAGGCTCACGCAGTCACGTCCTGCTCGCCGACGCGCTCGGCCGCGCGCAGACGAGCGCTCCTTGACCGCGGGTTGCGCGCAGCTTCGGCGGAGCTCGGCCGGAGCGGCTTCTTCGTCAGCACCAGGAGGCTCGGTTCGCCGAGCAGGTACCGCTTGACGATCCGATCCTCGAGCGAGTGGTACGCGATCACGACCACGCGGCCGCCGGCTGCGAGGATGTCCGCCACTCGAGGCAACGAAGTGGTGAGCTCCTCCAACTCCTGGTTGACGGCGATCCGCAGCCCTTGGAAGGTACGGCGCGCGGGGTGGGGGCCGTCCCGCCGACGCCCGACCGCGCCCGCAACGATGCGCGCCAACTCGTCGGTCGTGAGGATCTGCGAGCGCGACCGAGCCCGGACGATCGCCGCCGCCACCTGACGCGAGCGGCGCTCTTCGCCGTACTCGAAGATGACGCGCGCGAGCTCCTCCTGAGCGGCCGAGTTCACGAGGTCCATCGCCGATGGGCCCTCGGAGCCCATGCGCATGTCCAGCGGGCCATCCCCGCGGTAGCTGAACCCGCGCTGCGGATCGTCGAGCTGCATCGACGAGACGCCGAGGTCGTACAGGACGCCGTCGACCCGGTTCTCCGCGGGCACGTCCGAGAACCGGGTCACGACGGCGTGGAAGCGCGCGCCGAAGCGCGCGAGACGGTCGGACGCGAGCTGCACGGCCTCGGGGTCGCGGTCGAGCCCGATCAGGCGCTCCACCCCGGACTCGAGCAGGGCCTCCGCGTGCCCGCCCGCCCCGAGCGTCATGTCGATCACGGTTCCCCTGCCCCCGAGGAGCCGGATGACGTCGTCGACCAAGACCGGCTGATGCGTTCGTCCCTCGCCCATGGAGGGACGCTCATCCGAGGACGTGGACCGCGAGCAGCCCGATGCCGATGTACACGAGCATCGTCATCGCGGTCAGCGCGATGAGCGACAAGCTCTGCCGAACCTCATTGTGGAGCGGGCCTCTCATCGTGTGCTCCCTCCGGGCTCGAGCGTCCCGGCTTGGTACGCGCCCCCGTGAGCCTGCTCGTAGCGCTCGTGAGCCTCCCGGTCCCAGATCTCCATCCGGTCGTAGACCCCGAGCACGACGGCCTCCTTGTGGATCCCAACCTCCTGGCGCAGGCGCTGCGGGATGAGCAGCCGCCCCTGAGAATCGATCTCCACGGATTCGGCCTTGCCGAAGAACATCCGCGAATAGGCCCTCGCTTGTGCATCGGAGAGGGGGAGTTCACGCAGCTCGCCGCTTCGGCGGTCCCACTCGGCCCTGGGGAAGCAGAAGAGGCAACCGTCCTGTCCCAAGGTGAGGACCGCTCCGTCGGCGAACACGTCGCGGAACCTCGAGGGCAGGCTGACGCGCCCCTTCGGGTCGAGCTGATAGCTATGCGTGCCGAGCAGCTCGGCCACGCGTCCTCCCCTTCTCCTCCACTATGTTCCACGCATTCTCCACTCACACTCCGCCTTGTCAAGGGTGAGAAGTCGGGAACAGTCGTCGATCCTCACGACAGTCAACGAAGGTGTGACGCAGAGCTCGTGGGGGGAGACGAAGTCAGACGATCAGGCGAGGAACGGTTCCCACTCCGGCTCGAGCCGGCCGAGCGACAGTCGGAACCCGTCGGAAGGAGCGAATGGACGCCGTGCCAGACGGAGCCCGGCGTCCTCCGCCATCCGGTTCTCCTTCTTGGAGTTGCAGCGACGGCACGCCGCAACCACGTTCTCCCACGTGTGCTCGCCGCCCTTGGAACGCGGCACTACGTGATCGAGGTTCTCGGCCGGAGAGGCGCAGTATTGGCACTTCCAGTCGTCTCGGGCGAACACCGCCCGCCGGGTGAGCGGTGCCTGTGCCCGGAACGGGACCTTCACGAAGTAGCGCAGGCGCACGACCGACGGAGCTTCGATCTGGAAGGTCTCCGCGTGGAAGACGAGCCCGTTGGAGACCACGACCTCTGCCTTCTCCTTCAGGACGAGCACGACCGCTCTCCGGGCAGCCACCACTGCCAGAGGTTGGTGAGACCCGTTGAGGACGAGGGCTCTTCCCATGGGCTTGGGTCACGAGAGTATACGGGGCGTGCCTACCGGAATCCCGGCCCGGGTGCTTGCACCGACCGAATCCCAGGGTTGTAATCCGCCACGAAGGCGGCGGGGCTGCCGCGCCTTGGAAGATCGGGACGCCTGAAAGAGCGAACAAGGGGCCGCGCGGGGTGTCCAGCGAAGATCGTCCAGGTGGTGGCGCCGCCGCTTTCGCATGTGCCGCTCGTCTTCGCGCGCGGACAAGGCAGGAACACTCAGGAACCACCGGCCGGTCCCATACGTACCACTCGGTAAGATGTCCGGCACGAACGAGCGGGAACGCGAGCGGGAACGCGAGCGGGAACGGGAGCGGGAGGTGGGGGTGGAGGCCCAAGAGCCGACGAGCGAGCCCACGCAGGACTGGCAACGGTTCGCCGAAGGCTTCCGCGCGATCGAGGAGAACGTCGAGAAGGTCGTGCAAGGCAAGCGTCACGAGATCAGGCTCGCGCTCGCCTCCCTCGTCGCCGAGGGCCACGTCCTCATCGAAGACGTCCCGGGGGTCGGCAAGACGATGCTGGCGAAGGCCATCGCCCGCTCGATCGACTGCTCGTTCCGGCGCATCCAGTTCACCCCTGACCTGCTGCCGACCGACGTCACCGGCGTCAACGTGTTCAACCAGGAACGCGGGGACTTCGAGTTCAAGCCGGGGGCCATCTTCGCCAACATCGTCCTCGGCGACGAGATCAACCGCGCGAGCCCGAAGACGCAGTCCGCGCTCCTCGAGTCGATGGAGGAGCGTCAGGTCACCGTCGACACCGAGACCTATCAACTCGGCTCGCCGTTCATGGTCATCGCTACGCAGAACCCGATCGAACACGAGGGCACGTATCCCCTGCCAGAGGCGCAGCTCGATCGGTTCATGATGCGTATCAA
Organism: Actinomycetota bacterium; assembly: GCA_040005555.1. Taxonomy (GTDB): domain Bacteria; phylum Actinomycetota; class UBA4738; order UBA4738; family HRBIN12; genus JBDTYT01. The sequence continues at coordinate 23,105 of JBDTYT010000003.1, read as the reverse complement.
CATCGGGTATCCCACGGCCGACGTGGAGTTCGACATCCTCGCGACGCACGGAGATCACTCGATCTTGAACGACATCGGGCCCGTCGCGGACGCCCTCGGCGTGCGCGAGATGATCACCCAGGCGCGGACCGTGCACGTTTCACCGTCGGTGCGCCGCTACATCGTCGGCCTCGTCGAGGCCACGCGACGGCACCCCGACGTCTACCTCGGCGCGAGCCCGCGAGCGTCGATCATGTTGCTGCGTGCATCGCGCGCGATGTCGGCCGCCGACGAGCGCGACTACGTCATCCCCGACGACGTGAAGGCGATCGTGACGCCGGTGCTCGCGCACCGGATCATCGTGACCGCCGACGCGGTGATGGGCGGTCGGAGCTCGGGTGCGGTGCTCGAGGAGTTGATGCACGAGGTCGCGGTGCCAGTGACCGGGACCACCTGATGCCCTCGGGCCGCGGGATCGTCGTCTTCGCGGCCGGGATCGGTCTGTGGATCGGTGCGAGGGTGGCCGGCTCCCCCACGTTGCACATGATCGCCGTCGGACTCGTCGTGCTCCCGTTCGCGGCGGCCGGTTTGGCGCGGTGGAGCCGACAGCGATTGCGGATACGGCGCCGCCTCTCCGACGCCCGCGTCCAGCCCGGGCAGCGGGTCACCGTCGAGCTCGAGATCGAGAATCAAGCCGCCACGCAGACCTCGTTCCTCCTCCTCGAGGACCGGCTCCCCCCGGCACTCGGTCGCTCGGCCCGGCTGGTGATCGCCGGTCTCCCCCCCAAGGGCAAACAGCGGGCCTCCTACTCCGTATCGGCGCACACGCGGGGGCGATACACGCTGGGCCCGCTCACGGTGGACCTGTCGGATCCGTTCGCGCTCACGAAGCTCCGCGTGCAGTTCGACGAGCGGGAGGAATTGGTCGTCACGCCCGAGGTGGAACAGCTCGCCGGCGGTCCGAACTCGCCCTTCGGCATGACGAGCGGGCTCGCGCTCTCGCGGCACCTGTTCCGGACGGGCGATGAGTTCTACACGATGCGCCCCTACCAGGAGGGTGACGACCTGCGGCGGATCCACTGGCCGAGCGTGGCGCGCAGCGGCGAGCTCATGATCCGCCAGGACGAATCGGCGCGTCGTTCGACCGCGGTGCTGTTCGTCGATACGCGCGAGTCGGCGGTCGGCAAGAGCCACACCCCGTGCTTCGAGAAGGTCGTCTCGGCGGCCGCCTCGGTCGGTGTCTTACTCATCCGCTACGGCTTCTCGATGAAGCTCGCCACGACGCAGCTCCCTCCGCAGCGCGTCGGCGAGGAGCAGATGCTCGAGACCCTCGCCGGCGTCGGGCATCACACATCGCGGACCATGTCCACCGGGCTCACGCGGCTCCGCATCGCGGCCGCTGCGGATACGACGCTGGTCGTCGTCACCGCTCCCCCACAACCGACCGAGCTCACGTCGCTCATCCGCGCCGGTGCGGTCTTCGGACCCAAGGTCGCCGTGCTCGTGCATCCCACGGACCCCGCCACCCTCCCGCCCGATCGACGGGCGCAGCTCGAGGGCCGGGCGTCACAGGCCCAACTGTCCATGTCCCGGTCCGGCTGGGAGGTCGTGGTCCTCCCGCCATCGGGGAGGTTGCGAGACATATGGCACGCCAGCAGGACCCAGCCCCTCGCGTTGCGCGGCTGACCGCGCTCGCCACCGTCGCGATCCTCGCGATGGTGGCGGCGTTCGCGTTCGGTCGCGTCTTCCAAGGTCGCGCTCCGACGTTGCAACTGATGGCCGCTGCGCTCGCGTCCGTCGTGCTCGCGGCTGCCTTCGAACGTCGCAGCTTGCTCTTGTCGACGCTCGCGAGCGCCGTAGGCCTGCTCTGGGTGATCGGGATCATCGTCTTCCCCCGGTCGCTCTGGTACGGGCTGCCGTCGAAGGAGACCCTGACGGCGATCGTTCAGGCTCTCCGATTGGTCGGCGAGCAGGCGAAGGTGCAGGTGTCGCCGACCCCGCCCCTGCCGCCGCTCTTGCTCGCCGCGCTCACCGCGTTGTGGACCGCGAGTTTCTCGGCCTACGCGCTCGCTCTGCGCGCGGGGAGCCCGCTGCTCGCGATCTTGCCGCCGATCACGCTCGTGGGTTTCGCCGACACCGTCTTGGAGGACGGCGTGCGGCCGGTGTACGCCATCGCGTTCCTCGGTGCGGCTCTCGCGGTGGTCTTCGTCGACGGGCTGCGTCGCATCCAGCAGTGGGGGCCACTGTGGTCCGGGTCCCGGACCCGCCGCGTCACCTCGACGATGACCCGTGGAGCTCGCGGCGTCGCGCTGCTCGCCGTCGCGGCGGCGGTGCTGGTCCCGGGCCTGCTCCCGGGCTTTCGCGCCCAAGCGCTCGTGGACTTCTCCTCGAGCGGCGACGACGGCACCAACTTCGACCCGTTCGTCTCAATCCAGGCCCAACTCAAGAGCCAAACGCCGGTCGACCTGTTCCGGGTGACCAGCGAGAACGGTGCCTCGTATTGGCGGATGTTCACGCTCGATCGGTTCAACGGCACGGAGTGGAGCAGCTCGGACCCCACGCTCGAAACGGCGCAGTCCATCCCCTCACCCGCTCAGCTGAACGCGAGCTTCCCCGAGGGCGCCACCGCATTGCCGCAGCGTTATGAGGTCCTCACGGATCTCCAGAACCCGTGGCTTCCGATGGCCAACACCCCTGAGCTCGTCACCTTGCCCTCAGGTGACCTGAAGTGGGACGCGGACCTGGCCACGGCCGGCCTCCCCGGAGGCCTCCCGGAGGGCTACGAGTACTCGGTGACGTCCCGCATCGTCGCACCATCACCCGAGCAGCTCGACGCGGTGCATTTCCTTCCTCGCGTGACCTACGGTCGCTTCACGTTCGTCCCGGGTGACGTGAGTCCCGCCGTCCTCGACCTGGCCGAGCGGTGGGCGCCGACCACGCTGACGCCCTATCAACAGGTGTTGGCACTCCAAGATCATCTGACGAGCGCTCCCTTCACGTACTCGCTCAACGTGAAGCCGACCGCCGACGCCGATGCGCTGCTCGAGTTCCTCACGCGGACCCACACGGGGTTCTGCCAGCAGTACGCGACCGCGATGGCGATCATGGTGCGCGAGCTCGGGTTGCCATCCAGGGTCGTGGTGGGCTTCCGGCAGGGTACGCCCAACGGCACCACGTACACGGTCGACACCAAGGACGCGCACAGCTGGGTCGAGGTCTTGTTCCCCGGCTACGGATGGCTGCCGTTCGAACCGACGCCGAACATCTCCAACCCCATCGCCCAGCCGGGGACGTACCTGAACCCGTCGGCGCCTGTGGACAGCTCCTCCGGAGGTACCCAGGGGCAAGAAGGAGCCGGGGGTGGGGCAGGTGCGGCGTCGTGCCTCGGACCGAACGGGCGGCCGTTGCCGGGTCAGCTCTGCAACGCTGATCCGTTGCTCACCGGCCGCAGCGACCGCGGGGGGCATGGAGGGCCGGCCTCGGTCGGCGAGCTGCCCACGGCCGACATCGGCGGATACCACGTGCCGTACGTGAAAGCGTTCATGGTGCTGCTCGGGCTCGGGCTCGTGCTCATGTTGGTGCTCCCGATCCTGAAAGCGAGCCGCCGCAGCCGGGCCTTGAGGCGAGCACGAGGACCACGCGAACGGGTCCTGGCCACCTACCGGGTGTTCGACGGTGGAGCCACCGATCTGGGCCTCGGGCGGCGCGAGGGCGAAACCCTCCAGGAATACCGGCAGCGCCTGAGCGAGAGCGTGCACTTCTCCGACGGTCACCTCGCGGCGCTCACGACCGCCGCGATCCGCGCGGCCTACTCGCCGATCGAGCCTGACGCTCGAGAAGCGAGCGAAACCGCCAGCGCGGCCAAGACTGCACTCCGCGACATGCGCCGAGACGTCGGCATCGTCCGTCGGATCACCGGTCTGTACCGTCCGGGCTGGTAGCGCACCGCGACCGGTCGAGCAGCCTACGAGCCGGTCTGCGTGTGAGCGGCGGCTTCCCGGAGCGCGCGGACGAACCGGTCTCGGTCCTCCTTGAACTGGCCGACTTTGGTCTCGACGCTGCTCGCGATCTCGTCGATGGCCACGAAGAAGGCCAGCTGACCCTCGCGGAGGGCGTCGAGGACCTCGCCGTTGCGACGTGCGACCTTGAAGATCGATACCCCATCGGTGATGAGCTTGACCTCAGACAGGTGCTTATCGAGCGCCGCACGCTTGTTCAGGTACTCCCACGCGCGCCGTACCCGCTGCAGCGACATCCCGCCGTCGAGCAGCGACTTCACGACGCGGAGCGCGACGAGATCTCGGAACGCGTACAGACGCGGAACGCCAGGACGTCCGCCCGTCCCTTGGACGGACGGTCTCACTAACCCGATCTGATCCCAATACCGGAGCTGCCGTGCCGTGCAACCGGTGAACCTCGTCGCTTGATGTGCGGTGAACCCCTCCATGGACGCGCGCCCTCCGACGACTCGTGCACCATCAACCACTTCAGCGGCCCCGCCAGCCGGGTCGAGGGAAAGCTCGACTTGCAGTTGACGGTCACGCCTCCAGGGAAGGTGACCTTGTTCTACTGCCTGCACGGTGTCCGTGGCAAGCCGGAGCAGGCATGTTTGACGAAGGAATCCGTCGCCTCCTGAGGAGCTCGCCGGCGGTTTGGGATGGCTCGGCTACGGGGCGGGGGGTTGCGAAGGACCGCGGAAACGACCCGTGAGCCGCGCCAAGATCCCCGCGATCGAGAACTTCCCCGACTGCTGTATCGCGCGCACCTGATCCTTACCGAGTTGTTTGAGGTAGCGGTAGATCAACAACGATGACGCGAGCATCACGCCGAATCCTGCTGCAGCGATCCACAACGCGACCGGAAACGCCATCAACATGAAGAACCCCGCGAGGAACGCGATCGACGCCCATCGGATACGGCTCGCGAGGTGCGTGTACAGCGACGTGCGGCTGACGGCGTCGACCAGCCGCGGGTCTTCTTCGGCCAGCTTCTGTTCGATCTCGTCGAGGATGCGCTGCTCGTCTGGCGAGAGTGGCAATCCAGCTCCTACCGGTCGGGACGGCTGCCCAATTATAGGAACGCAACCGGATACGGGAAGGGTTTGGACCGCTGAGTGCCCAGCTGGAGGGGAGGTGGGCACACGATCTTCCCCCGGAACTCAGCGGTCACGCCGACGATCGAGCAGAGCGGCGGGCATCGCCGAGCCTTGGCCGAACCGGCGCTCGATCCGGTCCACGGCCCGTTCCACGTCGCCCCAGCGCTCGCCGCGCAGGAGCGCGAGCTGCTCCTCACCCGCCGCGACGAGGCCCGAGGCTCCGACGCCCACCAGGCGTACCCGCCGGCGGGCCCCCGGGAGGGCCCGGAACATCTCTGCGGCGACGTGGTTGATGTCGGCCGTGACGTCGGTCGGTGCCGGGAGGGTGCGCGAGCGCGTGAGGGTCGTGAAGTTCGCGAGCCGGATCTTCAGGACGACCGTCCGGCACCGGTAGCCGTCCTCGCGCAGGCGGGACCCGACCCGTTGGGACAGGGCGAGGATCTCGCGCAGCAGGTCCTCGTCGGCGTCGAGATCGGTATCGAACGTCTCCTCGTGGCTCACGGACTTGGGCGCCTCGTACGGCACGACCAGGCGGACGTCGACGCCGCGAGCCAGGTCGATGAGACCCTGGGCGTGGTGCTCACCGAGCAAGCGCCCGAGCACCACCGGCGGGATCCGACCGAGGTCTCCGACGGTCTTCACGCCGAGGCGCGAGAGCGTCTCCATGGTCTTCTCCCCCACGCCCCACAGCGCGCGGGCCGGAAGCGGATCCAGGAACGCTTCGACCTCGCCGGCGCGAACCACGACTACCCCGTCGGGCTTGGCGATCCGCGAGGCGAGCTTCGCGATGAGCTTGCTCGGCGCGACCCCCACCGAGCATGAGAAGCCGAGCTCGCGTTGCACGTCTGCACGGATCTGTTCGGCGATCGCGGACGGCTCGCCGAACAGGAGGAGGGCTCCGGCCACGTCGAGGAAGGCCTCGTCGAGCGAGATCGGCTCGACGAGCGGAGTGACGGCGAGCAAGATCTCGCGGAAGCGGTTCGAGTGCGCCTGGTAGGACTCGAAGTCTGGTTTCACGAAGACGACGTCGGGGCACAGGCGGCGGGCGCGGACCGCCGGCATCGCGCTCCGGATCCCGAACGCTCGCGCCTCGTACGACGCCGACATCACGACACCTCGGGTGCCTCCGCCGCCGACCACGACGGGCTTTCCGGCGAGCGATGGATCCTTCTGAACCTCGACGGAGGCATAGAACGCGTCGAGATCAGCATGCAGGATCGGCTCGGCGCCCCGCGGCCCGCTCATCGGTCGCAGCCTACCCCTGGACGCGGGGACCCCTACGGCTCACCATCCCGCTGAGCCACCGCTCGCGTGCCAGAGCTTGCGCGGTGCGGCTGTCGACGGGGGACCCTCGCCCCGGAGCGCCTCGGCGAGATGGCCTTCACGACGCGCTTGGTTGAGAGCGACCACGTCCCACACGTCCTCGGCGACCACGCTCACGCCCTTCACGCCGGTCCGCCGCACCGTGCCGAGCACAGCCAGCACGAACGAATGGAACACCGTCTTCGCGACTTTGGGCTGCACGCTCTCGAACACCGTCACGTCGACCGGGCCGGTGGCGTCGTCGAGCGTGAGGAAGATGATCCGCTGCCCGCTGCGGATCGCCGGCGTCTGCGAGGCCACCTTCACGCCGGCGACCATCACGCGCTCGCCCCCTCGGCACCGGAACAGGTCTTTCGACCGAACCACGTGGAGGTCCTCAAGCAGCGGTTCGAAGAAGGTGACGAGATGGCGGCTCGCATCCATGCCGATCACCTCGAGCTCGGCTCTCACGCGTTCTGCGTCGGTGTATTCGGGCAGAGACCAAGATCTTGTCTGGTTGCCGGGCCCGGTCGCGGACATCGTTCCGCTGGCGGCTGAGCCGACGGGCGCTCCGCGACGCCCGCGACCGGACCGCGCTTCCACCTGCTTCTTCGCTCCCCGAGGAACCGGACCAACCGACGGGGTGGGCTCGGCGTGGAGGGCGAGGGTCAGCTGATCGCCCTCTCTCTGGGGGTCGGTGACCATGGCTTCGTAGAGGCGGTCTCGACGGGTGCCGGCCCCGATCGCATCGAAAGCCCCCGCATGCGCCAAAGCCTCCACCACCGGCTTCGAGACGGCGGCTCGACGAAGGAAGTCGCCCACGTCGCGAAAGGGACGCTCGGCGCGAGCCTCCAAGATCGCCCGGATCTCCCCATCCGAGATCCCATGCACATCCTGCAGCGCCAACCGGATCCCGTACCGAACCTCCCCACCGTCCGTGACGGCACGCAGGGAGGGGTCCGCCCCGGGCGTCGTCGAGGCCGCCGGAAGCCCCCGCGGTGCCCAACCAAGCACAGCGGTCCGAGCAGCCCGGGGCGAGGCCCCGACCTCAGCGTGCCCCGACGACGCCGGGATGGTTTCGACTACGTACTCCGTCTCGCTCTGATTCACGTCCAAGGGGAGGACCTGGATGCCATGTTCGCGTGCGTCCTCGAGGATCAGCCGCCGTGGGTACATGCCCGGGTCGTGCGTGAGCACCCCCGCGAGGAAGTGCGCCGGGTAGTGCGTTTTCAGCCACGCCGACAGGTACGTCGGCACCGCGAAGGCGGCGGCGTGCGCCTTGCAGAAGCCGAAGCTCGCGAACTCGGCCACGTCGGCCCAGGTCCGTGCGGCTACGTCGCCGGGGACGCCCCGAGCCGTAGCGCGCTCGAGGAAGTCGGCTCGCATCGACTGGAGCATCTGCTCGTCGTCGAGGTGGCGCCGGACGTGGTCGGCCTCGGTGAGGGTGCAGCCGGACATCGCCGCGATCACGCGGATGACCTGCTCGTGGAAGACGATCACGCCGAACGTCTCGCGGAGCGCGGGCCGCAGCGACGGGTGCGCGTAGACGGGGGCCTCCATGCCGTGGCGGCGCTTCAGGTACGGGCGGATCATGTCGGACTTCACCGGCCCGGGACGGAACAGCGAGATGTCGACGATGAGGTCCTCCCACCTCGTCGGCTGGAGCTTCTGGAGGAGCTCGCGCTGGCCGGGGCTCTCGATCTGGAAGCAGCCGAGGGTGTCCGAGGCTCGGATCAATTCGAACGTTGGCTCATCGTCCAGCGGGACCTCGTCGAGATCGACCTTCACGTGCTCGGTGCGGGCGATCTCGTCGAGGCAGTGGCGCATCGAGGAGAGCATCCGCACGCCGAGCACATCGAGCTTCAGGTAGCCGAGGAGCTCGACGTCGTCCTTGTCGGCCTGGATCGTGCGGTAGCCCTGGAAGGAACGCTCGAGCGGCACGCGCGTCACGAGCTCGTGGTTCGAGAGCACGATCCCGCTCGGGTGGAGCGCGATGTGGCGCGGGAAGCCGTTCAATCGCTCGGCCACGCGGAAGAGCGTCTCGAGCTGGCCGGCGTTCAGGTTGCTGCCGGCGAGCTCGGGCAGCTGCTCGATGGCATCGCGCAGGCGGTGCGCTCCGATGTGCGGGAAGGCCTTCGCGACGAGGTCGACCTCGGGCTCGGGCAGGCCGAGCGCCTTGCCCACCTCGCGCACGGCGGCTCGAGCTCGGTAGGTGTCGATCATCGCGACGCACGCCGCGCGGTCGTCGCCGTAGCGCGAGAGCACCATGTCGTACACGTCCTCGCGCCGGGCCGACTCCACGTCGATGTCGATGTCGGGCAGCTCGTCGCGCATCGGGTTCATGAAGCGCTCGAACGCGAGGTCGTGGCGCACCGCGTCGACGTCGGAGATGCCGACGAGGTAACACACGAGCGAACCCGCGGCGCTCCCCCGGCACGCGCAGTGGATCCCCATCGCCTTGATGTCCGCCACGATGTCGGCCACCGTCAGGAAGTACGCCGAGTACCCGAGCCGGTCGATCATCGCGAGCTCGTGGTCGAGCCGGTCGCGGACCTGCTGCGTGGCCTGCATCTCGCGGCGCTCGAGACCGCGCCGGCACCGCTCGGCGAGCACCGAGGACGCGCTGCGCCCGTGCGGCGTGGGGAACTCGGGGAAGTGGACCGTGCGCAGCCCGAGGTCGAAGGTGCACGACTCGGCGATCTGCATCGTCGCGTCGGCGAGGTCGCGGCGCTCGGCGAACAGCGCTCGCATCTCGCGCGGGGGCTTCAGCCAGCCCTCGGCGTTCACGCGGCCGACGTTCGTGCGGTTGATCGGCACGATGCGCCGCATGCACTCGAGCGCGTCGGCCAGGAACGCGTCCTGCGGCACGAGGTACCGCACCGGGTTCGTCGAGACCGCTGAGAGCTCGGCGCGATCGGCCAGGCGGAGCATCGCGCGGATCTCGTTCGCCGAGCCGGACTCGACCCGGTGCTCGACGCCCACGAACGCGCGATCGCCGAACGCCTCCTTGAACGGGTCGATCGCCGAACGCGCGGCGTCGGTGCGCCCCAAGGTGGCCAGGCGCCCGGGCAGCGAGGACGGGCCGAGCAGCGCGACGAGCCCGCCTGCATGCGCGCATACCTGCTCGGGCGTGAGCGAAGGGTCGCCGCGCTCGCCCGTCATGTGCGCGTCGGTGACCAGGCGGCACAGGTTCGCGTAGCCGGCATCGTCGCGCGCGAGCACCACGACGTTCGCGTCGGCGTCACGTCTCACGCCCGCGCGTGCGGCCGCGAGCGGGAGCGTGCCGCTCTCGCGGAGCGTCAAGCTCGCCCCGAGGATCGGCCGCACGCCCACCTTGGCGCAGGCGTCGACGAACCGCGCCGCGCCGTAGAGCCCGTCGCGGTCGACGAGCGCAACCTCGCGCATGCCGAGCTCAGCGGCGCGCACGGCGAGCTCCTCGGGAGAGAACGCCCCCTCCTTCAGGGAGAAGAACGAACGGACGTCGAGATGCACGAACCCGCCGGGCATCTCATCGCACCGATCGAACGAGCGGACCCGCTAGCCGAGCTCCCAGATCTGGGGGTCGTGGGCGAAATGCACGCGCATCGGCTCGAGCGCGCGCAGACGGAGCACCGAACGGACGTAGGCATCGCGGTCGGGCGCACTCGGCTCGCCCGAGGTAGCGGTATCGGATGCGCCCTCCCACTCCGCGCGCGACTGCACCGCCTGTCCGGCAAGCACGACGGTCCCGTCCGACGTCTCGATGACGAGCGACTGGTGCCCCGGCGCGTGACCCGGCGTGGGGACCAGTGTGAGACCCGGCGCGACCTCGGTCTCGCCCGCGAGGAGCTCGTACGACAGGCCGGGGGCGTCGACCCACTCGGGGATCGTGTAGTCGGGCACGTGCACCATCCTCCACTCGTCGCGCTGGACGAAGATCGGCACGCGAGGTGGGAGTCGGTAGTTCTGGCCACTGTGATCGAAGTGCAGGTGGCAGTTGGCGACGCCGGTGATGTCGGCGAGCGCGATCCCGTGGGACGCAAGCGCGTCCTCGATCGGCGTGACCCGAGGCGAGAAGCGCTCCTGGATCTCGGCGTTGTCGAGTCCCGCCCCCGTGTCGAACAGGAACACTCCTTCGCGATGGACGACGGCATGCGCGACCGTCGGCCACCACTCGCGCCCGAGCACCGCCTGCTCCTCGTCCGGGAGGCGGAGCTCCGAGACGACGAACGGGACGACACGAGCCTCGGTCACGGGAGCGATTCAATCCCACAGCCGCTCCATGTGCCAGCGATCGTGCTGACGGTCGTGGTACAGGTCCCAGACCGCGCCGCCGCGTGCCTCGACCCGCCAGTACTCGCGGTCGCGGCCGTCGGCCCACCAGCGGCCCTCGATCTTCCAGCGGCCGATCACGTCGGCGACCTCGTACCGCCGCTCACGCCAGACGAACGCCGAGGGCATGCCGACGTCCTGCTCGACCCGGACCTCGACCTCCTCGTCGTAGCGCTTCGACACCGTCCGCCTCTTCCCGACGACACCTCCTCGAGGACATATCGAACATATGTTCGAGGGGGAACGTGGACTGTACTCCCGGGCTCCGACACCCGTCAAGACGGCGTTTCGGAGCGGAGGATCGGGTGCTCAGGCGGAGGGTTCACGTCGGTCGTACCACTCGCGGTGCAGCGTGCAGGCGCCATCGGTGTCGAAGTCACACACCAAGATCCCATCGAGCTCGGTGGTGCCGGTCTCCCCGCGGAAGGAGACGCTCCAGTGCGCCACGGCCCGGTCCCTCACCACCGCGAGCACCTCGAACCGGCTGCGGAGCTCGTGCGGGGCACCACCGTTGACCCACGCGGTGACGATCGCGTCGCGTCCGACGGCGTCGTCTCGGAACGGACCCCAGGAGTAGACCGCGTCGCGCGAGAACAGGGACTCGACCTCGGCCGGATCGTTCGAGGCCCACGCCGCGAAGTAGCGCTCGAGCCAGCCGCGGAACGCCTCGAGGTCCACGGCGCGCATCGTACCGGTAGGCTTCTCGCCGATGCGGGGAAGACGCGCATGACCGAGGAGCCGCTCGTCGTCTGCGTCCCGAACTTCAGCGAGGGACACCGGGCCGACGTGATCGAGGAGATCTGCGCTGCCCTCAACGTTCCGGGCGCGACCCTCGTCTATCGACAGGCCGATGCCGAGCACAACCGGCTCGACACCACGGTGGTCGGCGGCCCCGACGCGGTGCGGCGGAGCGCGCTCGCCGGTGCGGCCACGGCCGTCGAGCTCATCGACATGACGCAGCACCGCGGCGGTCACCCGCGCATGGGTGCGGCCGACGTCATCCCCTTCGTGCCGCTCCGCGGCATCTCGATGGAAGGATGCGTGGAGCTCGCGCGCGCGTTCGCGAAGGAGCTGGCCGAGGAGCTCGAGATCCCCGTGTACCTGTACGACCGCGCGGCGCTTGTCCCCGAACGTGCGAGCCTGGCCGAGGTGCGCAAGGGCGAGTACGAAGGGCTGAAGGAAGCCGTCGCGCGAGGCGAACGGCTCCCCGACTTCGGGCCGCATCAGCTCGGCCGTGCGGGCGCCACCGCGGTGGGCGCGCGCACGGCTCTCGTCGCGTTCAACATGTACCTGTCCGGGACCGATGAGATCGCGGCCAAGGAGATCGCGAAGACCGTGCGCGAGTCCGGCGGCGGCCTGCCGGCTGTGCGTGCCATCGGGTTTGCCGTCCCAGAACGCGGCAGCGTCACGGTCTCGATGAATCTCGTGGACGTCGAGGTGACCGGGCTGCGGACCGCCTTCGATGCGGTGCGGGACCTCGCGGCCGAGCGCGGGATGGACGTCGTGGATTCGGAGATCGTGGGGCTGGTGCCGCAGGCGGCGCTCGGCCCGGACGAAGTGGCGTACCTACGACTGGAGGGGTTCGATGCGGATACGCAGGTCCTGGAGCGACTCGTGAGCGGTGGGAGAGGCATCGCGACGCAGACGATCGACGGCTTCCTCGACGCGCTCGCCTCCGACGCGCCTACTCCCGGCGGCGGCGCCGTCGCAGGGTTGGCGGGCGCGAGCGCCGCGGCCCTCATCTCGATGGTGTGCCGACTGACCGTCGACAAGCCGAAGCTCGAGGACGCGTGGGACCGGATGCGCGAGATCCAGGCAGAGGTCGACGAGGCGCGCGGAGCGTTCCTCGCGCTGGCCGACCGGGACGCGGCGGCGTTCGATGACGTGATGGCATCCTTCAAGTTGCCGAAGGACTCCGAGGATCAGAAGGCCGAGCGCTCGCAGGCGATCCAGCGGGCGTACGAAGGGGCCGCTCGCGTACCACTCGAGGTGGCGCAGCGGGCTGTGGCGCTCATGCCTTCCGCGACCACCGCCACCGAGCTCGGCAACCCGAACGCCGCATCGGACGGGCTCTCAGCGGCGCAGATGCTGCACGCGGCCGCCCAGTGCGCCATCGCGAACGTCCGGATCAACGCTGCGGGCCTGAAGGACGAGACGGCCGCGGCCTCGATGGACGCCGAGGTGCAAGCGCTCGCCGCCCGTGCCGAGGAGCTGCTCGCAGACGCGATGGCCGCGTTCGACGCGCGGATCTGACCCGGGCGCGCCGTGACCCGGTTCGAGGTCGGACGCTCGATCGCGCTGCGAGAGATCTGGCGTGGCCGGATCTGGACGGCGCGTCCGGCGACCGTCGTCCGTGATGCCGAGGATCTCCTCATGTTGTTCATCACCCCGCCGATGCGGTGGATGTGCCCGCGAGCACCGGACGGTCGATGGCTCCGCATACCGGGGACCGAGTGGGAGCTCGGTGAGCGGGTCTGGGAGTCCACCCGGGGCCTCTCGTTCGCATGGCCCGGAGCACCGCACGCCGCGCTTCTGTTCTGGGACGAGGCCTGGGTTCCGCGCACCTGGTACGTGAACCTGCAGGAGCCGCTGCGGCGCACCGAGATCGGCTTCGACTACATGGACGAGGAGCTCGATGCGCTCGTGGCCCTCGATGGCTCGAGCTGGTCCTGGAAGGACGAGGACGAGCTCGCCGAGGCCGTGCGCCGCGGCAACATCACGACGGCTCGAGCCGCCGAGCTGCCCCCGGAAGGGGAAGCCGTCGTTCGCCGGATCGTGGAGCGCAGCCCGCCGTTCGATCGCGACTGGATGTCGTGGCGACCCGATCCGTCGTGGAACGTCCCGGAGCTTCCCTCGGGCTGGGAGACCGCGACGCCTGCCGGCTGAACGAGCGTGTTGTCGCGGGCTGTCGGTTCCGCGAGTCTAGACCGATGCAGGCACCCGACCTCTCCCCCGTGCGCGAGCGGTTCCCCGCGTTGCAACGCCGGCTCGACGGCCGCCCGTGTGTCTACCTCGACGCGCCGGGGGGATCGCAGGTCCCCGAGACCGTGATCGACGCGATGGTCGGGTACCTGCGCTCGCGCAACTCGAACACCCACGGCGCGTTCGTGACGAGCGTCGAGACCGACGAGCTGATCGCGGAGGCGCGCCGCTCGGGCGCGGCGTTCACCGGCGCCGACCCCGACGAGATCGTCTTCGGTCCGAACGCGACCTCGTTGCTGTTCGCGTTCTCCCGAGCCGTAGGGCGAGAGCTCGGTCCCGGTGATGAGGTGCTCGTCACGACGCTGGATCATGACGCGAACATCACCCCCTGGGTGATGGCGGCCGAGGACGCGGGAGCGACGGTTCGCACCGTGGACATCCGCGAGGAGGACGCCACGCTCGACATCGACTCGTTCCGCGCGAACCTGTCCGAGCGCACGAAGGTGGCTGCGTTCACCCTCGCCTCGAACGCCGTCGGCACCGTCACGCCTGCGCCCGACCTCGTCCGAGCGGTTCGCGATGTCTCACCGCACGCCATCGTGGCCGTCGACGCCGTGCACGTCGCGCAGCATCGAGCGCTCGACCTGCACGGACTCGGCGCCGACGTGCTCGCGTGCTCGCCGTACAAGTTCTTCGGCCCGCACCTCGGGATCCTCGCAGCGCGCCGCGACCTCCTCGAGCGGTTGCGTCCGTACAAGGTCCGCCCTGCCGAGGACGTCGTTCCCGATCGATGGGAGACGGGCACGAAGAGCCACGAGGGCCTCGCTGGACTGGTTGCTGCGGTCGGCTACATCGCCTCGGTCGGAGCCGAGTTCGGGGAACCGGACGAGGCCACGCTCCGCGGCGAGGTGCTCGCGGGGATGGAAGCCATCCGCGTCTACGAGCGGACGCTTTCCGCCAGGTTCCTCGATGGCCTCTCGGCGATCCCCGCGCTGCGACTGTGGGGCATCGCCGACACCTCCCGCCTGGACGAGCGCACGCCGACGTTCGCCGTGCGCGCGGGCGAGCAGCACCCGCTAGAGACGGCGAGGGCCCTCGGCGAGCGCGGGATCTTCGTGTGGGACGGCCACTACTACGCGCTCGCGCTCATGGAACGGTTGGGGTTACAGGAGACCGGGGGGGCCGTGCGGGTAGGGCTGTGTCATTACAACACGCCGGCCGAGGTCGACCGCATCCTGGAGGAGCTCGCCGCCCTCGCGTGACTCGCGCGAACCGCGGCCGTGGTGCTGTCGAGCCACGACAGGTCGGTTGATAGGATGACGAGGGCTCCCCCATCATGCTCGAAGGGATCGTCAATGCGCGTCCTCGTCCTGGGCGGCGACGGGTACCTCGGCTGGGCCACGTCGATGCGATTCGCTCGAGCGGGCCACGAGGTCCACGCCGTCGACAACTATCTGCGCCGCACCGCGCACCGAGAGGCCGGCACGGATTCGCTCACCCCGATCGGATCATCGTTGCCCGAGCGCGCCGCCGCGTTCCACGAGATCACCGGCCGACAGATCGGCACCACCGAGGGCGACCTCACCGAGTGGGCCGTCGTCGAGCGCCTGTTCCGCGACTTCGAGCCGGAAGCGATCGTGCACTACGGCGAGATGCCCTCGGCACCGTACTCGATGATCGACCGCGAGCACGCGGTCTTCACCCAGACGAACAACGTCGTGAACACCTTGAACGTGCTGTACGCGATGGCCGAGTTCGCGCCCGAGTCTCACCTGGTCAAACTCGGCACGATGGGCGAGTACGGCACCCCGAACATCGACATCGAGGAGGGCTACATCGAGATCGCTCACCACGGGCGCACCGATGTCCTGCCCTTCCCGAAGATCCCCGGGTCGATGTATCACCTGTCGAAAGTGCACGACTCGCACAACGTCCACTTCGCGTGCCGGATCTGGGGCCTGCGGGCCACCGATCTCAACCAAGGGGTCGTGTACGGCATCCAAACCGACGAGACCGCGCTCGACGAGCGGCTCAACACACGGTTCGACTACGACGAGGTGTTCGGCACCGCGCTCAACCGGTTCTGCCTCCAAGCCGTGATCGGACATCCGCTCACCGTGTACGGAAAGGGCGGCCAGACGCGCGGGTACCTCAACATCGTGGACACCCTGCGGTGCGTCGAGCTCGCCGTGACGACCCCGGCCGAGGGCGGCGAGTTCCGGGTCTTCAACCAGTTCACCGAGCAGTTCTCGGTGCGTGAGCTCGCCGAGTTGGTGCAGAAGGCGGGCGCGCAGGTGGGTCTGACCGTCGAGGTACGCCATGTCGACAACCCCCGGGTCGAGATGGAGGAGCACTACTACAACGCCACCCACACGAAGCTCCTGGACCTCGGCCTCGAGCCGCACCTGCTCTCCGAAACGCTGATCGAGTCGATGTTCACCGAGATCGAGCGCTACCGGGATCGCGTGATCCCCGATCACATCGACCCGAAGACCCGCTGGCGCGGCGTCCGAGAGCGCTCCGCTCCGTAGCACGCGAGCGGTTCGCCCGGCGCGCCTCGAGGCGCTGTTATCCTGCGGCTTCCGATGCTCGTCCTTCGCATCCTCGGTGGCGTGTTCGCGGCGGTGTTCTTCGGCGTCGCGTACCTTCGCTACCGCCGCAGCCAGATCAGCCGCTTCAGCCTCATCATCACCTGGCTCATCGCGATGGGCGTCGTGCTGCTCGCGATCCACCCGTCGTGGTTCAACCCCGTCTTCGATGCGTTGAACTTCCGTCCGGGCAGCGGACAACGGCTGACCGGCGCGCTGCTGATCGCCGTCGTGATCTTGTTCCTCCTCCTGGTCCGTATGCAGTCCGAGGTCGACACGAGCGAGCGCAGCATCCGGCTCCTCGTCGAGTCCCTCGGACAGGCGGCGTTCGATTGGGACGGGGCGTCCGACCTGCCGCCGGGGAAGAAGATCGTGGTCATCTCTCCGGCGCACAACGAGGCCGAGAACGTCGGCGCGGTGATCGACGCGATGCCGAGGGAGATCGAGGGCTACGCGGTGATCCCGATCGTGATCGACGACCGCTCGGACGATGGCACGGCGGATGCGGCTCGAGCCGCCGGCGCCTTCGCCGCCACGCTTCCGATCCGCCGAGGAGGCGGGCTCGCGCTCCGCGTCGGCTACGACATCGCGCTGCGCCTCGGTGCCGACATCGTTGTCTCGATCGACGCCGATGGCCAGCACCAGCCCGAGGAGATGCCCATGCTCGTGGGGCCGATCATCGGCGGTGCGGCCGACCACGTGAACGGCTCGCGGATGCTCGGCGACTTCGAGCGCGAGAGCGTGGTCCGGCACCTCGGCGTCCACTTCTTCTCGTGGGTGGTCACCGTGCTGACCGGGCAGCGCGTGACCGACATCTCGAGCGGCTACCGCGCCACGTCGGCGGAGACGCTCCGCAAGTTGATCCTCGAGCAGGACCAGTTCTGGACGTCCGAGGTCACGATCGAGGCTCTCCGCCAGCACGCGCGAGTGATCGAGGTCCCCGTCACGTTCCTCACCCGCCGCGGTGGTGTCTCGAAGAAACCGAAGTCGCTCCGGTACGGCTGGCATTTCACGAAAGCCATCACGAAGACCTGGCTCCGCTAGGTCGTCAGGCTCACGCGACTCCCCGCTCGGGCCACGTCTCGAGGCTCCCCGCCACGCGAGCGCCGGCGTGGCACGCGGCCCGCAAGGCGTCTCCCGGCGACGTGCCGGCAACGAGCGCCGCGAGCAGCACGCCGTCGAACGCGTCGCCGGCGCCCGTCCGATCCATCTCGTCGATCGGCTCACCCGCATACCGGATCACGAGACCCTCCCACGACATGACCGCCCCTGCCTCGCCGAGCTTGACGCAGACCACGGGGTATCGCTGGGTGAGGACGTCGGTTGCTGCGCTCCCTCGACGCCCGCTCAGCACCTCGGCTTCGCGCTCGTTCGCCAGGAGCATCGTCGCCCGCTTCGTGACGTCGTAGAACCGGTCGGCACCGAACGCGCGCAACAGCGACCACGAGCCGGCGTCGACGGCGACGAACCGCGCGTGCGCGCGCTCCAACGCCGCCTGGGCCGCCGGGAACGATGGCTCGTGCAGCAATGCATAACCGGAGACGAGCACCGCAGCCGCTTCGATCCGCTCGGGGAGGTCATCAGGTGAGAGCCTGCTGTTCGCGCCGCGGTCCGCCACCATCGAGCGCTCCCCCGGCTCGTGCACGACGAGCCGCGTGCCCGTGTCGCATTCCCGATCGACCGCAAGGGCGGGCTCGACACCGCGCTGCATGAGCTCGTCGCGAACGAGCGCCCCCGAGACGTCGGCCCCGACCCGGCCGTGCACCCGCGCCCTGCGACCGGTGTGCGCCGCCCACACGGCCGCGTTCGCAGCGCTGCCACCAGGACGGACGAGCACGCGACCGTGCACGTCGCCACCCTCCTCGAGCGCGTCGGCCTCGACGCGCACGTCGATCATCACGTCACCGATCGTCACGACGTCCATGGGTCGACAACCCTACCGCGACCGGACGGGGTACCGTTCCGTCCGTGGCGGCGCGGGTGATCGATCGAGGCGAGCTCGTCCACCTGCGCCACCCCGGGCCCCGCGATCGCGAGGAGTTCCTCGCGCGCGTAGCCGCGAGCGAGCGCTTGCACCGCCCGTGGGTGCACCCGCCGAACGACGACGCCGCCTTCGCCGAGTACCTTCGGCGCCTGCGTCGAGCCGACGACGCAGGCTTCCTAGTGTGCCGCAACGATGACCGAGCGATCGTCGGGGTGGTGAACCTCAACCAGATCTTCCTCGGCAACTTCCGCAACGCGTACCTCGGCTACTACGTGTTCGCACCCTTCGAAGGTCACGGCCTCATGACCGAGGGGATCCGCCTCGTGATCCGCCACGCGTTCGGTCCGCTCGGTCTGCATCGCGTCGAGGCGAACATCCAGCCCGCGAACACGGCATCGATCGCGCTCGTGAAGCGGCTCGGGTTCCGGCGCGAAGGGCTGTCGCCCCGCTACCTGAAGATCGGCGGACGATGGCGCGACCACGAACGGTGGGCGATGCTCTCGGACGAGGTCCTCACCCAGGAGACCCCACGCAGACCCCGATCCACTCCGGGTCCGGCCTCAAGGTCCACCTAACTTTCTTCACGATCGTTCGTCGATGCCCGAGGCCTCGCTCGACCACCGTCCGAACGCTCCCCAGAACGGATCGAGCCCCGGGTGCTCCAGGGGCCGCTCGCCGTCCTCGGTCAGGAGCAACCGGCCGTGTGCTGGATCCGTAACCTCTCCGACGATCGCCGCCTCGATCCCATGCGCCGCAAGGGCATCGACGAACGGGGCCGCGCGCGCCGGAACGACCGTCGCGATGAGCGTGCCCTCCGAGATCGAGACGTACGGGTCGATCCCCACGTGATCGCACACGGCACGGACCTCGGGCCGGACGGGGATCGCCGCCCGTTCGACCCGCATCCCTGTCCCGGAGGCGACGGCCACCTCTGCGAGCCCGCCGATGACCCCGCCCTCGGTCGCGTCGTGCATCGAGGTCACGCCCTCGCTGCGCAGGCCGAAGGTGCTCGCGATGGTCGCCTCGGGCACGACCGTCATGTGCTCGAACAACGCGTCAGCGGCCCGAACGACGTCCGCTCCGACCCCTTGCGTGAGCCGCCCCGGGAAGGTCGCAGCGAATAGGGCCGTCGCCTCGATGGCGGCTCCTTTCGTGACGACGACGCGATCGCCGGGCTGAGCCATCGTCGGCGTGACGAACCGATCCTCGGGCCCCGCGGCGAGGCAGACCGCCCCGCCCACCATCGGCCAGGCGCATCCGTCGTACCGAGCGGTGTGCCCGGTCACGACGGCCACGCCGATGTCTTCACACGTGCGGTGAAACGCATCCCACAGCGCGGTGAGTTCCTCGTCCGTGATCTCCGGAGGCAGGTTGAGATCGACGGCCATCCATCGCAGAGGCAGGCCGCTCGTCGCGGCATCCGAGGCCAGGATGTGCACGGCGAACCACGCCGCGCGCTCCCACCCGAACGCGGGCACGATGAACACGGGATCGGCCGAGAGCGCCATCGCGACCCCTTCGGCCACCCGCACGACGCCCACGTCGACACCGTGTTGGGGACCGACGAGCACGTCGGGATCGTTGGCGCCGAGCCGTCGGAGGATGACCTGTTCGAACAGCTCGGCCGTCGCTTTGCCGGTCCGCTGTTCCGTCATCGCGCATCAGGGTGGTCGGATGGGTCGAATGCATGGACCACCGCCGCGAACCGTGCGGTCGCCGCGACCGGGTCGGGCGCCGCACCGACGGCCGAGACCACCGCCACGCCGGCGGCGCCGGCGGCAAGCACGTCACGCACGTTACCGATGTGGATCCCGCCGATCCCGACGACTGGGAGCCTCGTGGCTCGGACGATCGAGCGCAGACCGTCGAGGTCGACCGGCACGGCCTCCGGTTTCGTCGGCGTCGCCCAGATCGTGACGCCGAGGTAGTCGGCGCCGGCGGCCGCCGCGGTCTCGGCCTCCTCGGGCGCGAGGATACTGACGCCGAGGACCCGCTCGGGACCGAGCGCCTCGCGCGCGGCGGTCGGGTCGTCGTCCTGACCCACGTGAGCACCGTCCGCACCGGAGGCGATCGCGACCTCGACACGATCGTTGACGAGGAACAGGACGCGTGCCTCGCGGCATCGGTTCGCGAGCTCCGTCGCGATGGGCAACAGATCGGCGTCGCCGAGAGAGGGGGCGCGGAGCTGGATCGCGGTCGCACCGCCTTCGATCGCGGCCAGACCCACATCGAGATGCCCGCGCCCCGGAACGTACCCGCTCGAGGTCAGGACGTACAGACCGAGAGATCGAGGATCGAGCACTGCCTCGCCGCCTCCCAGCCGGCCGCTCAGTCCGGTGGCCCGAGCTCCCCGTGTTCGAGGGCCCGAGTATAGGTCACGCCGCTCGCGTGTCCCGCCACGTTCGCGCGATCCTCCGCTCGCGGATGACCTTCTTCCAATCGCTCGACGTTCGCGAGAACGCGACGTCGGTGATGATCGTGATCACCCCGATCCCCAGGAGCACCCACGCCGCCCACGCCGGCGCGTTCGAGGCGGGGAACAACCCCAGCGCGATGAACGGCGCCACCTTGGAGGCGAGCGCACCCGACGCGTGCATCCAGGCGCGAGCCCCCGGCTCGGCCCGCAGGTACGTGGCGTAGTCGGTCTTGAGCCCGGGCCGCGGAGGCGAGGGCCCCCCGAAGAAGTACGACGTGAATCGGATCCCGACGGCTCGCCCCACGACCCAATGCGCAAGGCAGTGCAGCGAGACGACCCACGTGCCTCCCGCCACGACGAGGGCGACGCCCGCGACGGTTCGATCGGAGGCGCGCAGCGCGATCCACGCTGCCGCGCCGCCGAACGCGGTCCCGGCCACCAGCACGAGGTTCCCGAACCACACGGGGAACCGGAGCTTCACGCGGGCCTCGAATGCCCTCCGGTCGATGTCCCCCGCGGCGTCGGCCCACCGCTCGGAGAGCCGGCGGTCGGCCTTCACCTGGTTCAGCAACCGCCAGAACCCCAGGCGAGACAGGTCCGTTTCGCCTGCCTGGATCGATCCGTGGATCCGTTCGAACGCCGCCTCGAACTCCTGCTCCGAAGCAGGAACCGCGCCCGCTTGACCCATCCGGCTCCGCCTTCCGCCTAGAATGTCCCCGGACGCACGCCCGGCCCCCGGAGTTCGCCCGCACACGGGAGGTTCACCACACGTCCAGACGCACGGTGTCTCAGCGACCCCTCGGTGGGTCCGATCCCGTTCGCTCGCTGCGGACCCTCGACGGCAGGTACCACGTCGTCGATCGTATCGCCGCGGGCGGGATGGGAGAGGTCTTCCGCGCGCACGACGCCGTCTTAGACCGGGAGGTCGCGATCAAGGTCCTGCACGCGGCGCTCGCCGGCGACGCGGGGTTCGTCGACCGGTTCCGCCGCGAGGCGCGTTCGGCTGCGGGGCTCGGTCACCCGAACATCGTGTCCGTCCACGACTGGGGATCCGTCGACGGCGTGTACTTCATGGTGATGGAGTTCGTCCGCGGACAGAGCCTGCGCGAGGTTCTGAACGCCGAGGGACTGCTCGCTCCCGCCCAGGCCGCCGAGGTCCTCTTGCCGGTCCTGTCCGCGCTCGATCACGCGCATCGCCAAGGCATCGTGCATCGCGACATCAAGCCCGAGAACATCATGTTGACGCGCGACGGCGTCGTGAAGGTCGCGGATTTCGGGCTCGCGCGCGCGTACGCCGACGCGCAGATCACGCAGGCCGGCATGGTGACCGGCACCGTGCAGTACCTCGCGCCCGAGCAGCTCCAAGGCGAGCCCGCGGATCCGAGGACCGACCTGTACTCGCTCGGCATCGTCGCGTACGAGATGCTCACCGGCCGTATCCCGTTCACCGGCGAGACCCCGGTGGCGATCGCCGTCAAGCATCTTCGCGAGCGCGTGCCTCCGCCCTCGGGCCGCAACCCGGCCGTGCCGGTCGGCTTGGACGGCTGGGTGTCCTCGATGACCGAGATCGAGCGCGAGCTCCGGCCGGAGTCGTCGGCCGAGGCGCGCCGAGACCTGCAAAGCGAGATGGCCGATCTTCCTCCCGCCCGTCCGATCGCCGAGCTCGTTCCCGACGTCCAGGTCATCCCCGCCCCACCCGGGCTCGAGCGCGCGACCACCGTCACGATCCCGCGCTCGCGCGACGGCACCACCACCCGTCGCCGCAAGGGCCGATGGGCGCTCGGGATCTTCTTCGCGCTCATCGCGATCGGAGCGGCGGCCTGGGGCTCCTGGACCTACCTGATCCCCCACGCCATCGATGTGCCGCGCGTCGTCGGGCTCACGGCGTCCGAGGCCCAGACACGGCTCGAGGACGCGGGGCTCACCGTCAAGCTCGCCGACGGCGACTACTCGACGAAGATCGATGAGGGCGTCGTGCTCCGCGTGGAACCCGCTGAAGGCGTCTCGGTGAAGACGGGCTCGAGGGTGACCCTCGTGCTCTCGCTCGGCCCCCCCCCGGTACCGGTGCCGAACCTGCTCGGCATGCCGATCGACCAGGTGCACGCGGCGCTGCAGGCGGCGAACTTGAAGCTCGGCGACGTCACGAAGTCCTTCAGCAACTCGTTCGCCATCGATCAGGTGATCCATCAGAGCGTGCGATCGAACGCGCAAGCCCCGCAAGGCAGCGGCATCGACGTCGTCATCAGCAAGGGCCCGAGCCCGCTCCCCGTGCCGAAGGTCATCGGTCTCACCGAGGAGCAAGCCGCCACGCTCCTCACGACGGCGGGGTTCCTCGTCGATCGGCAGGAGGACTTCTCGACCGTGGTGCAGCGCGGCGACGTGATCTCGCAGGACCCCGTGAAGAACACCGACCTGCAACCGGGTCAGACGGTGACGATCACGGTGTCGCTCGGGCCGCCGGAGTTCCCCATGCCGAACGTCGTCGGGATGGACCGCGACGCGGCGGTG
>JBDTYT010000002.1:0-63298 GCA_040005555.1 Actinomycetota bacterium | reverse complement strand
TCCTCGGCCGCGGAAGCGAAGATCACCTCGCGCGAGCTCGAGATCTTGGAGTTCGTGAGCGAAGGACTCACCGTGAAGCAGGTCGCGACGCGCTTGGGGCTGTCGCCGCGGACCGTCGAAGCGCACGTCGCCAGGCTCTATCGCAAGCTCGGCGTCCGCAACCGCGTCCAGGCGATCTCGCGAGCGGTTTCCCTGGGCCTCATCCAGATCGGCTGAGGCCTCAGGCTCAGGGGATTTACGAGCGGCCGAAACCGAGGCTACGGGAGGCCCCGGCATCCCCGAAATCGCTGCTACAGGCGGGCCCTGACGTCTCCGATATCGAGGGTACAGGCAGGACCCGGGGCGTCCGATATTGAGGGGGCAGGCACGGACGGCGCTTCCCCCGTGGCGCCCCGTTCGTTCCATACGGTAAGGGGCATAGAGATGGCTGTCAGACCGGGATCCGAGCGCTCGAGCATCCACCGGACGCCGAAGCGGCGCCTCGGGATCGTGCTCGTGGACCCGTTGCCGGTCGTGCGCGCCGGCCTCGGGATGCTCATCGAGGACCGTCCGGACATGGAGGTGCTGGCCGAGGCCGGGACGGCCGACGAGGCCCTCTTGGCCATCAACCGCATCCGGCGCAGCCGCGTGGTTGCGCTCATCGGTCTCGGGCTCGACGGCGAGCACGATGCCTTCTGGCTGATCCGAACCGTCCGCGAGCGCTTCCCCGCGCTCGCGATCTTGGGCTGCGGCGCCCGAGCCGATCCGATGGCGATCTCGCGCGCGCTGTTCATGGGCGCAGACGGGTTCGTCGACAAGAACGTCGACCCACTCGAGTTCCTGCTGGCGCTCCACGCCGCCGCGGACGGCGAGATGGTGCTCGCCGGGCCTCCGACCGAGTGGGTGCGCCCCATCGCGGCCGGGATCGACATTCGGCGTCAGGTCGAGGCCAAGCTCACGTCCCGTGAGGTGGAGGTGTTGACGGTCGCCGCCGAGGGCCTGACGGCGCGGCAGATCGCCGACCGCCTCGGCCTACGCGAGCGCACCGTGACGACGCACCTCGGGCGGATCTACGGCAAGCTCGGCGTGGGCACACGCGTGGGCGCGCTTCGGGCCGCGGCCATCTCCGGCCTCGTCTCCGTCGGCTCGCCGGAGTAGCTCCGGACCGTGAGCGCCGAGCGCCTGCCGAGGGCGGGGCTCGCGCTCGTCCTGGTCGCCACGCTCGTCACCCTCTTCCTCGGGTTCGCGCACACGTCGCTGTGCGTGCGCACCGACTTCGACCAGCGCGTGCAACGCGACTCCTGCTATACGGACATCGTGCCGCTCTACCGCGCCGAGGGTCTGGCCGACCGCAAGATGCCGTACCTGGAAGCCCGGAACGAGTACCCGGTCGTGACCGCGATGTTCATGTGGCTGGCATCGCTCCCCGCCCGCGGCGAGGGGGAGTTCTTCCTCATCAACGCGGTCGGGCTCGCGTTGCTCGGTCTCGCGGCGGCGTGGCTGCTGTTCAGGATGGCTGGGTGGCGAGCGCCGTTGTTCGCCCTCGCCCCGAGCCTCGCCCTCTACGCCTTCCTGAACTGGGACCTGCTCGCGGTGGCGCTCACGACGGCTGGACTGGCCGCGTACTTCCGTCGGCGGGACGGGACGGCGGGTTCGCTGCTCGGTCTGGCCGTCGCAGCCAAGGTCTACCCCGTGCTGGTGCTCGTCCCGCTCTGCCTGGATCGGGTGCGGACGGGCGACCGGAGGGGTGCCGCGCGCCTCGCGCTCGCGGCGGTCGTCACCTGGCTCGTCGTCGACGTCCCCTTCGCCGTGCTCGCCCCGGACCGCTGGAGCTTCTTCTTCCGCTTCAGCTCGGCTCGAGCCCCCACGCCGGGGACGCTGTGGTACGTGACGTGTGCGCTCGTCGGGCACACCGGCTGTCTCTCGATCGGCTTGATCAACGTGGTGTCGCTCATCGCGTTCCTGGTCGGCGTCCTCGTCGTGGCACGGGCGACGTTCCGGCGCCCCGTGCCGCCGCCCGCGTGGACCCTCGCCTTCCCGATGGTGGTGCTCTTCCTGCTTACGAGCAAGGTGTACTCACCCCAGTACGCGCTCTGGCTGTTGCCGTTCTTCGTCCTCGTGATGCCGGATTTCCGGCTCTTCGCGCTCTTCGAGATCGCGGACGCCGCGGTGTTCCTCACCGAGTTCTCGTGGATCGGTCACCAGTACAGGGGAACGAGCATCTCCGCTTGGCCGCTCGCGATCGCCGTGACGTTGCGCGCCGCGGTGCTTCTGGCGATCCTCGTGACCTACGTCCGCCGAGGGCCGACGGAGCCCAGCGCTCAGCTCCTCGCGAACACGAGTCCCTCGGGGTCTTCGTACACCAGGCGCCAGCCGGGATCCGCGCGCATCTGAGGGATCAAGGGCGCTTGTTGCTCACGACTCACGACCGCCACCCGCACGCCCCAGTCATCGAGCACCCCCTGCCAGCCGGTTCGGCCCGCCGAGATCGAGAGGTACTGGTCCCAGCGCTCGACCGGGATCAGCTCGAACCGGGAATCGGTGGTGACGGGGTTCGCCGGGAGCGCGAGCTCGAACCACGAGCCCCACTCCTGCGCGTTGAAGAACGGCTCACCCGGCGCGAGCAGGTTCGCCGCCGCTGCCGTGACGCCCGCCGGAGCGTGCGTGAGGAGCCGCCCCGGCTCATCGGGCCCGGTGTACGGCAGCCAGCGTACGAAGCCGGCGGCGGCGACGAGCGCAACCACGGCCACGACCGCGGTGTTCAGCCGGGACACGGGGTCCGGTCGGTCGCGCTCGGTTCCGTGCAGCAAACGGGCGATCTCGACCGGCACGACCACCCCCCACCACACCGTCGAGCGCAGGGAGGTAAGCCCGATGAGGAGAAACACCGCCAGCCGGACCCACGTCTGCCAGGGCACCTTCCCGCGGTTCACAACCAGGAACACGACGACGACCGCGACCGAGCAGAAGAACAGGACGCCCGTGAGGGTTCCGAGCGTCGGTCGCTGCCACTCCTGCACGAACCCGCTGATGAGGGGATCGGTGGCGACATCGCGCACGTAGGTCCAGACGCCGAACCCGAACGGGGTGGCCACGGTGGCGAGCGTGGCCGCGACCCCAAGGGCCGGCGTCGAGCGTGCGCTGCCCCTGCGCGACGTCGCGTCCTCCAGACACGCGAGGGCGATGAGGAGCGGTCCGAGGACGAAACTCCCGTGGACGTTGGCCCAGAGCGCAACCACGGCGACCGTCCACCAGGCTCGACCGGGCCGATGGGCTCGGGTCTGCAGGAGCCACACGGTCGCCGAGAAGCACACGATCCCCAGCGATTCGGCCCGCAGCTGGAGCCCGGTGGAGATCACGAGAGCCGAACCCAGGGTCAGGAGCGCCGCTCGCCGCCGATCGGCTCCGGCCGCGCGACAGCCGAGGAAGACCAAGCCGACGACGCCCGCCTGGAGGGCGCCCCGGAGCACCGCGAGCCCCAGCCACCCGCCCACGCGGTACGCAGCGGCGACGATCAGCTCGGCTCCCCATTGCTGGTTGAGCCAGGGTCCGCCGATCGTCCACACCAGGAGCCGGTCGGTGCGCAGCACGCTGCCTGTGCGCAGCATCGATTCCCCCGCGCGCACTACGTACGCGAGGTCCACGCTCACGAGCGGGAAGGCGGCCAGCACTCCCGTCGGGATCAGGATGGCGACCCAAACCCAGACCTGGGAAAGTGCCAACCCTCCGAACGCCGTTCCCGGCGGCAAGGTCGTGCTCGGTTGTGCTTGCTTTGGCCCTCCCACCGGGTAATCCTAAAGTCGCTGGGGAAGCGAACGACCAGGCACGGCATACGTAGAACGACGTATCCAGACGCCGTGGAAATCGGAATACCAAGCGGGTCGTCGACTCCGTACGGTAGTTCACGTACGGCACCGGTTCTGTGCGGCGCCGACGTGAGCGAAGGGAGGTGAATGGATGCTTCTCCACCTGTACGTGAAGGCGAAGACCCTCCTTTGGGGCGCTCGCGACAAGATCACGAACGAGGACGGAGCTGTAGCGACGGAGTACGGCCTGCTGCTGGTGCTCATCGCGATCGCGATCGTCGCTGCGGCGACGGCCCTCGGTGTCGCCATTTCCGGCGTGTTCACTCGAGGCAAGGACTCGCTGAGCGGGGCTGGTTCCTAGTTCGGCTCGGACAAGTAGATGTGAGAGCGGCCTCGTCGGCCGCTCACTCCCACCGGGAGGGGAGTGAGGGGCTGACGAATCGCGCCATCCGGGCACGTGGAGGGAATCGATCGAGATGACGAAGACGAGGCGGCACCTGCGGCATCAGCGAGGGGCTGTTGCCGTCGAGTTCGCCCTCATCATGCCCGTGCTCCTGCTGATCCTGGTCGGGACGCTGGAGTTCGGTCGCGTGTGGAGCCAGCTGCAGGTCTTCCAGGGTGCGGCGCGCGAAGGCGCGCGCTGCGCGGCGGTCAAGGCCGCCGGCTTCAGCACCTGCGACATCCAGGGAAGCATCAACTCCTCCGCGGGCGCGTACACGCCCGCCACGAACGCTAGCGTGACGATCAACGGCGCCC
Source organism: Actinomycetota bacterium (assembly GCA_040005555.1). Lineage (GTDB taxonomy): Bacteria > Actinomycetota > UBA4738 > UBA4738 > HRBIN12 > JBDTYT01. The sequence continues at coordinate 58,757 of JBDTYT010000002.1, read as the reverse complement.
CGGCGCCGACGGGCTGTACCGCACTCACGCGCGGCCAAGACGTCAAGGTCTCGTGGGTCCAGCCGCTCACGGTCGACATCCCCTTCTGGAACAACGTGACGATCGACGCAACCGTCGCGGGGGTGTTCCGGTGCGAGTGAGCCCGGCGATGCACCGCCTCCGAGACGAGGAGCGAGGCGCCGTCCTGATGATCATCGCCCTGCTCTTGCTGGCGCTGGTGGGCATGCTGGTCTTGGTGTTCGATCTCGGGCGCGTGGTCGCGATCCGGCGTGACATGGTGAACGCCTCCGACGCCGCGGTGCTCGCCGCCGCCCAGCAGTGCGCGCTGGGGAACGAGGCCAAGACGCCCGGGGTGGCCTCGGCAGCCGCGACGTCCCTCATCTCGCAGAACGACGGCGACGCAACGCTGCAGTCGATCCAGGGGCTCGAGGACTGTCGGACCCCGGTCGGGGTGGCGCCCAAGCTGTTGACGGTGAACTCCACGGTGACGGTCGATTACTTCTTCGCCCAGATCTTCGGCCTCGACTCGGGACCCGTGCAGACGACCGCCACGGCGCAGTGGGGACCCGTGGGCTTCGCGAAGCCGGTCCCGATCACCGTCAACAACGCGACGCTGGTGGGCTGCAGCATCCCGCAGACGATCCCGCCGCCGGGTCAGCACGTCGACTGCGACCTCTCCTACCCGAAGGACCTGCTGCAGGAGCCCCGCTGGGGCGTGCTCGATCTCTCGCACTGGAACGACCCGAGCGCAGCGCCCTGCCATGTCGATGCGGCGACGCTGAAGGCACTCATCGAGAGCTTCGGGTGGAAGGATCTGTTGCCGCTCAACTACCCGACGGCAACGTACGACTGTCTCGATAACGGCCTGTCCGATGCCGTGTGGGAGACGATCGAGGGCAAGACGTTGACCTTCCCGGTGATCGACGTTCCGAACTCCACCGGGCAAGGTTGTAGCGGTGCCGATGCGGGTTGCCAGCTCGACACCGCGGACGTGATCGGGTTCATCCAGCTGTTCGTCCCGATCGGTGGGGTGGAGAAGTCCGGAAGCACGGTGATCATCCACGCGCAGTGGAATGGCCCGACGACCGGCGAAGGGATCCCAGGGACGGGAGCGGATTTCGGCCTCCGGGCGGTGCGATTGGTCAGATAGGACGGATCGAGCCACAAGACATGTTCATCAACGGACGACTCGGCTTTAAGGGGGGTAACAGATGAGGTCACGAGGGCTGGTCGTAGTACTTGCGGTGATCCTGGCGACGCTCGCGGTCGTCGGGCTGTTCCTGTACACGCGCTCGGTGAAGGAGGACGCCACCAGCGGTGGGGCGCTCACCGGGGTCGTGGTGTCCAAGGTCGACATCGCAGCGAACAGCGATCTGAACCAGTTGATCAACGAGGGACAGTTCGAGCTGAAGAACGTGCCCACCGGCGACCTCGTCAAGGGTGCGATCCAGCAGGTCTCCGACCTACGTAACCGTCGCAACAGCGTTCCGATCCTCGCCGGGGAGCAGATCCCGCTCTCGCGCGTCGAGGGCGGCAAGGTGACGGGCGGCGTGCTCGGCATCCCCGACGGCCTCGAGGCCATCGTCGTGGCGCTCGACGGCCCACGGGCCGTGGCAGGTGCGATGTCGGGCGGCGACTTCGTCACCATCTACGCCACCTTCGACAACGTGCCGGTGAAGCAGAAGAAGGCGCAGCAGCAGACGAGCTCGATCACCGGGCAGCAGCAACAGCAGACCACCTCGGCGACCGTGGTGCTCGTGCCGCAGGTACAGGTCCTTCGTGTTGCCGTGCCGCAGCAGGCGGGCGGCGTGTCCGGCAGCGTGAGCGCCGACACGACCGGGAGCATCACGGTCGCGTTAGGCCTCAAGCCGGAGGACGCTCAGAAGTTCGTCTTCGCGCTCGAGCAGGGCACGGTCTGGCTATCGCTGCTGCCGCCGGACGGCAAGGGCGTCGATCTGCCGCCGCTGACGGTGCAGGGCATCGTCGCAGGAGCGAAGAAGGGCAAGTGACGGCACAGCAGGTCCTCGCCGTCGGAACGCCTCAGACGTTCCGGGCCACGTTGGCCCGGGCGCTGGAGGTGGAGCCTGACGACGTCGGCTGGGTGCAATCGGTGACCGCCGCTGAAGAGGTGCTCGTCGAGAGCGACGATCCGATCGACGTGCTCGTCCTGTCGCCGGAGATCAAGGAGCCCGACGCACTCGGCCTGGCCGAGTTCGTCGGGCGGGCCGCGCCGATGACGGCGATCGTGATGGTGCGCGATAAATCGTGGAACGGGCTGCTCCCCGCCGCGATGCGCGCCGGCATCCGCGACGTCGTCGACCTCACCCAAGGGAGCGAGGAGCTGCGCGACGCCGTCGAGCGCGCGATCACGTGGGCGGACAACCTGCGGTCGCTCCGCGGGGCGATGGCCGAGAAGCCGTCGAGCCGGGGCATGGTCATCTCCGTGTTCTCCTCCAAGGGAGGCACGGGCAAGACCTTCCTGACCACCAACCTCGCCACGGCGATCTCGGAGCTGTCGGGCGAGGAGACGGCGGTGGTCGATCTCGACGTCGACATGGGCGACGTGTTCTCGTACTTCGGAACCGAGCCGCAGAAACAGGTGATGGATCTCATCGCTCTCGGCGAGGGCGCCGACCGCGAGACCGTGTTCGCGAACGCCTCGAAGTTCGGCGACCACCTCTGGGGGTTCGGTGCGGTCCCCGACCCGGCCATGCAGCCCCCCGCCGGGGAGGCCGTGGGCAAGTACCTGCGGACGCTGCGGAACAACTTCGCGTACGTGGTCGTCGACGCGTCGGCCGACTACACGGATCTCGCGCTCGCGTGCTTCGATCTCTCGGACGCGATCTGTCTGGTGACGGGTCTCGACGTCGTCGGCGTGAAGCACCTGTCGAAGGCGCTCGAAACGCTGCTCACGATCGGGCTCCCCCGCGATCGCTTCCGCATCGTCTTGAACCGAGCCGACAGCAAGGTCGGTCTGGATTCGGGCGATGTCGAGCGCGTGATGAAGATCCAGGTCGACACGATGATCCCGTCCAGCCGGTTGGTCCCGATGTCGCTCAACAAGGGCCGGCCGGTGTACCTGGAAGATCCGAACTCCGAGGTGTCCGCCAGCATCAGGACCTTGGCGCTGCGCTTCACCGGGAAATCGAATACGGCAGAAGGCGCCGTCGCCGCGCAGGCACCTTCCCCCGCATCCAAGCGCCGCGGCCTGTTCCGGCGTCGTCCATAGGAGGCAATCGATGTCACTCGCAGACCGACTCGCCAAGGCACAGCAGCGGGACCGGATCGCCGAGATCCGGATCCGGGTCCAAGAGCGCCTCGTCGAGGTGCTCGGACCACGTTTGTACGATGCGACGCTCTCGGACACCGAGCTCGAGGGCCTCGTCCACCAGCGCCTGCGTGAGCTGCTGGACGAGGAGGAGCCGGGCCTGTCCGCACAGGAGAAGCTGCTCATCGTGCGGCAGATCGGCGACAGCGTGCTCGGTCTCGGGCCGCTCGAGCCGTTCGTGCGCGACCCCGACGTCACCGAGATCATGGTGAACGGCTGGGACTCGGTGTACGTGGAGCGCGCCGGCAAGCTGTACTGGACGGGCTCGAAGTTCCACGACGACTCGCAGCTGCGCCGAACGATCGACAAGATCGTCGGCAAGGTGGGCCGCCGTATCGACGAGTCCTCTCCGTACGTCGACGCGCGTCTGCCCGACGGTTCGCGTGTGAACGCCGTCATCCCTCCGCTGTCGATCGACGGACCGGCGCTCACCATCCGCAAGTTCTCGGCCGACCCGTACCAGGCCGACGACCTCATCTCGTTCGGAACGCTCACCCGCCAGGTCGTCGACCTGCTCGACGCGTGCGTCCGTGGGCGCCTGAACATGCTCGTGTCCGGAGGGACGGGTGCGGGGAAGACGACGACGCTGAACGTGCTGTCGTCGTTCCTGCCCGACGACGAGCGGATCATCACGATCGAGGACGCCGCCGAGCTCCGGCTCCAGCAGCCGCACGTCGTGCGCCTGGAGTACCGCCCGCCGAACATCGAGGGCAAGGGCGAGGTCACGATCCGCGACCTGGTCCGCAACGCCTTGCGCATGCGGCCCGATCGCATCGTCGTCGGCGAGGTCCGCGGCGGCGAGGCGCTCGACATGATGCAGGCCATGAACACCGGTCACGACGGGTCGATCTCGACCGTGCACTCCAACTCACCGCGAGACTCTCTCTCGCGGCTGGAGACGATGACGCTCATGGCGGGGATGGACCTCGGCGTTCGGACGATCCGCGAGCAGGTGTCGTCGGCATTGAACCTGATCGTCCATCAATCCCGCATGAAGGACGGCAGCCGCCGGATCACCCACGTGACCGAGGTCATCGGCATGGAGGGCGACGTGATCACCCTCCAGGACCTGTTCTTGTTCGACTACAGCGCCGGTGTGGACGAGGAAGGCCGGTTCCTCGGCAATCTGAAAGCCACCGGTCTTCGGCCGCGGTTCCTCGACCGCCTGCAGGAGCGTGGGATCTCGGTATCGCCGGAAGTCTTCGCGCCCGTCCCAGGGGGTCGAGCCGCGTGAGGGCCGTCGTGGGATCTTTCTGGGGCGGGGCGGCAGGCCGGTTCCTGATCCTCGCCGTTGCGTTCAGCGCGGTCTATCTGGTGGCGACGATGCTCCTCGGCGCTCGGGCGAGGGGCAGGCGTGAGCGGGAGCTCGCGACCCGCATCGGCGGGCGGGGCGAGGGGACGCCGGCGAGCGAAGCCGTTCAGAGCCAGTGGCTGCCCGGCAGCTTCGTCGACGCCGGTACCCGGTTCGCCGAGGCGACGGGCTTCAACGCTGGTCTCGACGAGCGGCTCGAGCAGGCCGGTATGCCGGTCCTCGCCGGCGAGTTCGTCGCGCTCATCGTCGTGTGCGCGTTGCTCGGCGCCGTCTTCGGGGCCCTGCTGCTCCAAAACATCGTCTTCGTCTTGTTGGTGGCCGGGATCGCCGCGCTCATCCCGTATGTCTGGATGCTGCGCAACCACCGGAAGCGCCAGCAGGCCTTGCTCGATCAGCTCGCGGACACGCTGTCGATCCTCGCCAGCTCCCTGCGCGCCGGGTACAGCTTCCTGCAGGCGCTCGACACGGTGTCGAAGGAGATCGGCGAGCCCTCGGCGAGCGAGTTCCAGCGCGTCGTGGCCGAGATCCGTCTGGGCCGGCCGATCGACGACGCGCTCACGGCGATGGCGGTGCGGGTCGGCAGCGACGACCTGAAGTGGGCGGTCATCGCCATCAACGTGCAGCGCAACGTCGGCGGGAACCTGGCCGAGGTCCTGGACATCGTCGCCAACACCGTCCGCGAGCGGGGGTACATCCGCCGTCAGGTGCAGGTGCTCTCGGCCGAGGGCCGGCTGTCGGTCGCCATCTTGTCGGCGCTGCCGTTCCTGATCTTGCTCTACCTCGCGATCGTGAATCCGGAGTACATCACGCCGCTGTTCACCACGACGACCGGCATCATCTTGCTGGTCGCGGCGGGCAGCATGATGGGAGCGGGCATCTTCGTGATGTCGAGGATGGTGAAGATCGATGTCTAGCCTGTGGCTCGCACTCACGCTCGTCGGGGCGTTCCTGGCCATCTTCATGGTCGGCGTCTTGCTCGACATGTTCATGCGCGAGCGGAATCGAACCGTCACGCTCTTGGAGACCTCGCTCGGCCAGGTCACCGACTCCGTCGACCTCCGCGAGGAGGAGCTCTCGGGATCGGCCTTGGACCGGATCGTGCTGCCGACGGCCAAGCGCGTCGGCAAGGGTCTCGTGCGGCTGACGCCGTTCGATCTCAGCGCCCGCATCAACGAGAAGCTGGTCCTCGCCGGGAGCCCGGTCGGTTGGGACCCCGAGCGCGTCGTGGCCTTGAAGATCGTGGGCGGTGTCGTCGGGCTGGTCGGGGGCATCCTGCTCGCCGCGCTCCTGCCCATCGCCCCGTTGCTGAAGGTGCTGTTCGTCGTGCTCTTCACGCTCATCGGCTACGTGGTCCCCGGCGCGCAGGTCGCGGCGATGGCCACGAAGCGTCAGCGGGCGATCCAGAAGCAGCTCCCGGATGTCATGGACCTGTTGACGATCAGCGTCGAGGCCGGTCTCGGGTTCGACGCCGCGCTCTCCCAGGTCACGAAGAACGTCCCGGGACCGCTGGCCGAGGAGATCGGACGGCTGCTCCAGGAGGTCCAGATCGGTGTGAGCCGAGCCGAGGCCTTCCGGCATCTCGGCGACCGCACGAACGTTCCCGAGCTCCAGAGCTTCACGCTGTCGATGATCCAGGCCGATCTATTCGGTGTGAGCATCGCGAACGTGCTGCGGGCGCAATCCAAGGAGCTCCGTCAGAAGCGCCGCCAGCGCGCCGAGGAGCTCGCCCAGCGGATCCCGGTGAAGCTGTTGTTCCCGATGATCTTCCTGGTGCTCCCGGCGCTGTTCGTGATCGTTCTCGGTCCAGGCGCCATCAAGATCTACCAGCAGTTCTTCGCGAAATAGGGCCCTGTTACCCTTCCCGGTCATGCAGGTCGCCTATCAGGGAGAGCCGGGCGCGTTCAGCGAGTCCGCCGTGCGCGCGGCGTTCCCCGGCGCCGAGCCGATGCCGTGCGACACCGTCCGCTTGGTGTTCTCGCGGATCACGAGCGCCGAGGCCGATTTCGGGGTCGTACCGGTCGAGAACTCCCAGGCCGGGTCGGTGAACGAGACGTACGAGCTGCTCGGCGACAGCAACCTCGTACGGATCGTCGGCGAGGTCGTCCTGCGGGTCGACCACGCGCTCCTCGCGCCGCCCGGAGCCCGGCTGGAGGGCATCAAGCGCGCGTACTCGCACTGGCAGGCGCTGGCGCAGAGCGAGGACTTCCTGGCCGTGCACCATATCGAGCCGATGCCGGTGCACGACACCGCCGGGGCGGCTCGGCTGGTGGCGGAGGCCGCTCGGACCGACGAGGCCGCCATCGCCAGCGTCGAGGCGGCCGGGCGGTTGGGTCTCGCGGTGCTCGCGGAGCGGATCCAGACCTACCCGGACAACTTCACGAAGTTCGCGGTCGTGGGGACGAAGGACGCGGACATGGGACCCGCGAACAAGACGTCGCTCGTCATGGCGGTCGCCGACACGCCCGGGTCGCTGCTCGCGTCGCTCCAGCCGTTCGCGGCGCGCGACATCAACATGGTGAAGCTCGAGTCCCGGCCTCGACGCGGCGCCCCCTTCGAGTACGTCTTCTACGTCGACGTCGAACGCGCGGCCGATGACCCCGACGTGCTGGCCGCGTTCGAGGAGGTCCGTTTGCACACCTCGATGTTGAAGGTGCTCGGCTCGTACCCGGGCTCGAAGGGTCCGATCTAGTCCGATCGAGTCCCGCTCCTGCACGGGACCCTGCGCTAGCATCCTCGCGATGGCCAAGCCGCAGCGCGGCGCCCGGCACGCATCCCGTTCGCGCGTCCCGTTCGGCGTGGTGGTCGTGGCGATCTCGCTCGTCGCAGCCGGCGCCGTCCTGTGGCGGTGGAACGCCGAACGCGGCGTCCGCGCGGAGCCGAGCCCGACCGCTCATCCTTCGCCCCGGGTCTCGTCGAGCGCGTCGCCCTCGGCTTCACCGTCGGTCACCCCGAGCCCGTCCGCGGCGCCGACGCCCCGACCGATCAACGCGACGTTCGCGGGCATCACGACGTTTCGGGGCAACGCTTCGCGCAGCTACTACGGCGAGGGACCGGTGCCGAGGAACCCGAAGATCCTGTGGCGCTATCCCCTCTCGGGCGGTATGTGCAGCTCGTCCTCGGTGGGACCTGAGACGAAGCTTTGGTGCGGGACCGGATGGACCGGTCAGCCCAACGTCATCGTCGGCCGGGACCGGTCGATCGAGATCCGGATCGGCGCCTACGACGGGCACTACCACTTCCTCGACGGTATGACGGGGGAGCCGGTACGACCGGACCTCGTGACGGGCGACCTGGCGAAGGGCTCGGCGACCTCGGATCCCGACGGATATCCCCTGTACTACGGAGGGTCTCGCGACAACCTCCTGCGGGTGATTGCGCTCGATCGCGCGGCGCCGACGGTGCTGTGGTCGGTGAACGCCGACACGAGCGTGCCGAGCCCCGTGTGGAACAACGACTGGGACGGTGCGCCGCTCGTGATCGGTGACTACCTGCTGGAGGGCGGCGAGAACTCATGGTTCTACGTGATCCGCCTCCACCGTGGCTACAACGCGAACGGCAAGGTCACGGTGGATCCGAAGATCGTGTTCACGACGCCCGGGTTCGACGACCGGCTGATGGCCGACCTCCCCGACGGTGACGTCTCGATCGAGGACTCGGTCGCGTTCCGAGACGGCGTTGCGTACTTCGCGAACTCGGGAGGCTTGGTGCAGGGGTGGGACATCTCCGACATCTTGGACGGCGGGACGCGGGCGAGACGAGTGTTCCGTTTCTGGACCGGCGACGACACCGACGCGTCGGTGGTGATCGACCAGGAGGGATATCTCTACGTCGGCAGCGAGCTCCAGCGCTTCGACGCCCGCTCGGCCCAGGTGGGCCAGCTCATGAAGCTCGACCCGTCCGAGCCCACCGACCCGTTGGTGTGGGGTGTCCCGATCCCGGAGAAGGGGGGCGACGGCCTGGGCGGCGTGTGGGCCACGCCGGCGCTCTCCGGCACGATGGTGTACATCGCCACGAACTCCGGCGACCTGCTCGGCGTTGACCGGCGCTCGGGAACGATGTGGTGGCGGATCCATCTGCCCGGGCCGACCTGGTCCTCGCCCGTGCCGGTCGACGGCGTACTGCTCGAGGGCGACTGTGCCGGAACACTCCACGCGTACGACATCTCGGGGAATCCCCACCGCGAGCCGCCGGAGCTCTGGGCGCTGCCGATCGGGGGCTGCATCGAGTCCACCCCTTCGGTCTGGCACGGCATGATCTGGATCGGGACGCGGGCCGGCGGTTTCTACGGCATCGGGAAGGCGAGGTCCTAGCGCCGGGCGGCGGTCGTCGTACGCTTGTCCGATGAGCCCGCTGCAGGTCGGCGCGATCGCCCCGGAGGTTCCCGGCGTGCGGTTCGGTGACGGTCCGGTCGGCCTCTTCTTCTACAAGGTGACGTGTCCCACGTGCCAGATGGCTGCGCCGAAGGTGGGCACCTTCGAGGGCGCCTACCCGGGCCGTGTGATCGGCATCGGTCAGGACCCACCCGAGGCGCTCGAGCGGTTCGCGCAAACGTACGGGCTCGGCCTGCGGTCGGTGCCGGACCAGCCGCCGTATGCGTCCTCCGACGCCTACGGCATCGTGTCGGTCCCGACGTTGTTCCTCGTGGGAGCAGGTGCCACGGTGCTCGAGTCGGTGGGGGCGTGGGACCGGGACGCCTTCAACCGCGTCTCCCACCACCTGGCCGAGCTCACGGCCGCGGATCCGGTGGACATCTCGGAGCCCGGTGACGGGCTCCCGGCGTTCCAACCCGGCTGAGGCGCTCGGAACGCGCGCTAGGTTGGCGCGCTTCGCTTCGCTCAGCGGCTCACACGCCTGACGGCGCTCACAGGCCGAGCGAGGTTCGCAGCTGCTCGGTCCGCCACAGCACGATGATCGCGCCGAGGACGATCAACGCCGCGAAGCCGACCACGGCGATCAGACCTCGAGTGGCCCGGGCGCCCCAGCCCTCGGCGACGTAGCCGCCCGCGACGCCCGCGACGAGCCCGCCCACGTGCGCCCGCCAGTCGATCGTCGGGAAGCCGAAGGCGAGCAACGCGTTCAAGGCGATCATCGTCATCGCCCACCGCAGGTTCTGGGCCGCCATCGCTAGGTGTCGGCGCCGGTAGTTCCACGCGATGAACGCGCCGAAGACCCCGAAGATCGCGCCCGAGGCACCCACAGCGACGGCGAGCGCGGGTCCGAACGCGTACGATGCCGCGCTCGCTAGGAATCCCGAGATGAAGTAGATCGCGAGGAACTTCGCGGTCCCGTAGTCGCGCTCGACGATCGTGCCGAACAGGTAGAGCGCGTACGCGTTGAATCCGATGTGCAGGATCCCGGCGTGCAGGAAGGTGGCCGTGAACAACCGCCAGAACTGATTCAAACCCGCAACGAGCACCGGCACGAGCGCGCCGAGATCGACGAGCTTCTGCGGGCTCGGGCCGTTGAAGATGGCGTCGGGGCCGCCCACCGCGATCTCGACCACGAAGCCCGCGAGCAGAGCGACGAGCAGAACGCGTGCTCCGGTGACGTTGCCGCGCCGCACTGCGTTCCCGGGGCCCTTGCGGAACTCGCGCCGGGCCTCGGCGACGCACTCGGGGCACTGGAAGCCGACGGGAGCCGGGATCATGCAGTCGGGGCAGATGGGACGCTCGCAGCGGGTGCAGTGGACGCCCGTCGCGACGGTGGGATGCCGGTAGCAATACTCGACGGTCGGCGCGGGTTGCGACGCACGATCTTCCTGCATGCCGCCCATGGTACGGGGTGGGACGTCGAACGGCGGAAGCGCTATTTCAGCGGCGGGAGCTGCTCGAGCTCGGCCGCCACCTCGTCGCGCGGCCACAACGATGACCATCGGTCGAGGATCCTGCCGTCGGCGCCGATGAGGTACACCCACGGCTCGGTGAGGTCGCCGTTCCGGTACAGCCAGTCGGCGGCGGCCTGGTTGATGACCTGTTGCTGGAAATCGCGCCAGATCTCGATGTGGATGAAGACCGCTCGGTCGCTGTACCGTTTCGACAGAGCATCGATGACGTCGGTCACGGGCCCGCAGAAGCGGCTGACGCAGTACACCGGGGTCGAGAAGACGACGAGCGCGGGCTCGTGTCGTTTGAGCGCCTGCGCGATCGTGGTCTGGTGCAGCTCGGGATCCGGGATTACGCCGTCGTTCGCGTACTGAGAGTCGATCGCGGCCTTCGGCACCCCTTTCGAGTAGATCGTGAGGTTCTTCGTCGGTAACGCCGGCTGGCCGGGTGCCGGCAATGCGGGCTGCTCTGCGACGGGGAACGTCGCCACGGTCGAGAGCGGCCCCCGCCCCTCGACGTCGGCGGTGATGGTCACGGTCCAGAACCCGGCTCGGTCGAAGATGACGTTCTCGGCAATGTAGACCCCGCGCGCCTGCGACGGCGACGTGACGGCCGGGCCTTGGCCCGTGCCGGCGGACGTTCCCGGGGTTGGCACGTAGGTGGCGGTGGCCACCGGCCCGGGTTTCGGCTTGGTCGGCGCCGCTGCCGTGCCGGTGAAGGCGAACGCGAAGTGCGCGGTGCCGAAGCTCAGCAGATCGTTGTTCGCGAAGAACACTCCGACGCCCACCCGCTGGGGCGCGCCCACGTAGAGGTCGGTGGAGGCCATCTCCGCCGAGGCCTGTTGCGAGGGCGGGGGCGTGGTGGCGTCCGGCGATCCACCTGAAGTGCAGGCGGTCGCCACCAGGGCGAGGACGACGAAGGCCCATGATCGGGAACGAGAGCGCACGGCCACATCTTGGCGTGTCGGAGCCGGTTGCGTCAGGTACACCCCGGGGCATCGAGCCCGATCGACGCGAGGGCCTCTCGGGTGGCTCCCACGAGGCTCTCCACATCCGCCGAGAACCCCGCAGGTAGGAGGGGCCGTTCGAGCTCCGCCTCCACCCGCTGCATGGCCTCCAGCAGCGAGGCCGCCTTGGCCCGATCTTGTTCTTCGGTGGCGGCGGCGATGACGTGCAGCTCCTGGTGGGTGCGATCGTAGAAGGTCGCGTTCGCCGCGGGCGCATCGGGAGCGTCCCGGACGTCGCACAGCCCTTGGACGGTCGCGACCGCGGCATCGGACGTCACCACCCCGAGCGAGCCCGAGGGGAAGGCGGGGGGCGTGGTCACCTGATCCGGGCCGCCGTCCCCCCCGCACGCCGCCAGCGCGAGCGCTGCGGCCACGACCAACGCCGCGCGCTCACGCCTGCCCGGCATCCACGCTCCCTCCCGAGTCCGAGCCCACCTTGAGCCCCTCGAACGGCGGCAGCACCGCGAAGTCCACCGCGTCGCGCTCGGGGTCTTCGCCCACCTGCCGGATCAGCTCGAGGTCGCCCTGCCCGAGGAACCGAGCGGCCTGCGACAGGTACCAGATGCGACCGGGGTCCAGATCCATGAGCCGCGCCGCCGTCGCGTCCGTCGCCACGGGATCCGTGCCGAAGACGAGGACACCTGCGGAGATCGGCGTGCCCTGGATCGGACCGTTGCCCTGCATCCCGACGATCCCGTCCACGATCTGAACATCCGGTCGGACGGCGGCGGCCACGTCCACGATCGATTGCTCGAGGCCCGCCCAATGCAGGACGTTCTTCGGCCAGCCGTAGACTCGCCCGGGCACACATCCGAAGCAGTTCTTGAGCGAGAGCGTTGCGCCCGCCCAGTGGTGGGTCTTCATCTTCGGCATCGAGACGACCACGTCGGCTTCGACGACCGGCCGCGGCAGCCACAGCTCGCCGAGGTCGGTGAACGACGTGTCGAGCGCTACGCGCGCGAGGGGCGAGGTGTTGAGGTCGACGAACGGCGCTTCCACCGCCGTGAGCGCGTCGAGCAGTCCGGAGCTCGTCACGACGAACTGTGTGTCGCGCCGATGGCCGGGGCTCTCGGCCACCGTGACCGACGCGGCGCCCAGGCGGCGCATCGCGAGCACGCTCGCCGCCACGAGCCGGGGGTCGGTGTTGACCACGGTTCCCGGGTCGTATTCGACGAGGTTGGGCTTCAGCAGGACCGAGGCTCCATCCACCTCGATGCCGACCGCCCGGAGCCCGTCCAGGACCACGCCTTCCAGGTCGCCGTCGTACGAGCTCGCCCGCAGGACGGCGACGCGCGGCGAGCCGGGCGGAGGGAACGCGTCCGCGTCCCACGGATGTCGCAGACGCTCGGCCAGACGCGGGATCAGGGTCCCGGCGCCGAGTCCGAGAGCGGTCGCCCCGGCGCCCACCGCCGCGGCTCGCGTGAGGAAGGTGCGTCGGTCGATCGGCTCGCTCACGTCGCGACGCTCCGCAGGCGCTCGAGGCCGGGCCCGGCGGCGATCGCCGTCCACGCGAGCGCCACCACGTCGCCGAGCAGATCCGTCCGCCGGAGCTCATCGGACAGCGCCCGCTCCACGTCGGGCACCTCGGGGCGTCCGCCGAGCCGGAACGCGGCGAGCGTCATCGCCAAGCTGAGTCCCCCGCGCTCGGCCGACCAGAGCCTCGCGAGCGTCGTCATCCCTCGCCCGTACGGTTCGGCGAGCGCCCCCTGCAGACCGATCAGCGCCCAGGCGGTCGTCTGTGCGTACGGCGGGAGCGGCGTCTCGTACACGATCGAGTTGCCGTAGTTCCATCCGCCGCCCGGGCACTCGCGATCGGCCAGGACCGACAGGCCGTCGCGGATCTCGGCCGCGGCCGACGGGCGCAGCAGCTGCAACGCGAGCACCGCTCGCGATGTGGGTTCCACCCATCCGAACGTATCCGCCGTCCAGCCCCACCCTCGGGTGTCGGGATCGTGCGGCGCCTCCGGGTTCGTCGGGGTCAGTCGCGCGCGATACTTGATGACGTGGTCGAGTGCCCGCTCACGCGCCGCCCCCGGCCCGAGCGCCACCGCGGCCGTCGCGGTGGCCGCGTCGTTCGTCACCGCGGGTCCCGCGAGGATCTCGAACCCTCCGTCGGCGCGTTGATGGTCGGAGAGCCATGCCATGGCATCCCTGTCGTCGAGGGCGATGGCGGCGATCGCCGTCGGTTCGGGCTCCGGAGCCAGGCCCGGGGAAGGGCCGAACCCTCCATCGACCCGACGCTCGCGCAGGCGCGCCGCGGCCCGCTCGAACAGGGTGGTCATGGCCAGGATTATCCGGCCTCGGGCCGGTTCTCGGACCAGCCGGACGGCTTCCCCCTCAGCCGGCGAGCGCGCCCTCCAGGCGGAGGAGGTAGGCCTTGCGCCACTCGTTCCCCCCGTATTTGCCGATCCCGCCGGAGGAGGGAACGACCCGGTGGCAGGGAACCACGATCGGCACCGGGTTGTCGTGGAGCGCGTTCCCCGCTGCTCGCGCGGCTCGAGGGCTCCCCGCGCGACCAGCGACGTCCCCGTAGGTCGAGACGGAGCCGAACGGGATCCGCGCGGTCTCCTCGAGCACCCGCCGCGAGAACCGGCCGGAGGCGAGCGACCAATCGATGGCCGCCCGGAAGGTGCGGCGCCGGCCCTCGAAGTAGGCGTCGAGCTCACGCCGCACGGGGTCGGTCATCCGCGGGTTCTCGAGGACGCGGGGCGAGAGTGATGCGGCGAGGTCCTCCAGCACGTGGTCGAGCCCCTCCTCGGGAAACGCCAGACGGACGAGGCCGGTCCGCGTGGTGGCGAGGATCAAGGCGCCGACCGGCGTGTCCACCGTGGCGTACGCGACGTCGACGAGCCCCGCGCGAGCGGCACGCACGCCGACGAGCTCGGCCGCCCGGCGGGATGCGTCCTCGACATCGCCGGTCCGAAGCTTCCGCAACTCCTTCATCGCTCCTCCAAGCTGGTGAGGGCGCGAAGCTTCCTCCGGCCCTCGTAGGCGTTCGCGCGCGCGGCTTCCTCGGTGCAGTCGAGCGCCGACGCGACGTCCGCGTAGGGAAGATCCAGCACGTACCGATGGATGACCGCCGCGCGCTGCATCGGCGGCAGGGCACCGACCGCCCGCCAGAGCTCGGGGTCGCCGTCGAGGTGCTCGAGGACGGGCTGCTCCGGCAGGCGCTCGACGGGGATCGGCCGGCGCCGCTCCGCCCGCCAGTGATCGAGCGCCTTGCGCGTGGCGATCGTGATCACCCAGCCCCGAAGGTTCCGCTCGTCCCGCAGCTTCGGGTAGGCTCGCAGCGCCGAGATGAACGTGTCCTGGAAGCAGTCGTCGGCCGCGGAGGGTCCGACGGCGGCGAGCAGGAATCGGTAGACCGGCACGCGGTGCTCCTCCATGAAGCGTGAGAACGGTGGCAGACCCATCTGCACGGAAGAACGATCGGCGGCCCGGGAACGTGAGATGCCGTTCACACGGGGGGCCACGGGTACGGACGGTCACCGCCGGGCTCGGGGAAGCGCCCGGCGGCGATCACTTCGGCGAGCCGCGCCTGCATCGCGGCGATCTCGAGCTGCGTGAGGAGGTCGCCGAGTGCACCTCGCAGGGCCGGCCCGGACAGCCGCTCCTCGAATCGGCGCAGGTCCTCGAGCAGGTCGGGCGGGACCGCCTCGCCGGCGAAGTCCCAGATCACGGTGCGCAGCTTCGGCTCCTCGTGGAAGCAGACGCCGTGGTCGATGCAGAACGGCAGGCCCTCGGTCGACAGCAAGCAGTGGCCGGACTTGCGGTCGGCGTTGTTCACGACGGCGTCGAACAGCGCCACGCGGCGGAAGTCGTCGGGGCGCTCGTCCTGCATCGTGAAGAAGTGCTGCCGCGGGTCGAACTCCACGAACCGCTGGACCGAGCCCGGCCCCTCGGGGCCGTCGCGCAGCACCGTGGGAGGAACCGTCGGCCACCCGAGCGCGTCCGCCACGACGAACGCCGCGACCTCACGCTGGCAGAGCGTCCCCGGCGGGAAATCCCACAACGGCGCCTCGCCCCGCCGAGGCTTGTAGACGGCGAGCACCTCGGCGGCCCCGTCCGTGGCCTTCGCGAGGAACGTGTAGTTCGACGATCGCGGGAGCAAGCCGAGCAGCTCCAGCTCACCGCGCTCGAGGAGCCGAAGCGCCTCCTCGTCGGCCGAGGTCACGTGCGCGATGGCCCGCGGTGGCCGTTCATCGCCGGGCACTGGTGACCCTCGGGGTCCATCGGGTTGCCGCAGAACTGGCACCGCGGGCGCCCCCGGGCCGCGATCTCGGCGCCGTGGCGGGAGAGCGCCAGCATCTGCTCGCGGGTCGCCCACAACCGGAGCCGCTCGCGCTCGGGCTCCTCGAGCGCCGGATCCAGCTGACCGAGGTCTGGGGGCACGTCCAGGACGTGCTCCTCCTCTTGGTCCTCCTCGTCCGCCTCTTCCTCCTCGTCCTCGGGGACGAGCTCCTCGGCTTCGAGGAGCATGAGGTCTCGATCCTCCTGATAGCCGATCGACAGGCGCCCGACGCGCCACATCGGCTCGAGCGGCTCCTCGAGCTCGAGCTGGGTCTCGCCTGGGCCCTCGCCAGTCTCCTTGCCGACCGTCGCCAAGATCTCGAGGATCGAGGTCGAGAGCAGCTCCACCTGCTGTTTCTCGACGAGCAGGGTGAGGAGCTCGATGCCGGTCCGCGCCTGGAGGTAGAACGTGCGCTCGCCCGGCTCGCCGACGGCGCCCGCGGTGATCTTGTCGACCGGAGGGAATTCCACTGCGTCTATCCTCGCATCTTCACCGTGGGCGGCCGATGCCGCGGGCCGCGTCCCGCGAGGCCCGTCAGACCGCCGGTGTCGTTCACCTTCAGCAGACGCGGTGTCTCATGGTCCAAAGACACCGCCGTCACCGACGCGGTGTCCACGACCAAGCGATGCAGGTGGTCGACGTGCGCTCCGCCGACGTGCGCGATGAGGAGCCGGATCGGGTCGGCGTGGGAGACCACGACCACGGTGCCAGTGGGATGGTCGGCCGCGATCCGGCGCACCTCTTCGACGGCCCGGGCTTGGACCTCGAGCAGGCTCTCGCCGCCGGGGAACCGAACAGCCGAAGGGGTGCGCTCGACGGTGCGCCAGAGCTTCGTCCGCCGCAGCTGCGAGATCGTTCGCCCCGTCCAGTCGCCGTACCCCGTCTCGATCAGCCCCCGGCGGATGCGCACACTCAATCCTCGGGCGCGCGCGAGCGGAGCGGCGGTCTCCCGGCACCGTTCGAGCGGGCTCGAGTAGATCGCATCGATCGGCACCTCGTCGAGCCGTCCGACGAGCGCCTCAGCCGCCTCGCGTCCGCGTTCGTTCAAGTGAACGCCGGGGGTCCAACCGGTCAGGCGCTTGCCCGCCACGTCGGTGTGTCCGTGCCGCACCAACAGGAGGAGCGTCATCACGGCAGCTTACCCGGGCACGCGAAGACCTCAGACCGCGGCGGGCAGCCGCACCTCGAACGTCGTGCCGCGGCCGAGTTCGCTCCGCACGCTCACCGTCCCGCCGTGGTTCTCGACGACGTGCTTCACGATCGACAGCCCAAGGCCCGTGCCACCCGTCTCACGCGAGCGCGCACGATCGACCCGATAGAAGCGCTCGAAGATCCGGGGGAGATCGCGCGAGGGGATGCCCAGCCCCGTGTCCGTGACGAGGAGCCGCACGTCCGCGTCGGCCGTGCCCAGCTCCACGTCGATGCGCCCTCCGGCCTTGGTATACCGGATGGCGTTGTCGACCAGGTTCCGCACCAGGAGGGAGAGGTCACGAGCGGAGCCGCGGACCGGCGGAACAGGGATGACCTCGAACCGGAGGGCGACGTTGCCCTCGCGCGCCGCCGCTTCGAGGCGTTCACGCTCTTCACCGAGAAGATCGTCCAGCCGGACCGTTCCCTCCGTCTCGCTCCCGGACTCGAGGCGCGACAGATCGAGCAGATCGGAGACGATCCTCGAGAGCCGAGCGGCTTCCCGCTCGAGCTGTTCCGCGAACCGAGGCACGACGCCTGGATCCTCGACCGCGGCTGTGCGGAGCGTCTCCGCGGTCGCTTGGATCGCTGCGGCGGGCGTTTTCAACTCGTGCGAGGCGTTCGCGACGAAGTCCCGCCTCACCGCGTCGAGGCGCTTGGCCTCGGTCACGTCGTGCAGGACCAACAGCACGGAGCCGTCGTCGTCGACCGGCACCGCGGCGCCTCGCAAGGATCGCGAGGACGCGCCCACCTCGACGTCGACCGCCATCGGAGAGCGCGCCTCAGAAGCTCTCCGCACGACCTCACGCAGGCCCACCGGCGCAAGCATCGAGAGCGTCGCCGGCGAGGTTCCGAGGTGCCGCTCCATCGCTGGGTTCACGAACCGCACCGTGCCGTTCGGCGCGCCGAGCAAGACACCCTCCTCCATCGACGACAGGATGAGGTCGCGGCTGCGGCGCTCTTCGTCGGACGCGGCGACCTGCGCCTCCAGGCGCTCGGCCATGAGGTTGAGGGTCTCGGCGAGCACCGCGAACTCGCGAGGGCCGGCTGGGTCGACGCGGACGGAGAGGTCGCCCTCGCCGAGCCGTGCCATCGACTCCGTCGCACGCCGCAGCGGCCGCGTGACGGCTCGCCCGACGAGCAGGGCCCCCAGGGAAGCCAGGATCGCCGCGGCCAGGAGTCCGAGCAGCACGGTCGTGCGGACGGTGTCGCGCCGCTGCGTGACGCGCGTGAGCGGGAAGGCGACGCGGACGATCCGGTCGCCGACCGGCGGAAGCGCGACGTATCGGAACGGAACTCCGAGGGTTGCCGAGATCCGGGAGCTCGTCCCCACCGGGCCCGCGAGCGCCTGCTGTACCTCTGGTCGGTCGAGGTGGTTCTCCATCGTGGTCGGGTCGTGTTCGGAGTCCGCGAGCACGACACCATCGGTCCGGATCACCGTGATCCGGACATCGCTCGCGCGTCCGAGCGCGAGCACCTCGGCTTGAAGATCCGCGTCGTCGGCCGGGAGCGCTTGCTGCACGGTGGCTGCCTGCCGCACGAGCGAGGCCGTAATGTCGTCCAGGGCCTGGCGTTCAAGCGTGCGATCGAGTGCGAGCCCGACGACCGCGAGCACGGCCACGACCACCGACAGCTGCCACAGGAACAGACGGCCGGAGAGCGTGTACGGGCGTCTCACGGACTCGACCCCATGTCGGCGCAAGTGTAGGACTGCCGGAACCGTTCACCTGCCGTTCACGTTCGCGCCAGGGTGTCGCCACCGTCCCCTCCTAGCCTCGAGGCGATGAGACGGACCTCAGGAGGGACCATGCGACACGGCAAGGCGTTGGCGTTCGTGGCCGCGGTCGCCGCGCTCACGGTCGTCGGAACGGCGTGCTCGAGCAACAGCGGCAACGGTGGCAACGGTGGCAACGGTGGTGGCGGTGGCTCCTCGAGCGGGTTCCAGGGGGTGGCGCTCACCGGCGCCGGAGCGACGTTCCCCGACCCGATCTACGAGCAGTGGTTCCACGATTTCCAAGGCGTGGAATCGGGGGCCCAGATCAACTATCAGGCGATCGGCTCCGGCGGCGGGATCGAACAGTTCACGGCCCAGACGGTGGACTTCGGCGCCTCTGACGCCCCGCTCCAGGACGATGAGACGGCAGCGCTCCCCGGCGCGGCGGTCGAGGTCCCGACCGTCCTCGGCGGCGTGGTCATCGCCTACAACGTCTCGGGCCTGAAAACCGGACTCAAGCTCGACGGCGCCACGGCGGCCGGCATCTTCCTCGGCGACATCACGAACTGGCACGACCCGGCGATCGCCGCGCAGAACCCCGGTGTGACGCTGCCCGACGGTCCCATCGCGGTCGTTCACCGCTCTGACGAGTCCGGCACGACCTTCGTCTTCACCTCGTGGCTCGCGTCCCAGAGTTCTGACTGGCAGTCGAAGGTGGGTGCCGACAAGGCGGTTCAGTGGCCGACCGGTACGGGGGGCGACGGCAACGACGGCGTCGCGGCCGGTATCGCGCAGACGGAGGGCGCGGTCGGCTACCTGTCCTACGACTTCGCGGTGACGAGCCACCTTGGCATCTCGTCGATCGCTCGAGAGGACGGCGCATACGTCGCGCCTTCGCTCGACTCGATCAGTGCCGCCGGCGCGATCCTCTCGTTCCCGATCGGCCCCGACACGAACATCCTGAACTCGTCGGCGCCGGGGGCGTACCCGATCGCGAGCACAACCTACCTGCTGATCTACGCGGACCAGCCGGACCAGGACAAAGGCCAGACGATCGTCGACTTCACGTACTGGGCGTTGAACGACGGACAGGCGATCGCGTCGCAGCTGAACTACGCGCCGTTGCCCGAGGACATCCGCACGAAGGCACTCGACGCCCTGACCCAGATCCAATACCGGGGCGCGACGATCCAGCCGTCGCCGGCGGTCGCCGGCTAGCGGGGCTGTGGCCTCGACGGAGGATCCGCCCGGCCGCACGACGGGAGCGCCGCTGCAGGGGCGCTCCCGCCTCGGTGACCGCCTGTTCGCGGGGTGGACCGGCGCGATCGCGCTCGGCCTCATCGTGCTGCTCGCTGGACTGCTCGTCGTCTTGTCGGCCGGCGGGTGGCGGGTGTTCCGCGCCTTCGGGCCGGGGTTCTTCGTCGGCACCGACTGGAATCCCGTCGGCGGGCGCGAGTCCTTCGGCGCATTGCCGTTCATCTTCGGGACGCTCGTCACGTCCGCGATCGCGGTAGTGCTCGCGGGTCCGATCGCAGTCGGTCTCGCGCTGCTCCTGAACGAGGTCCGTGGGTGGATCCGCAACCCGCTCGCGTCCTTCGTCGACCTGCTCGCCGCGATCCCCAGTGTCGTGTACGGCCTGTGGGGCTTGTTCGTGCTGAAGCCGCTGTTCGACCGCACGATCGAGCCCGCCCTGCAAGCCACGCTCGGCAAGGTGCCCGTCCTCGGGGCCGTGTTCCGCGGCAACGTGAACGGGCCCGACCTGTTCACGGCGGGCGTGATCTTGGCCGTGATGATCCTGCCGATCGTGACGGCCGTGTCCCGGGAGGTGGTCGCGGTCGTCCCCCGAGACCTCCGCGAAGCGGCGCTCGCCGTCGGCGCGACGCGCTACGAGGCGATCCGGATGGCGGTGCTCCCGTACGCGAGGAGCGGGATCGTCGGCGCGACGATGCTCGGGCTCGGCCGGGCGCTCGGCGAGACGATCGCGGTCTCGATGGTCGTCGGCAACGTGCCGAAGATCGGCACGTCCGTGTTCGAGGCGGGCGCGACGATCCCGTCGTGGATCGCGAGCAGCTTCCGCGAGGCGACGAGCGTTGGGCTGCACCGCTCGGCGCTTCTCGCGCTCGCGGTCGTCCTCGTCATGCTCGCCTTCGTGCTCGCGGTCGCCTCGCGCCTGCTGGTTCGACGGACCGAGCGCCTGCTCGCTGGCCGAACGGTCGAACGACCCGCCACGTCGGTGGTGGCCCTGTGATCGCCGAGACATCTCGTCCGGTTTTCCGGGTTGCCGGCCGCCGGCGTGTCAAGGACCGAGCGTTCACGGTCTTCCTGTGGGCGTGTGCGATCATGGCGATGATCCCCCTCGCGTTCATCACGTTCTACGTGGTGAGCCGCGGCTACCGCGCGCTCTCGGTGAGCTTCTTCACGAAGGTGCCGGCCGGACCCTTGGACCCCCAGGCGGGTGGCATCGCGCAAGCGTTCATCGGCTCGGGGCTCATCGTGGGACTGGCGGCGCTGTTCTCCATCCCGCTCGGTATCTCCACCGCGGTTTACCTTGCCGAGTACGGCCGCGGACGGTTCGCGGGGGCCGTCCGGCTGGTCGCCGAGGTCTTGCTCTCGACTCCCTCGATCGTAGCCGGCGCTTTCATCTGGGCCGTGGTCGTGATCGCGATGAAGCGGTTCTCGGCGCTTGCCGGGGCGCTCTCGCTCACTGTGTTGATGTGGCCGGTCATCGCCCGGGCCACCGAGGAGGTGCTCCGCCTGGTCCCGCAGGAGTTGCGCGAGGCCGCGCTCGCGCTCGGCGTGCCGAGGTGGAAGGTGATCGTCCGGGTCGTCGTCCCGACGGCCGGCGCCGGGATCGTGACTGCGGTGATGCTTGCGGTCGCTCGAGGCCTCGGCGAGACCGCGCCGATCCTGCTCACCGCGCTCGGAAACGACTTCATCAACACGAACCCGCTGCAGCCCACGGACGCCGTGCCGCTCCGTGTCTACGCGTACGCCCGCACGCCTGTCGAGGCCCTCCACTCGT
This sequence comes from Actinomycetota bacterium, assembly GCA_040005555.1. Lineage (GTDB taxonomy): Bacteria > Actinomycetota > UBA4738 > UBA4738 > HRBIN12 > JBDTYT01. Next base: position 37,074 of record JBDTYT010000002.1, on the reverse strand, counting down.
TCGCCTGGGGGGGAGCCCTTATGCTGTTGGTCACCGTGCTCGTGCTGTCGATCGGGGCGCGGGCGCTGTCGAGCCGCCAGCAGAAGAGGATCGCGTGAGACGCGTGGAAGCCGCCGGACTCTCCGCGTGGTTCGGACCCAATCAGGTCCTCCACGAGGTGAATGTCGCAGCCGAGCCCGGCACGGTGACAGCGATCATCGGCCCGTCCGGGTGCGGCAAGTCCACCCTGATCCGCTGCTTGAACCGGATGCACGAGGAGGTCCGCGGGGCTCGTGTGCAGGGCAAGGTGCTGTTCGACGGAATGGATATCTACGCGGCGGACGTCGACCCGGTCGAGATCCGGCGCCGGATCGGCATGGTGTTCCAGCGGCCGAACCCGTTCCCGACGATGAGCATCCTCGACAACGCCGTCGCTGGGTTGAAGCTCGGCGGCACGGTCCCGCGGGCCGAACTCGCCGAGCGCGCCGAGCGGGCGCTGCGCTCGGCGGGCCTGTGGGAGGAGGTCAAGGATCGGCTGCGGGAGCCCGGTGGGCGCCTCTCGGGGGGGCAGCAGCAGCGGCTGTGCATCGCGCGTGCGCTCGCCGTCGAACCAGAGGTCGTCTTGATGGATGAGCCGGCCTCGGCACTCGACCCGGCCTCAACGCTGCGGATCGAGGAGCTCGTGCAGGAGCTGAAGGAGCGCTACACGGTCGTCATCGTCACGCACAACATGCAGCAGGCCGCGCGGGTCTCGGACTGGACGCTGTTCATGCTCTACGGCGAGTTGGTTGAGTTCGGGCCAACCTCGAAGATGTTCACGAAGCCCGACGATCAACGGACCGAGGACTACGTGACGGGGCGGTTCGGATGAGCGCGACGCGCCGCCGGTTCCACGAGGAGCTCGAGCAGCTCGAGCTCGACGTGCTCGCGATGGGAGAGCTGGCCGAGGTTGCGGTCGGCCGCTCGATGGACGCACTCATCGCACACGACGACCTCTTGTCGAAGGAGGTTGTCGACGGCGACGACGAGGTCGACGCTCGCTACCTGTCGGTGGAGGAGCGCACCCTGCAGGTGCTCGCGCTCCAGACTCCCGTGGCCTCGGACCTGCGGCTGCTCTCCGTGATCTTGCACACGAACCTGCACCTCGAGCGGATCGCAGACATGGCCGTGAACATCGCGAAGATCGCGCACTCGGTCTCTGATCTGCCGAGCACGCAGACGATCCTCACGCACCTGCGGGAGATGGGCGACATCGTGCGGCCGATGGTGCGGACGGCGATGGAGGCCTTCGGCCGGCGCGACCTCGATCTGTGCCTCCGCCTGCCCGAGATGGACGACCCGGTCGACCGGCTGAACTTAGGGATGTACCAGGAGGTCGCCGCGCTCGCCGGCGACGAAGCAGCACTCAACTGGGGTCTACGGATGCTCCTCGTCGCCCGGCAGCTTGAACGCGTGGGGGATCACGCGGTCGACATCGGCGAGCAGGTAGGGTTCCTGCTCACCGGCGAGTTCCGCGAGTTCAGCGATGCCTCACACCCGTTCCGGAATCCCGCCGATGCCAGCTGAGCGCGATCTGATCCTCGTCGTCGAGGATGAGGCCCCGCTCGCGGAAACCGTGCGCTACAACCTGGAGCGCGAAGGTTACGCCGTTACCGTGGCCGCCGACGGGCGCCGTGCGCTCGAACGCTTCGCCGCGGAGGGTCCAACGCTCGTCATCTTGGACCTGATGCTCCCGGAGCTCTCTGGGCTCGACGTGTGCCGCGCGATCCGAGCGAGTTCGGACGTGCCGATCATCATGGTGACCGCGAAGGACTCCGAAGCCGACAAGGTGACGGGCCTCGAGCTCGGAGCCGACGACTATGTGACGAAGCCGTTCTCCGTGCGCGAACTCGTCTCACGCGTGGGGGCGAACCTGCGCCGGGCCCGAGCGGCGCCGCAGCCCGAGCTGCGCGAAGAGATCCTCGCGGTCGGTCCGGTCCGGATCGATGTCGCGCGCCACGAGGTTGCGGTCCGCGGGCATCTCACGCCGTTCCCGCCCAGAGAGTTCGAGTTGCTGGAGTCGCTCGTGCGTCGTGCGGGCCGCCTGCTCACGCGGGACTATCTCATCGATACCGTGTGGGGCGCGGATTATTTCGGCGACACGAAGACCCTGGACGTGCACGTGAAGCGACTCCGGCGCAAGATCGAGAAGGACCCGCATCGCCCCGTGCACCTCGTGACCGTCAGAGGGTTGGGGTACAAGTTCGTCGCTGAGGGCTGACCGACCCGCGCGGCCTGGGTACGACCCCACGGGCTGGGGTGGACGACGGTCGCGCTCGCGGGTAGGGTCCGCGCGATGCTCGAAGGACCGGGTCCGTGCCGTTCCAGGTGATCCCGCGACAGCGGGCGTTCTTCGACCTGCTGGAGCAGGCCGCGGACAACGTCGCGGCCGGCGCTCGAGAGCTCCTTGAACTGGTGGTGGATATCGGGGGGGCGCGGGAACGAAGCGAGCGGATCCGGCAGCTCGAGCACGACGGCGACGATCTCACCCACCAGATCATGGCCATGTTGAACATCACGTTCGTCACGCCGGTGGACCGGCACGATATCCACCACCTCGCCTCGTCGCTCGACGACGTCCTCGACGCCATCGAGGCAGTGTCCGATCTGCTCGTGCTCCATCGGATCTCTGAGCCCGTCCCGCAGCTTCGCCAGCAGGCCGAGGTGCTCGTGGGCGCGACCACCGCGGTCGCTCGAGAGATCCGCACCCTTCGTGCTCCCAGGTCGGGCGACCGGGCGTGGGCGGACATCATCCGATTCGAGCGCGATGGAGATCACGTGTACCGCAAAGCGATCGCCGAACTGTACTCAGGCGACTACCGAGCGATGGAAGTCTTGAAGTGGAAGGACATCCTCGCGGAGATGGAGTCCGCCATCGACCGCTGCGAGGACATCGCCAACACCATCGAGTCGGTCGTGCTGAAGTACGCCTGAAGCCGCATGAACATCACGGTCGTCGCCATCATCGCGGTCGCCCTCGCCTTCGACTTCTTCAACGGGTTCCACGACGCCGCGAATTCGATCGCCACGGTGGTGTCGACCCGCGTCCTCAGTCCTCGGCTGGCGGTCGCCTGGGCCGCGTTCTTCAACTTCGCGGCGTTCCTCATCTTCGGGACCGCCGTCGCCAGCACGATCGCCAAAGACGTGGTCGTCCAGGACCTGCTCACGAACGGCGTGATCTTCGCCGGCCTCATCGGAGCCATCGTCTGGGACATCATCACGTGGTATCTCGGGTTGCCGACCTCGTCCTCGCACGCGCTCGTCGGGGGGATGGCCGGCGCCGCGGTCGCGTCGGCCGGCTGGAAGGCGTTGGTCTCCGCCGGTCTTCAGAAGATCGCCGTGTTCATCGTGCTGTCGCCGATCCTCGGCCTGCTGCTGGCCTTCACGATCCAGGTCGCCGTCTTCTGGATGTTCCATCGCTACGAGAAGGTGAACAAGCTGAACCGCGGCTTCCGCAAGATGCAGCTCGTCTCGGCGGCCGCGTTCAGTCTCGGTCACGGGGCCAACGACGCCCAGAAGACGATGGGCGTGATCCTCGCGCTCCTCATCGCGAACGACGTGGTGGGCCAGACGGCGAGCGTTCCACTCTGGGTCGTGCTGTCGGCGCACACGGCGATCGGCCTCGGCACGCTGCTCGGTGGCTGGCGGATCGTTCACACCATGGGCTCGAAGATCACGAAGCTGAACCCCGTCGGCGGCATGAGCGCCGAGCTGGCGGCCGCGGGAACCCTCTTCTTCACCGCCCACGCCGGGATCCCCGTGTCCACCACCCACACGATCACCGGCGCGATCGTGGGTGTCGGCACGACCCAGCGCCTGGCCGCGGTTCGGTGGGGTGTCGCGGGCCGGGTCGTATGGGCCTGGGTGTTGACGATCCCCGGCGCCTTCATCGTCGCGTGGCTCTGTTACCTCCCGCTGCGGGGCCTCTCGTGATGATCGGTCGTCGGCCGTTCTTCTTCGCGTTCCTCGCGGGGATCGCGCTCATCCTCCTCCCCGTCACGCCCTCCGAGTTCCGCGTTCTGAACGTCTTCATGGCCGGGCTCGCGCTCTTTTGGTCCATCACCCTTGCCATCGAGGAGCTCAGCGGGGCCAAGGACGCCAAGGCTCGCAAGGCGGCCGAACGCGGCCAGACGCAGGAGCGCTGAGCCGAGGGTCACGCGTGCTTCAAGACGATCGATTCGATGATGTTCGCGACGTTCTCGGTCCCGTCGAGTGCCTCTTCGAGGTTCTCGATGACCTCTTTCCATCGCAGCACGTCCATCGCCTTGTGCTCGCCGGAGAAGAGCTCGGCGACGGCATGTCGGTACAGCTGGTCGCCTTCGTTCTCAAGCGTGTTGATCTCGATCCAGTACGGCTCGAGTCGCTCGCGGTCCATCTTCTGCAACAGGCCGAGAGCGAGTTCGGTCTGTTGTGTGGCGCGGAGCAGGACGTCGACCTGCGCTTTCATCTGGGGCAACGGCGCCTCGATGTGGTGGAGGAGGAACAGGTCGGATACGGCCTCGACGCCGTCCATCACGTCGTCCAGGGCGGTCGCGAGCTGGTAGATGTCCTCGCGGTCGATGGGTGTGACGAATGAGGTGTTCAACCGCCGGATGATGGCGTGGGTCACCTCGTCGCCCTCATGCTCGCGGTCTTGGATCCGCTTCACCTTCAGGTCCACGTCGGTGTAGTCGTCGATCAGGTCCTTCAACAGCTCGGTGGCGGCCCGCAGGTTCTTCGCGGACTCCACGAAGAGCTCGAAGAATTCCTCCGAGCGCTGCGAGATCTTCAGCTTCATGGTCTCTCCGGGGTCGGGGCGCACCGCCATTGGTACCACATGACGCCCCGCAGCCGTGCCTGCTGCCCCCGAAGGCGGGACTTGCCCCGTGGCGCTGCCACTCGTAGCATCCGATACCGGTCCTCCGCCCGCCCCGACAGCCTCGGAGACGATGACTTCCCCTTCGCATCTCGAGCTCACCGACAGCCGGTACCTCAACCGCGAGCTGTCGTGGCTCGAGTTCAATGCCCGGGTCCTCGCCCTCGCGGAACAGGAGACGCTGCCCCTCCTCGAGCGGGCGAAGTTCCTCGCTATCTATGCCCGCAACCTCGATGAGTTCTTCCAGATCCGTGTATCCGGACTCCGCGAGCAGGTGGAGGCTGGGGTGAGCGCGGCGACGGCGGACGGTATGACGCCCATCGAGCAGCTGCGGGCGATCGGTGAGCGGAGCCGCGCGCTGTCCGCCCGGGCCGACCTCGCGCTCGAAGGGCTCCTGCCCGCCCTCGACAAGTCGGGCATCCGGATCCTCTCGCAGGAGGAACTGTCCGAGGACGATCTCCCCGGCCTGGAAGCGATGTTCCGCGAGGAGATCTTCCCGGTCCTCACTCCGTTGTCGGTCGACCCCGCCCATCCGTTCCCCTTCATCTCCAGCCTGTCGCTCAACCTCGCGGTGATCGTGCTCGATCCGATGACCGGCGTGCGGCGGTTCGCGCGAGTCAAGGTACCGACGTTGCTCAGCAGGTTCGTTCCGTTGCCCGATGGCGAGCGCTACCTGCCGCTCGAGGACGTGATCGCCGTTCACCTCGACCAGCTCTTCCCCGGCATGGAGATCGTGTCGCACCACGCGTTCCGAGTGACCCGAGACGCCGATGTGGAGGTCGAGGAGGACGAAGCGGAGGATCTGCTGGCGGCGATCGAAAGCGTGATCTGGAGGCGACGACGGGCCGCGCTCCCGGTGCGTCTCGAAGTCGATGGAACCATGAGCGAGGAAGCCCGCGATCTGCTGGTTCGCGAACTCGAGCTCGGACCCTCCGATATCTTCGTCTCGAACGGGCTGCTCGACCTCAGCGCGCTGTCGGAGCTCTACGAGCTCGACCGGCCCGACCTGAAACAGGAACCGTGGGTGCCCGTCACGCAGCCTCGCCTCGCGGACGGCACCGGCGCACCCGAGCTGTTCAGGGTCATCCGTACCGGCGACATCCTGGTTCACCATCCGTACGACTCGTTCGCGACCTCCGTCGAGGCGTTCGTCGAGCAGGCCGCGAAGGACCCCGATGTCCTGGCGATCAAGCAGACCCTGTACCGAACGTCCTCGCAGGAGAGCCCGATCATCCGATCGCTCGTCCGGGCGGCCGAGTCCGGTAAGCAGGTGGTCGTCCTCGTCGAGCTGAAGGCGCGCTTCGACGAGGAAGCGAACATCACGTACGCCCGAGGCCTCGAGGAAGCCGGGGTCCACGTGGTCTACGGCGTCGTCGGGTTGAAGACGCACGCGAAGATGTCACTCATCGTACGTCGCGAGACCGACGGCATCCGGCTGTACACGCACGTGGGAACCGGCAACTACAACCCGGTGACCGCGAAGACGTACGAGGATCTCGGTCTCCTCACCGCGGACGCGGACATCGGAGCCGATGCCACCGACCTGTTCAACCTCCTCACCGGATACAGCCGCCAGCGGGAATACCGCAAGCTGCTGGTCGCGCCGCATTACCTGAGGCCCAAGCTCCTCAAGCTGATCGGGCGCGAGGCGAAGTCGGACGGGCGGATCGTCATGAAGATGAATTCGCTCGCCGACGCCGACATGATCGACGCGTTGTACGAGGCGTCGCAGGCGGGGGCCTCGATCGACCTCATCGTGCGGGGGATCTGCTGCTTGCGGCCGGGCATCCAGGGGCTCTCGGACGGGATCAAGGTGCGTTCCATCGTGGGTCGCTACCTCGAGCATTCGAGGGTGTTCCGTTTCGGACGGCGACACAACTACCGGCATTACATCGGCTCGGCCGACCTCATGCCGCGGAACCTCGATCGTCGGGTGGAAGCGGTCGTCCCCGTGACCGACACGGGTTTGAAGCGCAGGATCGACGGCATCCTCAAGGTCGAGCTTGCGGACGATACCGCCGCCTGGCGCCTCGCTTCCGATGGCTCCTGGCGCAAGGTGGTGACCCGCAGAGAGGTGAACGCCCAAGCGCGTCTGCAAGAGCTCGCCATCGAGCGCGCGCGCTCGGGACGGCGGTGAGCACCGAGCGTGAGATGAAGTTCGCGGTGCCGGCCGGCTTCCAGCTGCCGGACATCGCGTTCGAAGGCATCGGCTCCGGACCGATCGAGGAGCGTCGCTACGCGACCGTCTACGTCGATACCCGCGATCTCCGGTTGGCTCGCTGGCGATGCAGCTTGCGCCATCGAGCGGGCGACGGATGGACGCTGAAACTCCCGCCCGCTCACGATGGAGCGTTCCTCTTGCGTGAGGAGCGGACCTTCTCCGGAGATGCGAAGAAGGTTCCACCCGAAGCGGTTGACCTGGTCGCCGCCTACGCGCGCGGGGGCGAGCTCGAGGCCGTCGTTCGCCTCCACACGCTGCGCCGACGGACACCACTGCGTGCGGAGGCGGGCGAACCTGTCGGCGAACTGGTCGATGACGAGGTTTCCGTCATGGAGGGGCGACGCGTCGCCGCGCGGTTCCGTGAAGTGGAGCTCGAGCTCACCGATGGGCTTTCCGGCGCCGTCGTCGACACGCTGGTAGCTCGACTGCGCGACGCGGGTGCGGGGCCGGTGGCGAACGTCCCGAAGTACCTACACGCGCTCGGGGCTCGCGCCGACGCTCCACCCGAGGTCGTCGTCGCCGCCCTCGGAGCGCATCCGACGGTGGCCGAGGTGATTCGCGCGAGCCTCGCGGGCTCGGTCGTCCGTCTCCTCCAGCACGACGCCGGCGTGCGTCTGGGCGAGGATCCCGAGGACGTCCACGCGATGCGTGTGGCGGCGCGGCGGCTGCGTTCCGATCTGCGTACCTTCCGGTCCGTCGCGGACCCGGAATGGTGCGCCACGCTTCGGAGCGAGCTCAGCTGGCTGGGCGGAGAGCTGGGAGCGGTGCGCGATACCGACGTGCTGCTCACCCGGCTCCGGACGCGCCTTGAGGAGCTCCCAGCCGCTGATGCTGCTCAGGGTTACGTCGTGCTCCGGCGGCTCGAGGACCAGAGGGAAACGGCGCGGGACCGGCTCCTGGGCTCGATGCGCGAAGCGCGCTATCTGTCGCTGCTCGACCGGTTGGTGCAGGCCGGGAACGTTCCCGTCCTTGTCGGCGACGGAGACGTCTCGGCCGCGACCGCTCTGAGCGGGTCCATGGATCGGCCTTGGGGACATCTGCGTGCGGCCGTCGCCGCGCTCGAAGAGGACCCGAGCGATACTGCGGTCCACACGGTGCGGATCCGTACCAAGCGCGCGCGGTACGCGGCCGAGGCGCTTGCCCCCGCGTTCGAGCGGTCGGCGGCTGCCTTCGTGCGAGCGGCGACCGAGCTGCAGGATCTCCTCGGCGAGCACCAGGACGCGGTCGTCGCCCAGAGCTGGCTGCGAGAGATCGCCGCTCGAGCGGGCGCGCGTTCGGCGTTCGTGGCGGGGATGCTCGTGGAGCAGGAGCGCCGGGAGCAAGCCGCCGCGCTCGCGGCATGGCCGAAAGCGTGGAAGAGGTTGGCGCGCAAACGGCTCCGGTTCTGGCGATGACGGACGTCCGGGCGGCCGGCGGGATCGTCTGGCGCACCGGTTCCGCAGGTTCGCCCGAGGTCGCCGTCGTTCATCGACCCCGGTACGACGACTGGTCGTTCCCCAAGGGCAAGGTGCAAGCGGGTGAAACGGACGAGCAGACGGCGCTCCGCGAGGTGGAGGAAGAGCTCGGTATGCGTTGCCGGATCGAGACCGACCTCGGAACGATCGAGTATGCGGATCACGAGGGCCGACATAAGGTCGTGCGGTACTGGACGATGACGGCGCTGGCCGGGTCGTTCTCGGCCGGTGACGAGGTCGACGAGGCGCGATGGCTCCCGCCCTCCGAGGCGATGGAGATCCTCACGTACGAACACGACCGAGGGCTCTTGCGCTCGTCGGTCCCACCGGGTGATGCGCCCGCGTATCTCGTTCGGCATGCGAAGGCCGGCGACCGCGAGCGATGGAAGGAACGCGACGAGCTGCGCCCGCTCACGAAGAAGGGGCGACGGCAGGCCGAGGCGCTCGTGAAGGTGTTCCGTGGCCTGGACGTCGTCCGGGTGATCTCGAGCCCGTACGTCCGATGCGTGCAAACCGTGCGGCCGCTGGCCCTGGATCGGGGGCTTCCGGTGGACACGTCCGATGCCCTCGCGGAGGGGGCGGCGACGAGCGATGTGCTCGTGCTGCTCGACCAGCTGGCGTCCGCCCCTGCCGTTCTCTGCAGTCACGGCGACGTGATCCCCGCGGTCGTGATGCACCTGGTCGACCGGGGGGCGGCCATCGCCGGCGAGCGCGACTGGAAGAAGGGCTCGGTCTGGGTGCTCGAGCGCGAGGACGGTCGCGTCGCCCGGGCGAGGTACCTGCCCCCACCCGACGTCGGTTAAGGGACTCGAGTCGGCCGCTCGATCGACGCCGGGTCGGCTCACCGTGCGTCGATCGTGCCGATCCAGCTGGCGATCTGCGTCACCGGCCGGAACCCGATCCGCTCGTAGATCTTCGCGGCGACGCCGTCCGGCTCCGCGAGCAGGTACGTGCGTTCCGCACCGGCGGTGTGCGCCTCGGCGAGCGCGCGACGCGCGAGCGCGGTCGCGTACCCGCGCCGGCGAGCCCCCGGAAACGTCACGACGTGATCCACGAACCCGATGTCCTCCAGCACCACGACGGAGGACAAGGCAACCGGGCGTCCACTGTCGAGCACCGCGAACCAACGTCGCCCGGCCGGGATCATGACGCCGCGCTCGATGGCTTGGTAGTCGGCGAGCACGTTCTGGTCCTCGACATCGAAGAGCGCGCCCGACGCGTCGTAGATCCTCCAGAAGGCGTCGTCGAACGTGCGGATCTCCTCGGTCGATCCGTCCGACTCCGCGGCCTCACCGAAGGAGCACATCACGAGGTCCCATGCGACGCGTTCTCCACGCGTGCTGGCCTCGGTAAGGAGCTCGGTGGTGTCCTCCGGGTGGAACAGAAGGACGTGAACGCGCCGGCATCGAACCCGTTCCAGCGCGGGCAGCAAGAAGGACTCCACGTCGGCGAGCGAGACCTGCCGGCGCGCTTCGACCCGCGCGTAGTTGCCCTCGTGCACGTTGGCGAACCGGGCGTCCGAGACGACGGCTCCCCAGGGCGTGAGGTCGACGCGCTCGAACAGGTCGTCCTGCGCACGCCAGTACCGAAGGAGCGGCTCGAGCTCGGCCACGGCGCGGGAGTCTACCGGTGGCGGGTCGCTGCGGTACGCTCGCCGCGCCGTGATCACGTGCCGTGTGTACCAGGATGGTTCCCTCCAGAAGGAGATGCCGTACGACCGACTCGCGATCGGGCGCGCTCGCGAGGCCGGTGACCATCGGGTCTGGATCGACGTCATCGACCCGACCGACGCGGAACTGGACGAGCTCCAGTCCGAGTTCGGCCTGCACGAGCTGTCGATTGAAGACAGCAAGCGGTGGGGACAACGCTCGAAGGTCGAGTTCTATCCCGATTACCTGTTCCTCACGGCGCACGGTCTCTCGATCGACGACCAGGACGAGCTGGTGGACAGCGAGATCCATCTGTTCGCGGGCAAGGGCTTCTACCTGATCACGATCCGGCGCGATCCGCTGTTCGAGTTCGAGACCGCGGTCCAGCGCCTCGGCCGGGACCAGAAGCTGATGGGGGAGGGCATCGGGTTCCTGCTGTACCTGCTCACCGACGAGATCGTCGACGGCTACCTCGATGCCGTCGAGCGCCTCGAGGACCTGTCCGACGACCTCGAGGATCGCGTGTTCTCCGAGGCCGGTGACCCCGACGTGCAGGAGGACATCTTCAAGCTGAAGCGCAAGGTGGTGAAGTTCCGCCGCCTCGCGATCCCGATGCGCGAGGTCATCGACCTCATGCAGGAGTACCCGGGTCTCGTAACGTCCGAGTTGGTGCCGTATTTCCGCGATGTGCAGGACCACGTGATCCGGGCAATCGAGTTCATCGACAACATCCGAGACCTGCTCACCTCGGCGCTCGAGTCACAGCTCGCGCAGGTGTCGAACCGCCTGAACGTCGTCATGAAACAACTCTCGGCGTGGGCCGGCATCATCTTGGTCCCGACGCTCATCGCCGGGATCTACGGGATGAATTTCCGCAACATGCCCGAGCTCCGGTGGCAGATCGGCTACCCGCTCGCGATCGGCCTGATGCTGGTGGCTGCGGGACTGCTGTACCGCGCGTTCAAGAAGCGGGAGTGGCTGTAGCGATGTGCCGCGCGCTCAAGGTCCTGTGCGTCGCGACCGACCCCGAGGCGCTCGCCGCCTTGAAGCGCGCCAGCGTGAGCGCGGACTGGGAGCTGGCGCCCGGGGCGACGACCGCGACGGAAGCGCTCGCCCAGCTGAACGAAGAGCGGCCGCACATCGTCGTAGCGTTCGGAGACTTCGAACGCTTCGTCGCCGAGGCCCGCCGGGCCTACCCCGTGCTTCGGATCGTGGTGGATCGGGACCTTCCCGGTGCGACCGCGGTCGCGACCTCGCTCGAGGACATCCGAGACGTCCTGAAGGGACTGCCTCGCCCGGGAGGTCCGGTCCGTTAGACGGAGCTACGCGCACCCCCACCCGACCCACCCGTTGGCGTGCACCATGCGGATCGACACGATGATGTTGGCCCGCCCGTTGAAGGCGGACCTGTCGGGGAAGCCGTAGTGATCGGCTCGGTCCGGCCAGTAGCGCTTGGACTGCTGATAGACCCCCGCGTACCCGGCGGGGTTGTAGGCGCGCGGGTGGTAGCGGGACTCGCAGCGCGCGACCTGAAGGGCCTTGTCGGGTCCGCCGGACACGTGCCATCGCTTGGCCGCGCACCGGATGAGCAGCTTCACTTGATGCCGGCCGCTCTGCCAGTCGTAGTCGCAGACGCGGGTGGACAGGACGGGCTTATCTCGGGTGTGCTCGGCCCCGGACGCCGGCGTTGGCGAAAGGAGCGGGGACGCTCCTAGGAGCGTGAAGATCATGAGCGCCACCGAGAGCACACGGCGGCGCGTATGAGTGAGTCGATCCATGTCGGGGTTTCACCCTCCGCGGTGGACTCGGCTGGCGGCCGATCCGCGCGACCGGGCGATCCGTCTGCCCGGTCATCCCGCGGTTGGTCGTGGGTGTGTCCATCACCTCCTCGGTGTCGTCGTCGGTCAACCTCGGCCCGTCCGAGCGCTCCGCCCCTGCTCCCTCGTGCGCGCGCGACATCCACACCTGGACGGCAGGGAAGTCGCATCGCTGCGGGGGAGGATCGGACGGAGTGTCCGGATGAACCGGCATGCACCGTACCAAGGAGGTCTGACACCGGCGTGACTGAGGGTCAGCCCCGAGCATCCCGAGCGCCGCGGGTACGATGGAGTCGTGCCGAGCAAGGTCCTTCTCGCCGCTCCTCGCGGATACTGCGCCGGCGTCGAGCGTGCCGTCGAGGCGGTCGAGCAGGCTCTGCTCACGCACGGTGCTCCGGTGTACGTGCGCAAGCAGATCGTCCACAACCTGCACGTCGTCAAAGACCTCGAGGCCAAGGGGGCGGTGTTCGTCGAGGCCGAGGCCGAGGTGCCCGAGGGCGCGGTCGTCGTCTTGTCGGCGCACGGCGTTGCCCCCGAGGTCTACGCGAACGCCGCCGAACGGCGCCTCACGGTGCTCGATGCCACGTGCCCGCTCGTCACGAAGGTGCACTTGGAGGCTCGGCGGTTCGCGCGCGAGGGCAGGACCATCGTGCTCATCGGGCACGCGGGTCACGAGGAGGTCGTCGGCACGACCGGTCAGGCGCCCGAGCGAACGATCTTGGTGCAGAGCCCGCAGGAGGCGCGGTCCGTCGAGATCGCCGACCCCGCCGACCTGTCGTACCTGACGCAGACGACGCTCTCGGTGGACGAGACGAACGAGATCATCGAGATCCTGCGCGAACGCTTCCCCCAGATGCAGGGCCCTCCTCGCGAGGACATCTGCTACGCGACCCAGAACAGGCAGGATGCCGTGAAGGACCTCGCGCGGCGCTCGGATGTGGTGTTGGTGATCGGGTCGGACAACTCCTCGAACTCGAACCGCCTGGCCGAGGTGGCACGCGAGCAGGGCACCCCCGCTTTCCTCGTCGACGACGAATCCGAGGTGGATCCCAGCTGGATCGCCGACGCGGAGGTCGTGGGGCTCACGTCGGGCGCCTCGGCGCCGGAATGGCTCGTGGAGCGGATGCTCGCGTACCTCGCCTCGCACGGTGCGACCGAGGTGGAGGAGATCGTCCTGACGCAGGAGAACCTCCGCTTCTCTCAGGTACGGGTCACGTAAGCGGCTCGACGGGCGTTTGGCCCGCGCGCCAGGGTGGAAGGAAGGTCCGATGCGCCGAGCCTCGATCGTGGTCGTCCTGCTCGCCGCGCTGCTCCCGGTGGCCCACCCAGCGGCAGCCCACTCGGTGACCGTCGCCGCGGCCGGTGACATCGCACGACCGTCGTTCGCGACGCCCCAGCAGCAAACCGCGCATCTCGTAGCCACGTTCAAACCGACGGCCGTCTTCGCGCTCGGGGACGAGCAGTACCCGAAGGGGTCGCTCGCGGATTTCCGGAGGTACTACGACGCGAGCTGGGGTGCCTTCAAGTCGATCACGTATCCGGTCCCCGGTAACCACGAGTACGAGACGCGGGACGCGGCGGGGTACTACGCCTATTTCGGCAGGGCGGCGAAAGACCCAGCGAAGGGGTACTACAGCTTCAACATCGGAAGCTGGCACGTCGTCGCGTTGAACGGCGAGTGCAAGCACATCGACTGCGCTGCAGAGAAGTCGTGGATGCAGGCGGACCTGGCCGCCGACACGCACCGGTGCGAGGTGGCGATCTACCACCGGACGATGCAGTCGTGGCCGAGGCAGCTGATGAAGGCGGCGGGTGGGGACCTCGCGCTCGCTGGCCACCGTCACGCGTACGAGCGATGGCCCCGTGCCCACGGACTCGTCCGCTTCACGGTCGGAACGGGTGGCGGCTCGCTCGGGAAGCCCGCCCAGGGTGCGGTCGTCGGCATCGCCACGTACGGCGTCCTCGAGCTCACACTTCGCAGGTCCTCCTACTCGTGGTCGTTCGTGGACACGAGCGGGAAGGTGCGCGACTCAGGATCGAGGAACTGCCGCCCCTGAGGTAGCGATCGCGTCAGACAGGGCCGACGGCCGGAGCGACGACGCGGCACAGCGCTTCGAGCTCCTCCACGCCACTCTCGGGGCCGACGGCGATGACCCGGTCGTCGGCCTGGAGCACGAACCCGGCTCGAGGCCGGTAGATCCATCGGGCTCCGCGTTGCACCGCCAGCACGAACATCCCGGTCTCGGTCTCGACGCGGAGCTCGCGCAGGCTCCGCCCGTCCGCGGGCGAGCGCGCCTCGATCACGGTCTCCGCGCTCGTCTCCTCCGTCTCCTCGAGCGCCATCTGCACGACGGGGTGCAGAGGCTCGCCGTGCTCGACGTACCAGGTCATGTCGCGTGCGGCGTCGCAGATCGTCTCGCTGGCGCTCGCGAGGCGGATCAAGCCCCGGAGCTCGTCGGGGTCGCGCGCCTCAGGTGCCGCGCGGAGCACCCACGATTCCAGCTCGTCGTGCAGGATGTCGCTCCGCGCCTCGAGCGAGCCCACCTCGGCGGCAAGCGCGCGGTTGTTGAACAGCAGCGAGGAGTACGCGAGGCCGACTGCCGCCTCGGCGAGGTCCTTCATCTCGACGAGGATGTCGAGGGCCCGGTCGAACTCGGACAGCGGCGGGACGTCGTCGTCCTCGACCTCGGGCATGGGGGGAGCCCCGGCCAACTCGCGCAGGAGCCGTACCCCCTCGCCGGGCCCGCGAACGAGCAGGACGTCTCCCTCGGACAGGACGTCCTCCGGGCCGGGATCGAACTCCCAATCGATGCCGCTGCGGATCGCCATCACCCACATGCCGGTCTCGGTGGGCAGCGAGAGATCTCGAAGGTTCCTTCCGATCGCCGGAGCCTCGGGTCGGATCTTCACCCGGGCGGTCATCTCGTCCGCGTGGCGCAGCTCGCGACGCAACCCGTCCGGGATGCCGAGGCGAGCCGCCACGACCCGCGCGATGTCGGAGGCGGCGTCGCCGATCTTCTCGATGGCGCTCGCGATCCACAGGACGCCGGCCATGCCCTCGGCGTCCTCGGGGCTGCGGGCCGCCAGCATCGCCATGATCCGCAGCCGCCGGAGGTGCTCGTTCATGCGCTCCTCCAGCCGCTCGACCTCGCGCGCGAGCTTCTCCTCGTTGAAGAAGACGGCCGCGTACGCGAGGTCGACCATGAGCTCCGAGGCGTCCTTGGCCTCGACGAGCAGATCCTTGACGTTCTTCGGTTGTTCATCCATGGATGGCTACTCCCAAGACTGACATAGCGAGCAGAAGGGCGGCAACGCCCGCCAGGTCCATCACGCTCGTGATGATGGGCACGCTGTGGTTGTCGGGGTCGAGGCCGAACCGCGAGGTCACGACCGCCACGTAATAGCCCACGGCCAGCACGATCGGCAGGAGCATGATCCCGGCGAGCATCGTGCCGCCGATCATCACCGAAGCGGCCGGATGAGCTCGGTCGAACAGATCCGACAGCCCCACCGCGGCCACCCCGATCACCGCGAAGATCACGAGTCCGAACGCCACCACGAGCGAGGCATCGATGAGCGCCGGGGCCTCTGGTCGGCCCCTCGCCGTGATGACACCGAGCTGGAGCTTGGACGACAGGCGCGAGGCCAAGATGCCGCCGAGCGCCCCGGCCTGCGACACGAACGGGGGGATCAAGATGTACAGACCCGGCAACATCGCGAGGCCCGGCTCCTTCGCCTGCAAGATCGAGCCGGCGGCGATGTCGAGCAGCGGGGTCAGCACGATGACGGCCGTCATCTCGAGCGCGATGCGCCGCACCGCCCTCACGTCGGTGACCGCCACGCGCACGAGCGCCGCTCCGCACGCCGCGAGGCACAGGGTCGACGCCACCACGTTCACCGCGTGGTTGCGCACGAGGAACGTCGCGAGGAACAGCGTGGGCAGGGTGGCCATGTCGCCGAGCGCCGTCACCATGGGTGTCGACACGGCATCGAGGTCGTAGCCGCGCCGGTAGGAGAGCACAGACAGGCCGACCGTGACGAGCAGGATGAAGACCGATCCGAGCGCCCCGCCGACGACCGAGATCGTCACGAGGTCCCACACCGAGATCGAGGTCTCGCCGAACGCGGCGGCCGCGAGCTTCGCGAGCACGGCGAGCCACAGCGAAGACAAGAAGGTCGTCACCACGGCGACCTCGACGTTTTGAGCGAGCACACCGCCGCGCTTGAGGTTCGCCTCGAACATACCGGCGTGCGTTGCCGTTCCGAGTCGCGCCCCGATCGCTCCGAAGATCGTGCCGCGCATGCCGACGGCGGCGGGGATGAGCACGAGCAGACCGGGCAGCTCGTTCAGCGTGCCTGTGATGCGGCTGAGCGTCAGCCCTGCGACGAACGACGCGGCCGTCGACAGGGCGAGCGCGACGAAGCCCTGGCGGAGCGTGCGTTGCTCGGCCCGCCAGAGAGCCCACAGACGTCGAGCGCGACGAGGGAGTGCGATGGCCATAAGGGGACGCACATCGTTTCCTCCGCATGGGTCGGACCGGTCCGTTCGAAGCCCCGAGAGGCCTGGGGCAGTATGGCGCGGCGGTCGCTGCGGGACAACCCTTCCCGGGCTTCAGCCCTGGACCCAGTCACGGGTCACGAACAGCCAGAACGCGAGTCCGGCGAACCGACCGTACCGTCGGAAGCGTCGCTCGATCGCCGCGTCCTTGATGCCCTTCTTTCCGAGGAGTCCCGCGTACGTGGGCCGAGTCCACGAATCCAGGATGAGCCGGGAATGCCGGCCGATCGTCATCATGATGTGCGCGGCGGCATACGGCCCGACCCCCGGGAGCAGGAGCAGCCGCTCGGCCAGCTCGTCGTCCGACAGCTCCTCTGGCGTGGCGCCGCCGAGCTCCTCGAGATCCACGCGGCCCTCGGCGACCGAGCGCGACAGCGCGACCAGGTAAGCACCGCGGTATCCCGCTCGCACGACGTCGCGGTAGAAGGCCTCGGGCGCGGCCGCCATCGCCTGGGGGGTGGGGAAGGCGCGACCCTCGGCGCCGCTGGCGGGAGCGGTCGGCGCGCGCTCGCCGAGGTGTTCGACGAGCGCTGTGACCATCCGGACCGTCGCCGACCACGCGCAGTTCGTCGTGCAGATCGTCTTCACGACGTCCTCGAACACGGTCGGGCTGCGGATCATGCGTCCGGCCCCCGAGACGGTCCAGGCGAGGTCGGGGTCCTCGGCAGCCAGCGCGTAGAACGCGGAGAGATCGGCGTCGAGCCGCAGCACGTGGCGAACCGCGGCGAGGGCGCGCCCTGCTTGGGCGGGGGAGAGCGCCGGCCCGGCAACGCTGACGGATCCGTGCCCGCGGCGGCCCTCGTGGATGCGCACGGTCCTCGGCTTCCCGCGTCCGAGCGGGATCGTGATCTCGAGCGAGCGGTGATCCGGGGCCGGGTGCAGCGGCGGGAGGTCGACGAAACCGTGGGAGTTGAGCGTGCGCACGAGGTCGACCGGCTCGCCGCCGGCGCCGGTCAGGCTGAACTCGAGGACGGTCGTCACGAGGTCTTCTGGCGCTCGCGCCACGCGCGCACCTTGTTGCGGTTGCCGCAGGCCTGCATCGAGCACCAGCGACCCGAGTGGTTCTTCGAGCGGTCGAAGAACACCGCGTGGCAGTTCTCGTCGGCGCACTCCTTGAGGTGTTCCCACCGCCCGTCGAGCTCGGCGTGGAACGCGATCGCAACCAGCCGTCCGAGGGCGCCCTTCACGCCGCCCGCCTCGGGTACGAGCACCGGCCCGCCGGGTTGGAAGTGAGGGTGCAAACCCGCCGCCTGGGCGATCCGGTCGATGCGGTCGACGTGCTCGGCGGGCATCGGCTCGCCCGTGTTCGTTCGCACCCGGGCGTGCATCGCCTCGGAGAGCGCCAACGACGTCTCACGGTCCGCGTCCCCGAAGCGTTCTTCCTCGTCGAGAAGCCCGCGCTCCACGAGGAAGGACCGGTACATCTCGGTAGGGGCCGGGAGCTCGTCGCCGGTGGCGGGGTCGTGCTGATGCAGGTTCACGAAACGTTGGAGGACCTCGAGGTCGCCCTCGGCCGGCGTGCTGGTGTCGTGGGTCCGGATCTCGAACATGGTCCGAGTGTACCCCTGCGAACCGGTGTCTGCCACTTGACCGGTTAGCTAACCGATGTTAGGTTGCACGAGAGTTACCGATGGGGAAAGGCACAGGCGGGCTCGAGAAGAGGAGGCGGACATGCAGCACCCTCAGATGGGCGGCGAGATCTCGGGCGCGAGGATCGCGCGACTTCAGGAGGAGGCTCGGTGGGACCGCCGGGTTCGACTCGCTCGCCGTCATCGCCGGGCGTTCCGTCCCGCGGGTACGTGGCGGCGGGTCGTTGGGACGCGCCTCGTGGAGGCCGGCGTCCGGCTGCTCGACCCGAACGCGGAGGCGAGACGCAGCGTGGAGATGAAGTGAGGAGATGTCGATGATCGCGGATCTTCTGGTGATCGGATCCGTCGTCCTCCTGTGGGTCGCAGCTGTCGTGGGGGGTCACGATTCTCGGGATGGGCGGGTTCGGTAGGCTGCTCAAGATGCCGATCGAGTTCACGGAGTGGGCCAGCGACATCCTGCAGCGCACGCATGAGGCGGCTCGCCGCTTGAACCCGGACGCCACCGTGCGGCTCGCCCGCGCGGGCGGGGGCGTGGCCTTCACGCTCACCGACGAGCGCGAGCCGAACGACACCGTCGTGCAGGGCGAGGGGTTCGAGCTCGTCGTGGAGCAGGGCTTGGCGGGCACGGTGGACGTCGTGGAGCCGCACGATCAGCTGGTGCTTCGCCCGCCCGGATCCACCGAACGCAGCGTGCGCGAGCAGCACTGAAGGCCCAAGAGCGCCACGACCGACGGCTACACTGAACATCATGGTCGGGCGAACCACGAAGCTCTCGGACAAGCGAAGCCTCCCCGGTGCGGGCCCGGTGATGTTGATCGGCGGCGCCGAGGACCGGTTCAAGTCGAAGATCATCCTCGCCCGCTTCGCGAGCTTCGCGGGCGGCGCCGACGGGCACGTGGTGGTGGTCTCCACGGCCTCCTCGCTCGGCGACGAGGCCACCGAGGTGTACAGGACCCTGTTCCTCGGCCTCGGGATCGGCCGGGTGAGCGGGCTGCGGCCCGTCGAGCGAGAGGAGGCGGACGACGCCGGCGTGGCATCGGTGCTCACCGACGCGACGGGCGTGTTCCTCACCGGAGGCAACCAACTGCGGCTGTCCTCCGTGGTCTCCGGAACCCGCCTCGGACGAGCGATCTTGCTCGCGCACGACCGTGGCGCGGTGCTCGCGGGGACCTCGGCGGGCGCGAGCGCGATGGCCACGCACATGATGGCCTTCGGGGCCTCGGGCGACTCGCCGAAGAACCGCATGGCGCAGCTCTCGGCAGGGCTCGGGATCTTGCAGGGGATCGTCGTCGACCAGCACTTCGAGCAGCGCAACCGGATCGGACGGCTGTCGGCCGTCATCGCGCAGTCGCCCGCCCTGCTCGGTCTCGGTTTGGACGAGGACACGTGCGCGATCGTGTACGCGGACCAGACGCTCGAGGTGCTCGGCCGCGGCGCCGTCACGATCGTCGACGGCTCCAGCGTGCGGACGAACGCGTACGAGGGGAAGGGCTACCGGCCGTTGATGGTGTCCGGGGTCGTGCTGCACTCCTTGCCGGCGGGGTACTGGTTCGACCTCCGCGCGCGCGTCCTCTTGGGTGCGGGGGGGCGCCGGGCGCTCGAGCAGGAGGCCTCCGAGTGAGCGCCGGCCGGACCCGGACGCGCGCCGATCGCGAGCGTGCGAAGCGGGAGCCGGCCTCGAAGAAGCCGCCCGCACGCCCGGACCTCACGATCGTGCAGGCGAACGTCTTCCGCGGTCCGAACTACTGGTCCTACGAGCCGTGCATCCGGTTGCTCGTCGATCTCGGTTCGCTCGAGGAATGGCCGTCGAACCAGATCAAGGGGTTCAACGCGGGGCTCCTGAAACTCCTCCCCGGGGTCGGCGAGCACTCGTGTTCCCTCGGCAAGCGCGGGGGGTTCCGCGAGCGCCTCGAGGACGGAACCTGGGCCGGTCATATCGCCGAGCACGTTTCGCTCGAGCTCCAGCGCGAGTCCGGCGCGCACGTGTATCGCGGCAAGACCCGAGGCGCCGGCACGACGGGCAGGTACAACGTGATCTACGGCTACTGGGAGGAGCAGGTGGGCCTCGAGGCGGGGCGCCTGGCCGTCCGGCTCGTGAACCACCTCGTGAAGAAGGACCCGACCCTCGACTTCCCTGCCGAGCTCGAACGGTTGATCCGGCTCGCCGAGCGCCGAGCGTTCGGTCCGTCCACCCAGGCCATCATCGACGAGGCTGCGACCCGGGACATCCCGTGGATGCGCCTGAACGAGCAGTCCCTCCTGCAGCTCGGCCAGGGGAAGTATCAACAGCGCGTGCGAGCCACGATCACCTCGAAGACGTCGGCGCTCGCGGTCGACATCGCGGGGGACAAGAAGCTCACGAACCAGCTGCTGGCGGCCGCGGGACTGCCGGTGCCTCGCAGCGAGGTGGTCCGCACCGAGGACGAGGCCGTCACCGCCGCGAGGCGCATCGGCTTCCCCGTGGTGACGAAGCCGCTCGACGCGAACCACGGCCGGGGCGTGGGTCTGGACCTGAAGACCGAGCGGACGATCCGCACCGGGTTCAAGCGGGCCGTGCTCGAGGCGCGACGCGGCATCGTGGTCGTGGAGTCCTTCGTCACCGGCAACGACTATCGAGTGCTCGTCGTGGGGGGCCGGATGGTCGCGGTGGCCGAGCGCGTCCCGGCGCGCGTCGAGGGCGACGCGAAGCACACGGTCCGGCAGCTGGTCGAGATCACGAACCGCGACCCGCGCCGGGGCATCGGACACGAGAAGGTCCTCACGAAGATCAAGATCGACGAAGCGGCCGAGGAGCTGGTGAAGAAGCAGGGCCACGGACTCGACGATGTCGTGCCGAAGGGCGAGTTCGTGAAGCTGGCGGCCACCGGCAACATGTCGACGGGCGGCATCTCGATCGATCGCACGTGGGAAGCGCACGAGGAGAACGTCGAGATCGCCGAGGAGGCCGCTCGCGTGGTCGGGCTCGACGTCGCGGGGATCGACTTCCTCGCGCCCGACATCACCCAGCCGGTACGCGAGACCGGCGGCGCGATCGTCGAGGTGAACGCCGCCCCCGGCTTCCGGATGCACACGCATCCCACCGAGGGCGAGCCGCAGTACGTTGCGAAGCACGTGATCGACGGGCTCTTCCCGCCGACTACTCCGTCGCGCATCCCGATCGTCGCCGTCACCGGCTCGAACGGGAAGACGACGACCGTGCGGATGATCTCGCACATCTTCAAGCTCATGGGCAACGAGGTCGGCATGACCTCCACGGACGGCGTGTACATCGACGACCGTCTCGTGAAACGCATCGACGCGAGCGGACCGAAGTCTGCGCAGATGGTGCTGCAGAACCCGCGGGTGGACTTCGCCGTGTTCGAGGTCGCGCGTGGCGGGATCTTGCGCGAGGGCCTCGGCTACGGACGCAACGACGTCGCCGTGGTGACGAACGTGACCGGCGACCACCTCGGGCTCAAGGGCATCGACACGATCGAGCAGCTCGCGGCGGTGAAGCAGGTCGTCGTGGAGGCCGTGCCCCGCAGCGGTTTCGCGGTGTTGAACGCCGATGACCCGCTCGTGCTGGAGATGCGCCGAGCGTGCAGCGGCTCGGTGATCTTGTTCACCATGCAGGACAAGCACGAGTTCGTGGAGCGGTGGATCCGCCGCGGTCGGAAGGCCGTCGTGCTCGAGAAGGGCCCGCTCGGCGAGATGATGGTGATCAAGGAAGGCCGCCGCACCATGCCGATCGCGTGGGTGCACACCCTGCCGGCGACGTTCGAGGGCCGCGCGCGCATGATGGTGCAGAACGCGATGGCCGCCGCGGCCGCCGCACACGCCGCCGGCGCGCATCTGCACGACATCCGCCAGGGACTCCGGAGCTTCAGCACCTCGATCTACCAGGCCCCGGGCCGGTTGAACCTGTTCGACCTGGAGGGCGTGAAGGTGATCATCGACTACGCGCACAACGCCGCCGGGCTCGAGAGGCTGGGCGATTTCGTCGAGCGCATGACCGCCGATGCGCCGGCCGGCGGGCGGCCCGGCGAGGCGTCGTGGACGGCGAACCTGCGGCTGGCGGTGGTGGCGACCGCGGGTGACCGCCGCGACGATGACATGCGCGAGCTCGGGCGCGTGGCCGCTCGGTACTTCGACGACCTCATCATCCGCGAGGACCGCAACCCGCGCGGCCGCACGAGGGGCGAGACCGCAGCCCTGATCCTCGAGGGCGTGTACGAGGGCATGTCCGCCGGCGCTCGCGTCGGCAGCGTCGAGGTCGTCGTCGACGAGATGGAGGCAACCCGCAAGGCGCTCGATCGCTCGCGCCCCGGCGACCTCGTCGTGCTGTGCGTCGACTACGCCACCGAGGTGTACCGCGAGATCGAGGCGCGACGAGGGGTCGCGTCGCCGAACGTGCTGGCGGCGTCCGAGGACGGCGACGGTCGCAAGCTCGAGGCCGTGGGCGGCGATCCCGACCTCATGGTCCTGTGACGACCGTGGACCTCGAGGAGGTCCGGCGTGTGCTCGAGACCGAGCGCGACACCCTCCGCGCCGAGATCGGCGAGATCACCGCGACGCCGCGCGACCCGATGGCGTCGGTCTCGTTCGGCAAGCGGGTCGGCGAGGGCACGTCGCAAGCCGTCGAACGGATCACGCAGGTGGATGCGGCCAAGCATCTTCAGGCCAAGCTCCGAGACGTCGAGCGGGCGCTCGAGAAGCTCGACGAGGGCACCTACGGGGTATGCGACGTCGGCGGCGAACCGATCGGGGAGGAACGCCTCGAGGCCATCCCCTGGGCCGTGCGCTGCGTCGAGCACGCTCGGCTTCGTCCCTGAGCGCGTGTCGCTACGAGCCGCGGACGCTCCGGACGATCGCCCGGATCCTGGCGGGCGTCGGTCGGGCGGCTCCGGCGTCCTCGAGCCACGCGAAGATCTCGAACCGCATGGCGAGCGCCGTCACCGCGACGACGTCGCCCCGACGCGAGCTCCGAAGCATGTGCTTGAGGGCGGCGAGCTCGTCGGGGAACACGTCGATCTCCTCGGCCCCGCCGTCGCGCGCTCCGGCGCCGAGCCGGTCGACGACGTCGGCGCGATCTCGGCCGCGCAGGTACGGCAGCAGTTCGGCGACGGCGATGTGGTCCGCGCCGCGCGCCGCTCGATACGCGAAATCGTGGAGGATCTTGTCGGTTCGGTCGCCGGCCGTGCAGATCGCCAGCCAGACCTCACGGCCGGCGCGGCGGAGCCCGTGGCAGAGCTCGATGAGGCCAGTCATCCCCGCCTCGTTGTGAGCGTAGTCGATGATCACGATGCGACCGTCGATGATGAACAGGTTGGCGCGTCCCGGGTTGCCCTCCGGATCCAAGACGAAGGTCCGCAAACCCCTCACGACCGCCCGTTCGGGCAGACCGGCGCCGAGCGCGGCCGCCGCTGCTTGCATCGCGTTCGACACGTTGTGGCTCGAGATCCCCGCGATGGTGACCGGGACGTCGACGAGCGGCACGATCGGACGCGCATCCGAGCCGTCGAGCATCGTCATCCACCCGTCGAGCACCGTCATCCCCCGGCCACCGTCGGCCACGACGTCGCGCACCGCCGGATGACCTGCCTGGAGTGAGCAGAGCCACGCCTGCCCCGTCGCGCCGCGACGCATCGCCAGCACGCGCGGGTCGTCCGCGTTCAGCACGTCCCATCCCTCAGGGCGGGTGATCTTCGTCACCGTGGCTTTCACCTCGGCCAGCTGGTCGATCGTGTCGATGCCGTGGAGGCCGAGGTGGTCCTCGGACACGTTGGTGACGACCGCGACGTCGTTGTGCGACACGCCGATCCCGCGCAGCAAGATCCCACCGCGAGCGGTCTCGAGCACCGCGATGTCGGGCTCGGCCGCGAGCGCCGTGGCGGCACCGCCGAACCCCGAATAGTCGCCTTCCTCGACGAGCTCGCCGTCGACGTACACGCCGTCGGTCGAGGAGTAGGCGACATGCAGGCCCGCGATGCGCGCGATGTGCGCGAGCAGGCGCACGGTCGTGGTCTTCCCGTTGGTCCCGGTGACCGAGATCACCGGGATCGACGGCTCGGGGACGCTCGGCTCCTCGCCGGGCTTGACCCTCGCGAGCTTGGCCCCCGCCTCCTGGACGAGCTTGTCGAGCGAGCGTCGCAGGTCCAGGAGCGCCTCGAGCGTCCGCGGGACCTGGCGAGCGAGCGCTTCGGCTGCGGCTCGGTGGCGCCACGGGAACGCGACCACGATCTGGTCCGGCTCGGGCCCGGGTCGGGCGCGCACCGCGAGCCGCACGTCGCTCGCGGCGGCGAGCTGCCGCGTGATGATCGTCCCGAGGCGACCGACCGCGCGGCGTCGTTGCTCGGACCAGGGGCGCCCGGCGCGTCCGCTCGAGCCCGCGCGTTCGAGCGCTCGAGCGAAGCGCTCCTCGGACATCTCGAGCCACGCCGGCGCGGCGAGGGTCAGCTTGATCGCGGGCCGTGGGAAGAACAGGTTCGGGCCGTCGAGCACCCGGAGCTCGACGATGCCGACCGGCCGGGACATGGCTTGCTCATATGTCAAGCCGCCGCCGGGGTCAAGCGGTTGGTCGGCCGAGTCATCGAATATCAACGAGCTGTCTCCGGCCGTTGGAACATCGCTGTGTTCGTCGGCCGGCCCGCAAGCCTTATGGCTTCCAGAAACGACGGATCGCTTCAGTCATCGGTGGGCGGCTCGAATCTGGAGGCGAGCAACAACGTTTCTGGGTCAAAGAGCGGCCCAAACCCTGCCTCTCTAGGCAGGATGTATCCGAGGGCAAGACCAAGTGATCTGAGAAAACGCTCCTGGTCGGCGGTGAGCGGCTCAAGGACCCGAGCACCGAGGGCACCGATGACGCCCGACCTTCCATAAGTGACTCCGACGTAGGCCCCAGACGCCATCCCGGTCGGTCTCCTGGACTATCGAGCGAGCGTCCATCGCTCGCCACGCCGGGTGACTCGACCGGACCCGCTGCCGACGTCGAGACCCTCGTCCGGGGACTTCGCGCGGAACGCGTCGACCAGGCGATCGAATTCAAACTCCCGCATAGACGGAGCTCATCGACGTGCTCGCGCGCTCGGACCGCGGGGATGCGGCTGAAAGACGATTCCGATCGCCCAATCAGGGAATTGCCTGGACGAGACGGACGTCGTCTCGTGGACGGGAGGGTGGTCAGACCGTTCCACCGGCGTGGTACCTGCGGAACGCCGGTACGAGCAGTGCGAGCGCGCCCGCACCGAGGATGCACAACACGCCGCCGGACACCACTGAGACGGTCGGCGAGAACGCCTGTGCAACGAGCCCGGCCTCGAGGTCGCCGAGCCGCGGCCCGCCCGTCACGACGAGGATGTGGATCCCCGACAGCCGGCCTCGCAGCGAATCCGGCACCGCGAGCTGCAGGATCGTCGACCGAAACACCGCCGAGATCACGTCGGCAGCTCCCGCCACCGCGAGCAGGAACAGCCCGAGCCACAGGTTCGCGCCGACGAGCCCGAAGGCCGCGATGCCGGCGCCCCACACCACCACGGCACAAATGACGGCGCGGCCTTGATGCTGCACGCGTCCCACCCATCCCCCCGTGAGCGCTCCGATGAACGCGCCGAACGCAGGCGCGGCGAACAAGAGCCCGAGGACCGCCGGACCGCGATGGAACTGGGCGACGATGAGGATGGGGAACAGCGCGCGAGGCATGCCGAACACCATCGCGACGACGTCGATCGCGAACGTCGACTGCAGAACGCGCCGGCCCTTGAGGTACGCGAATCCCTCCCGGACCGCGCGCCAGCCCGTCTTCGTGTGCTCGTCCACCTCGGGGAGGACGGGGCGTATGCCGAGCGCCGCCACGAGCATGCCGACGTACGTGATGAGGTCGATCGCGTACGCCCACTGCAGCCCGTTCCGCTGGGCGATCACGACGCCCGCCAACGCCGGTCCCGCGAGCGCCGTCCCGTTCCACACGACCTGGTTCAGCGCGAGCGCCGAAGGCAACAGCTCGAGTCCGACCAACCTCGGTGTCATCGCCGAACGTGTGGGCGAGTCGATGGAGGAGAGCCCGGCCGTGAGCGCGACAGCGCCGTAGATGAGGCCGAGCGGAGGATGTCCGGCCACCGCCCCGAACAGCAACGTGCCCGAGGCCATCATGAACCCGACCTGCGCGATGATGAGGGTCTTGCGCCGGTCGTACGCGTCCACGAAGGCGCTCGCGATGAGCGTGCCGACGACGAGCCCGGCGAAGCCGACGAGCCCGGTGAGTCCCACCGCGGCCGCGGATCCCGTGAGCCGGAACACCTGCACGAGCGTGGCGACGACCGTGAACTGGTACCCGAACTCGGAGACGAGGAGCCCGAACCACAGCCGGCGGAAGTCGCGCGACGCTCGAAGCGGCGAGAGGTCGACGGCGACCTTGCGGACGGCCCCTCGAGCCCGCGAGCCGCGCGTCGGCAGCGGCGGGGGCGGGGTCTCCATCAAGGGAAGGTAGCAAGCCGGGTACCCCGGCCCGGCGCGTGGGTCTACCCCGCAGCCAGCGCCTCGTCGAGCACGCCGAGGCCCTCCTCCAGCAGCGCCTCGTCGATCGTGAGGGGCGGGAGCAGGCGGATCACGTTGTCGAAGGTGCCCGCCTTGATGATCACCACGCCGTTCTCGAGGCACCGCTTCACGATCGCGTTCCCGGTCGGGCCGTCGATCGGTTCCTTCGTGGCGCGGTCCTTGACGAGCTCGATCGCCGTCATCATGCCGCGGCCGCGGACATCGCCGATCACCGGGTGCCGGCCCTGCATGTCGCGCAACGCCGTCATGATCCTCGCGCCGAGCGCGCGCGAGCGCTCGAGCAGCCCCTCGCGCTCGATGAGGTCCACGACGGCGAGCGCGGCGGCGGCGGCGACTGGGTTGCCGCCGTAGGTGCCGCCGAGACCGCCGACGTGCACAGCGTCCATCAGCTCGGCGCGGCCGGTGATGGCGCTGATCGGGAGACCGCCGCCGAGGGACTTCGCGCTCGTGATGAGGTCCGGCACCACGCCCTCGTCCTCGATGGCGAACCAGCGGCCGGCCCGGCCCATGCCGCTTTGGATCTCATCGGCGATGAACACGATGCCGTTCGCCCCGCAGAAATCGGCGAGGCCCTTCAGGAACCCCGGCGCGGGGACGACGAACCCTCCCTCGCCCTGGATCGGCTCGACGATCACCGCGGCGATGTTCTCCTCGCCGATGTGCTTGTGCATCTCCTCGGTGGCGTAGGCCAGGGCCTCACGTGCACACGCGTCGGGGCCGCTCGGCCAGCGGTACGGGTACGCGAAGGGCAGACGGTAGATCTCGGGCGCGAAGGGGCCCATGCCCTGCTTGTACGGCATGACCTTCGCCGTGAGCGACATCGCGAGCAAGGTGCGACCGTGGAACGCGTGGTCGAACGTCACGACGGCCTGTCGACCGGTCGCCTTGCGAGCGATCTTCACCGCGTTCTCGACGGCCTCGGCCCCCGAGTTCGCGAACATCGTCTTCTTCGCGGCATCGCCCGGCGCGAGCGCGTTGAGCCGTTCCGCGAGCTCGATATACGGCTCGTTGGCCGTCACGTGGAAGCATGAATGCGTGTCGAGCTCGAGTTGTCGCTGCGCGGCGGCGACGACCTCGGGCGCTGTGTGTCCGACGTTCAGGACCGAGATGCCGGTGGCGAGATCGATGAGACGGTTGCCGTCGACGTCTTCGATGATCGCGCCCGACGCGCGCGCGGTGACGATCGGATGGATGTTCGCGACGCCTTGAGGGACCGCCGAGGCGCGCCGCTCGAACCACTCGCGCGACTTCGGACCGGGGATCTCGGTGAGGACCTTGCGCTCCTGCGGGATGTCCACGTTGCCTCCTTCGGTGCCGAGGGCGACCGCTGCCCCCAGGCTGCACCCGAGTGTCCGCGCACGCAACCGCGCCGTCACGCGGTCGCCGGACCAAGTCGCGCGAAGGCGTTTGTACCTTCCGTCCAGTCTCCTGCGTCCGGGCTCCGCGGTGGAGGCTTCATTTGTACGAGCCGTACAATCGGGTCAATGGCCCTTTCCGTGCGCGACATCCTCTCGGTCCCGGGGCTCGCGCTCCGGTTGCTGGCTGGAGGGGAGGCCGCGGACCGGCCCGTGCGCTGGGTGCACAGCAGCGAGCTCGAGGACCCGACGCCGTGGCTGAAAGGCGGCGAGCTGTTGCTCACGACGGGCGCGGGCGTGGGTTCGACGCCAGCGAAGCAGCGGGCGTACGTACACCGGCTCGCGGACGCCGGGCTGGCGGGCCTGGGATTCGGGTCGGGGTTCTCGCACCGGCGCGTGCCGAAAGCGCTCGTCACGGCGGCGGAGCACGCGAGGTTCCCGTTGTTCGAGGTGCCCTACCCGGTCCCGTTCATCGCGATCACCGAGGCCGTGTTCACGAGGCTGCTCGCCGAGCAGTACGAAGGCCTCCAGCGCGCCGTCGATGCCGAGCACGCGCTCACCCGTGCCGTCCTGGACGGCGACGGTGTCGAGGGGATCGCGGCCTCGCTCGCGAGGGTCAGCGGAGGGTGGGCGATGCTCCTCGATCTGCACGGGATCCCGCTCGCGGCCACGGCGCCTGCCGCCGAGGAACGGGCGGAGCGCGTCTGGGACGAGCTCCAGCGCTCGCGTCCCGAGGGGACGGGGTTCAGCCTCACGCTCGTCGACGAGGGCCACAACATGTGGATCCAACCCGTGGGTGCGAAGGGACGCGTCGAGGCGTTCCTCGTGGTGGGCAAGGCCGAGGCGCTCACGCAGATCGATCGGATCGTCGCGGGCCACGCGCTGTCCCTGTTCGCGATCGAGCTCGCGAAGTCGCGCGCCGTGGCCGACGCCGAGCGCCGGCTGCAGGGCGATCTCTTCGACACGCTCGGGAGCGGCTCGCTGTCGGCGGCGGAGGCGGTCCGGGGGCTGACCCGGTTCGGGTTCGCGAAGGACGCGCGTGTCATGGTCGTCTCGCTCGAAGGCGAGGCGTCCGAGGAACTCGCGTACGCGGCCGAGGATCACCTCTCGCGAACCTCGGGGGCGTACCTCATCTCGCGGCACGAGGGCGGGATCCACGCACTCCTGCCCGCCGATCACGGGCTCGACATCGACGAGCTGCGGAAGGCCGTCGCCGAGCGCCTCGGCGGGACCGAGGTGCGCGCCGGCGCCGGATCGCCGGCGGTCGCCCACGAGGTGGGCCGCAGCCTGCGCGAGGCCTCCTACGCGCTGCAGGTGTGCCGGCTGGAGGGGTGGGGCTCGGCGGGGTTCGAAGATCTCGGCTCCTACCGGCTGCTGCTGTCGATGGCGGACCCGGGCGCGCTGCGGGCCTTCGCCGATTCGCTGCTCGCGCCGCTCGACACCTACGACCGCGACCATGGCGGCGAACTCCAGGCGTCGCTTCTCGCCTTCCTCCAGCACAACGCGCGATGGGAGTCCGCCGCCGCCGAGCTCTACGTGCACCGTCACACG
Source organism: Actinomycetota bacterium (assembly GCA_040005555.1). GTDB lineage: Bacteria > Actinomycetota > UBA4738 > UBA4738 > HRBIN12 > JBDTYT01. The sequence continues at coordinate 7,475 of JBDTYT010000002.1, read as the reverse complement.
CTGCGCTACCGGATGCGCAAGGTCGAGGAGCTGACGGGCCGTGACCTGTCCTCGAGCTTCGATCGCATGGAGTTCTGGCTGGCGCTGCGCGCGAGGCAGCTCCTGGAAGCTGAGCCGGACGGACGGTCCGGCGAATACGGGGCCCGGGGGTCGCCGGAACGTCGAGTAGCCCCTTGACCCCTCCTTTGGGCATACTGGAAGCGCTCGAAGCGTTCACATCCCCGACCCGGGTTCGGGTCCACGCAGAAGGAGGTCGGCTTGGCCACCGCGGTGAAGACCTACCAGCAGTTCATCGGCGGCGAGTGGATCGACTCGACGACCGGTGAGACGGAACCCGACATCAACCCGGCGAGCGAGGAGGCCGTCGCCCAGGTTCAGGTCGGGACGAGGGACGACGCCGACCGCGCGGTCGCGGCGGCCCAGAAGGCCTACGACGAGATCTGGTTCGACACACCGCCGAAGGAGCGCTCGGCGATGATGCTGAAGCTCGCCGACGCGATGGACGCCGACGCGGACGAGCTCGCCCGCCTGGAGTCGATCGACGTCGGCAAACCGATCTCGGTCGCCTCCGCAGATATCCCGTTCATCACCGACAACCTTCGGTTCTTCGCCGGCGCGGCCCGGGTGCAGGAGGGCAAGTCCAGCGGCGAGTACGAGCGGGGCTTCACGAGCATGATCCGGCGCGAGCCCCTCGGGGTCACGGCCGGCATCTGCCCCTGGAACTACCCGCTCATGATGGCGATCTGGAAGCTCGGCCCCGCGCTCGCCGCCGGCAACACCTCGATCATCAAGCCGGCCGAGATCACGCCGCTGTCGACGCTGCGTCTGGCTGAGCTGTCGGCGGACATCTTCCCGCCCGGAGTCATCAACGTGATCACCGGGCGCGGCTCGGTGGTCGGCGACCAACTGGTCCGACACCCGGCTGTCCGGCTCGTCTCGGTGACGGGGGACACGTCCACCGGCAAGCTCATCGCGGCGGCCGGAGCCGAGACCGTGAAGCGGGTGCATCTCGAGCTCGGGGGCAAGGCTCCGGTCGTGGTGTTCGACGACGCCGACATCGGCAAGCTCGTGGAGACGCTGAAGTTCGCCGGGTACACGAACACCGGCCAGGACTGCACGGCGTCCTGTCGCGTCGTGGCCGGCTCCGGCGTATACGACGAGCTGCTCTCCGAGCTGGTCCCGGCCGTCGAGTCGATCAAGGTCGGCTCGCTCGAGGACGAGTCGGTCGAGATGGGACCGCTCGTCTCGGCCCGACAGCGTGACAGCGTGGCGGGCTTCGTCGACCGCGCGCAGGAGTACGGGAAGGTCCTCACCGGTGGTGAGGCGATCGACGTGAAGGGCAAGGGCTACTACTACAAGCCCACGGTGGTCGCCGACGTCGACCAGAAGTCCGAGATCGTCCAGCAGGAGGTCTTCGGTCCGGTCATCTCGGTGCAGCGGTTCAGCGATGAGGACGAGGCCGTGACGTGGGCGAACGACGTCGTGTACGGGCTCGCGTCGTCGGTATGGACGAAGGACGGCGCCCGCGGCTTGCGGGTCGCCCGGCGTCTGCAGTTCGGCGCGGTGTGGATCAATACGCACTTCATGATCACCGCGGAGATGCCGCACGGCGGGTACAAGGAGAGCGGGTACGGCAAGGACATGTCGATGTACTCGCTGGAGGACTACACGCAGATCAAGCACGTGATGGCGGCGCTCGACTAGTCGGCGTCTCGATCTCTCTGCCCGTGAACGGAAGGAAGTGAGCGAAGGATGGCCGTACGCCCGTTCCTGGTGAACGGCGAGTGGCGAACCGGCGGGGGGACCTTCGAGGTGAAGAGCCCTTTCGACGACAGCGTCGTCGCCGAGATCGGCGTGCCCACGGAGGCCGACGTCGAGGAGGCCGCCGCCACCGCCGCCGAGACCTTCAAGGAGTCACAGCACCTGCCGATCCACGCCCGATCGGAGGCCCTCGACCACGTCTCGAAGCGGCTCGGCGAGACGATCGGTGAGAACGCCGAGCTCATCGCCCGTGAGGGGGGCAAGCCGCTCAAGTGGGCGACCGTCGAGGCCACGCGCGCCGTCTCGACCTTCCGGTGGGCCTCCGAGGTGATCCGCCACGGCGACGACGAGATGATGCGTCTGGATACGGAGGCGTCGCTCGGCTCGCGGGTGGGGCTGCTGCGGCGGTTCCCGATCGGGCCGGTGCTCGGGATCACGCCGTTCAACTTCCCGCTGAACCTCGTCGCCCACAAGGTCGCACCCGCGCTCGGGGTCGGCGCACCGATCGTGGTGAAGCCCGCCTCCGCCACGCCGATCGGCTCGCTCCGCCTGGCCGAATTCTTCGCCGAGACGGACTTGCCGAAAGGCATGTACCAGGTGCTGCCGGTGCGCTCGAGCGTTGCCGATCAGATGGCGCGCGACGATCGCTACCGCAAGATCTCGTTCACCGGCTCGGCGGACATCGGTTGGTACCTGAAGGGCCTGGACCCGAAGAAGCGGGTCACGCTCGAGCTGGGCGGCAACGCCGGTGTGATCGTGCACGCGGACGCCGACCTGGACCTCGCCGCGAAGCGGATCGCGTTCGGCGGCTACTACCAGGCGGGTCAGAGCTGCATCAGCGTGCAGCGCGTTCTCGTGCAGTCCGAGGTGTACGAGGACTTCGCCGCGCGCCTGGTGAAGGAGGTCGAGAGCCTCAAGGTCGGCGATCCGATGGACCCGACCGTGGACGTCGGTCCTGTGATCCAGCGCTCGGAGGTCGAGCGGATCGACTCGTGGGTGAAGGAAGCTGCCTCCCAAGGCGCCGAGATCCTCACCGGTGGCACGGCCGACGGGCCGTTCTTCGCGCCCACGCTGCTGTCGGATGTGACGCCCGAGATGAAGGTGTGCCGCGAGGAGATCTTCGGACCGGTCGTGACGATCAGCCCGTACCAGACCTTCGAGGAGGCCCTCGCGCGGGTGAACGACTCGAAGTTCGGGCTGCAGGCAGGGGTCTTCACGAACGACATCAACCGCGCGTTCCAGGCGCACCGCGAGCTCGAGGTCGGCGGGATCATCATCAACGACCAATCGGCGTTCCGCGCGGACCAGATGCCGTACGGAGGGTCGAAGGACTCAGGCTTCGGCCGGGAGGGCCTGCGTTTCGCGATGGAGGAGATGACCGAGCCGCGGATCATGGTCCTGTCGCACGTTCCGCTGTAGGCGTCTCTCAGACGATCGACGAGGTTGTTCCCGAGAGCGGCGCTCTGCGCGCGTCAGCGGTACACGCCGTTGTGACCGATGCTGAAGCGTCCGGGCTGCGGGAACAGCGTCAGGCCGTGCGGGCCCGACCCCACGTGGATCGTCCGGATCACGTGCCCGGTCCGCGTGCCGACCACCGAGACGGTCCCGTCGTAGCGGTTCGAGACCCAGAGCTCGCGGCCGTCGGCCGAGACCTGCATCATGTCGGGGCTGCCCCCGACGTGCCACGTCCGCTCGAGATTCCCGCTCCTGAAGTTCAGCACCGAGATCGTGCCTGCGAGCCGGTTGCTCACGTAGAGCTCGCCGGCGTCGCGCGAGATGCAGAACCCGTGGGCCCCCGCGCCCGTGTGGATGAAGCGCACCTCTCGCATGCGAACCGGGTCGATCACGGATACGCCGCCGCGGATCTGGTTCGCGACGTAGAAGACCGAGCCGTCGGGTGAGAGTTTCACGTCCACGGGGCTCCCGCCGACGTGGACCGAGCCGACGATCTGCCGCTTGCGGATATTCACCTTGACGACGACGCCTGCGAACTCCGTGCTGATCAAGAGGTAACCGCCACCTTCGGAGAAATCGAGGTGGTCGGCGCCGGGCCAGGGGATCGCGACGCTGCCGCGCGGCTTCCACGTGTGCGGATCGAAGAAGTAGAGCCGCTGGAGGCGCTCCGCGACGTCGACCGCGAGCGAGCCGTCCGGCGTGAAGTACAGGTTGTACGGATCGGGCACCGAGATCGTTCTGACGACTCGTCCGGATCTCGGGTCGATCTGGGTGAGGGTGTTGCTGTACGTGTTGCCCACGTACAGATGGCGCAGGTCCCAGGAGGGCGTGACGTGCTGCGGACCCGAGCCCACCCGGATCGTGCGGATCACATGGTAGGTCGCGGGATCGATCTCCGTGAGCGTGTTCGAGCGGTTGTTCGGCACGTACACGCGCGAGGGAACATCAGCGACCCTCGGGCTCAATCGACGGGTCGCCATGCCGGCCCACACCTCCGCCACGTCGGGGCGTGCGCGTGCTGGGGATCCGCGCCTCGATGCGGGGCTCGCAGTGGCGACGGCCCGCGTGCGCGCAGCCGGGATGCCGGCGTTTCCTTGTACGCAGGCAGTGAGGGTGAGAAGGGCGACGACGAGGAGCGCGGCGGCCCGTCGTCTCATGGGAGCCCTGGATGCGTCGCGGCGCTCGGGAAGTCGATGTGCAGCGGGATCACGTTGCCCGGCAGCAACAGGTCCAACCCGTCGGGGAAGGAGAGCTGGCCCCGGCCGCTTCCCGCGACCCCGGTCCCGTATTGCCACACGATCGTGTCGGTGACGGGGTCGATGATCACGACGCGGTGGTCGTAGTCATCCACCACCGCGACGAGCCCGTTCGGCAAGGGCACGGCAAGGCTCGGGTGGTCGAGTGCCCCCGTGCCGCTCGCCGGGTGGTACCACCACAGCACCGTGCCGCTGCTGTCGAACCGCACGACGCCACCGGGATCCTCGTAGTTCGCCACCAGGTAGGTACCGTCGGCGAGTCGCTGTGGATCGGATGGCGTCGTCGCTTCCTGGAGCTGCAGCGCCCACACGACGCGCCCGGTCGGAGTCAGTTCGTCGATCCAGCCGCCGTTCAGCTCCGAGACCAGGAGGTGACCGTCTGGGAGCGGCGTATCCCCGTTCGGGTAGCCGATGGTGTCGGGCGGATGATGCTCACACACGCCCGTCGTTCCGATCTGGTGGCTCGGGTGCCCGGCCGCGTCGAAGAACAGCAGACGGCAGTTCTGCGCATCGGCGACGACGAGGCCGCCCCCCGGGTACGGGTACACGTCGTCGGGTTGATGCAGGAGCCCGGTGCCCGAGCCCGGCACGCCCGCCTGCCCGTGCGTCCACAACGTTTCCCCGCTCGGATAGGCGATGAGCGCCAGCGTGTGGTTCTCCTCCTCGTTCACGAGGATCGCGTTGCCGCCGTGCACCCAGAACGCGTCGTCGGGGTAGTAGAAGCGGAACGGCGGGGCCGGGAGCTTCGGCGAGGGATATCGCCAGACGACGTGCTGCATCGCGTTCATCACGAGGAGACGGTCGTTCCCGCGGTCGGCGATCAGCAGGAGTCCCGCGAAGGGACGGACCTGGGTCGAGGCCGTCGACGGCGAATCGGCGGGAGTCGCGGCCGACGGCGTGATCGACGACGCCGTCGCCGGAACGGGAACGAGCGAGGCGGAGAGAACATCGGGCACGGCCGCGCCCCGCCAGCCGCCGATCACGAGCGCCCCGTCCCCCACGGCCACCGCGGGCGCGTCGGCGACGGGGCGAGGGAGCCGGCCTGCGAGGCTGATCTCCCCGGTCGAGGGGTCGATCGCCGTGACCGTCGCCACGGCGTGACCTCCGGCGTCGCGACCGCCCGCGACATACGCCGTGTCGCCGAGCGTGAACCCGGATGCCTCGCTCACCGGCGCGGTCAAGCTGCCCACCTTCCGAACCGTGCTGGTCGTCGTGTCGAAGGCGAGGACCTCGTCGCTTCGGCCCGTAGCGGTCTGCCCACCGGCGATCACGATGGTGGACCCGACGGCGGTCACTGCCGGATAACGCAGCCCCTGTGGCAGGCTCGCGACGGTGTGGAACGTGTGACCGTCGGCGGTGGTGTAGATCTCAGCGCGAGGCTCGTTCCCGTCGAAACCACCGATGAGGTAGACCGAGTCGCCGACGACGGCTGCCGACAGGTCCGACAGCGCCACGGGCAGGTGCCCGATGACGGACGTTGCCTTCGTCGACGGATCGAACGCTTGAACGGTGTCCGTTCCCGAACTGGACCCACCGCCGAAGATGACGAGCTTCCCGTCGATCATCGCCCCGGCGGCGTCGTGAAAGACGCTCGGTGTCGAGCCGAGGCTCGTGACGCGGCCGGTATGCGTGTCCAACGAGAACACGCCCCCGACCGAGGCATCGGAGGTGTTGAGGCCCCCGGCGAGGTACACCGTCGATCCGTCCGTGACCGCCACCTCCCGCTGGACCGGTGCCGGGAGCGAGTACGGGCTGCCCTGGATCCTCAGGGTCGTCGCGGCCGGCGATGGGGTCGGGGGGGTCGAGGGCTCGTTGAGGGCTGAGGGCGCCGCCGTCGATCCTGCGATACACCCCGCCGCTACGAGGGCGAGCGCGACGCACCCGAGCGGCGATCTCCACAGCGACGACGACCCTGGCCGCACCGCAGGCGATCCTAGAGATCCCGCACGATCTCGACGGCCGGGCGACGGGTGGCCCGCAGCATCCCGGCTCCGGCGGCGCCGACGGCCACGGCCGTCGCGACCGCGAGCACGCTGAGATACGCCCACGGGATCGATAGGTGCTCCGGCGGGGGATCGAAAACGCCGGTGAGGATCTTCACGATCACGTACGACAACCCCCACCCGGCGACGGCGCCGAACAGCAGTCCGCCGATGGTGACATACGCCGCCTCGCTCCACACGAACGCCGCGAGCTGGCGCTTGCGAGCGCCGAGCGCCGACGCGATCGCGAACGTTCGGCGGCGCTCCGCCAAGCCGAGGGCGAGTACGAGCCCCGACGCCGCCGCCGCCATCACGAGCGCGAACGCGAGCTCGAGCCGCGTGAGGCCCGCGAGGTCGATCGCCGTGAGACCCGAGAGCGTGATCTTCTGCTGGGTCACGATGTCCTGCACGGTGGCGCCCGAAGCCGGTCCGAGCGCTGTGCGGATGCTCTGCGCGACCGCGGGCGGTGAGCCGCTCGTCCGCACGAGCAGCGTCTGCGGTGCCGGGTTTCCGGTCTGCTGCGCGACGTAGGACGCGTTCGCGATCAGGAACGAGTCGTGGGGGGCGGTCGGGAACTCGCGGGCGATCCCCACGTAATGGAACTCGACCACGTGGTAGCGCTGGTCGGTCGCGGACTGCAGTCGCAACCGGAGCAGGTCGCCCGGATGCAGCTGGAAATCGTGCACGGTCTCGTCGGAGACGAGCACGCCGTCCGGGTGCGACGCGATCGTCGAGAGCACGCCCTGCGCGTTGCCGCCCGCGAAGAAGGCGTCGGACATCGTGGTTGCCGTCCCGATCGTCGCCGGGTCGATGCCGTAGAGGTCCTGGAGGTCGTTGCCGACGTACGCGAAGCGGTGCTGCATCGTCTGGACGGCCGCGACCCCGGGAAGTCGCGATACGGTCGCGGCGATGCCGCTCGGCAGGCCGCTCGCCGCGGCGGTGGTGACCGCCACGTCGGCGCCGTTGGTGAGCTCCGCGTCGACGCGCGCCTGCGCCGTGTACGTCGCGTCGAAGATCGCGA
>JBDTYT010000001.1:0-67844 GCA_040005555.1 Actinomycetota bacterium | reverse complement strand
CGCGCCCAGCTCGGGCCGCTCCTGGCCGAGCGCTGGCCCGGCCACGACGCCGCCTCGCTCTCCTACGCGATCACGTACCTGCTGCCGCTCGTCCAGGTCACCCCCCGCGGCATCTGGGGACAGACCGGGAATTCCGCGTTCACCACCGTCGAGCGCTGGCTCGGCCGGCCGCTGGAACCCGTGCGCGATCCGGATGGGCTCGTCCTGCGGTATCTCGCGGCGTTCGGGCCCTCGACGCCCGCGGACGTGCAAGCCTGGTCGGGCCTGCAAGCGATGCGCGGGGTGCTCGAGCGCCTGCGTCCACGCCTGCGCACCTTCCGCGACGAGAGTGGCCGCGAGCTCTTCGATGTGCCGGGCGCGCCGATGCCCGACCCGCGGAAACCAGCCCCGGTGCGCTTGCTCCCTGAGTACGACAACGTGCTCCTCGGCCACGCCGATCGCAGCCGGATCATCTCGCCCGAGACGAAGCTGTGGACCGAGGTTGGGTGGGGCACGGTGCTCGTCGACGGCTTCACGGCTGCGAGGTGGAGGCTGGAGCCCGAGAAGGCCGCAGCCATCCTGAAGATCGAGCCCTTCCGCACGCTCACTCGCGCCGATCGCGCGGAGGTGTCCGAGGAGGGAGCCCGTCTCGCGGCGTTCCTCCTACCGGACGCCGGCACAACCAACGTCCGGATCGTCCGTGCCGGGAGCTGACGGCCTGGTCAGGAGATCCAGTCGGGGAACAGCGGGTGCGGAACGCCCTCGACCGGGAACGGCGTCATCCCGGTTCCGTCCGGGCGGATGAGGTACAGGTCGCCGCCGCCGGCGACGAGGATCGCCGACCCGTCCGGCGACCACGCGAAGAACTGCCCGAACTCAGAAGTGGCGCGTCGCTGGTTCGAGCCGTCGGCGTCCATGATCCACGCGTCCGCCCAGGGACCGATGTCACCGGTCGACCGGCAATCGGGCCCATCGGAGATCGAGCAGTCATCCCGCGCCGAGGAGAAGACGATCTGCGAGCCGTCGGGCGACCACGCGGGCCAGCCATCTTCACCGGGCGCCTCGGTCAACCGCTCGATGCCGGTGCCGTCGGCGTTCATCACGTACACGTTGTAGTCGGGGTTGGCGCCGGAGGCGCTCGGCTCCTGGGCCATGAACGCGATCCGAGAGCCGTCGGGCGACCACGCCGGGTACTCCACGTAGTGGATGCTCAACCGTCGAAGCTTCGATCCGTCGGGTGCCATCACGTACCCGAACAGCCCGCTCCAGCCGGTGTTGCCCACGGCCGAGTTGAAGGCGATCGACGATCCATCCGGTGACCAATCGGGACCCCAGTCGGCCACATCGTTCCGCGTCAGGTTCCGCTGCTCGGAGCCGTCGGCGCTCATCACGAAGATCTCCGTCGTCTGGTCATCTCCCGACTGATGCCGGTAGGCGATCCGCGTCCCGTCCGGGGACCACGTCGGGTCGAACTCCATCGCCGGCGCTGACGTGATCTTGAGGACGTGTGTCCCGTCGGCGTGCATCGTCCAGATGTCGTCCGTCTCGTCGGAGAACACGATCCGGCCCCGGAGAGCGCTGATATCGATCGGCGGTCCCGCCCGGGCGGAGGCGACGCTCGACGGAGCAGGCTGGGGAGTGGGCTCGGTCGGCGCGGGAGCGCTCGAGCATCCCGCCAGGAGCACCACGAGCGACGGAACGAGCACGGACCTACGCACGTATCTCCTACGCACCCCAGGAGCGAACGGTTCCCTGTACAGGTACTACCACGCGTCCGGAACGGGTGGCATCGCCCGTGCCAGGGATGGTCCACCCAGGGCAGGATGGCGGCGTGGAACGGGGCTCGATGTCGAAGACCAACCTGCTCGTCTCGCTCGGCGTGTTGTGCTTCGCCATCGGAGCTGCCCTCTTCTTGATCGGCTCGTCCGGCCCGGGGATCGTGGTGGCGGCGATCCTCGTGGTCGTGGGAACGCTCGCTCTCGTCGGCGCTCGGGCATTCCGTGCACGCGATGGCGAGGGAGTCCCTTCGGTTCGCGGACTCCCCGCGGCGATTCCTCGATCGGGCCGAGCGGGAACCATCGGCATCGTAGCGGGCGCCTCGCTCGGAGGACTCGCGCTCCTCGTCGCCCTGCTCGTCGCCGAAGGCGAGGCACGCGGTCACGGGGTCTTCCATCTGATCTTCGGCGTGGTCGCGCTGGTGCTGTTCTTCGCGCTCGACCGATGGTGGAGGCCGCGCGAGAGAACCGCGTCGCTCCGTGTCCCCCTGATGCTCCTCCTGTGGTTAGCGCTCGCCGGGGCGTTCCTCGAGTCGATCGGAGCCGCCGGCTACGACCGGTTGAACTCGGGACAGCGGATCGCGTGGTTGACCTCGTTGCACAACGCCGTGGCACCGCTCGGGGCACTCACGCTGCTCGTGATCCCGATCGCGCTCATCGTGCTCGGCTCCGCGACCGTCGGACGCATCCGCCGCTAGCTCTCTGATCCCGTTCGCGCGCAAACCCTCCTCGCCTCCTTCACGGATCCTTCACACGTGCCGGTCAGCATGGAAGTCGAACGAAGCACTCCGTCGAAAGGAGGACGAGATGCGACGGGGATTCGGTATCGCGGCTCTGGTCTTGGTGATCCTGGCAGGGGTCGCGATCGGTGTTGGTGCGTACCACGCGGGTGTCACGCACGGGCTCGCCCAGGCGGCGACCGGCGGGCAGATCGTCCGGGTGGTCGGGCCAGGATACGGGTACGGGTTCTTCCCGTTCGGGATCTTCCTGTTCCCGCTGTTCTTCTTCCTCATGTTCGGCCTGCTGCGCGCAGCCTTCTGGGGCCGACGCTGGGGTGGGCACGATCACCCGCACAAGGGGTCGGCCCCGTGGGGCGAGGGTTCGAGCCGGTTCGAGGAGATGCACCGGCGTCTCCACGAGCAGACGTCCGGCGATCACCCGGGGTCGGGCGGCGAGCCGTCCAGCGCCTGATCGACACACGGTTCAACGGCCCGGCGGAGGCGCTTGCTTCCGCCGGGCCGTCTGGTCAGGCTTCGCGAGAAGGGTGGCACACGCGATGAAATCGATCCTGATCGTGGAGGACGAGATGAAGATCGCGCGCCTGGTCCGCGACTACCTCGAGCATGCGGGGTTCGAGGTCCTCGTGGCCGGGAACGGCGAGTCCGCGCTCGCGAGCGCTCGCGGCTCGAAGCCGGACCTGGTCGTCTTGGACCTCGGGCTGCCGGGCCGCGACGGCCTCGACGTCGCCCGTGAGCTCCGACGGAGCTCGAACGTCCCCATCGTGATGCTCACGGCACGGGGAGACGAAGCCGACCGGATCGTCGGGCTGGAGCTCGGCGCCGACGATTACATCGTGAAGCCCTTCAGCCCGAAGGAGCTCGTCGCGCGGGTCCGGGCGGTGTTGCGACGCACGAGCTCCGCCGACGTGGGCGGGGCCGAGGTGCTCCGCGCCGCCGACGTCGAGGTCGACCTCCGCCGCATGCGCGTGAGCGTGGGCGACCGGCCGGTGGAGCTCACGCCGACCGAATTCGATCTGCTCGCGATGCTCGTGCGGGAACCCGGCCGTGTGTTCACGCGCGGGCAGCTCCTCGACGCGGTGCGCGGGGTCGCGTTCGAATCGTACGAGCGCGCGATCGACGCACACGTGAAGAACATCCGCAAGAAGATCGAGCCGTCGGCCGGGCGACCGAGGTACATCCTCACCGTCCACGGCGTGGGCTACCGATTCGCCGATGCCTGAGCGATGGCAGGGGCACCGCCCGGGGTTCCGGCCGCCGTGGTGGCCGGAAGACGAGCCCTTCCCGCCCACCGGTCCCGGCGGCTGGCCGGGGATGCGCCGGCACTTCGTTCGGCGGATCGTCGTGGCCGCGACCCTCTTCTTCATCCTCCTGGTGCTGGCGAGCGCGTTGGTGTTCCGCGCGCTCTCCAGCGGGCTCGGACCCGGAAACCGCCGCGCGCTTGCGCCGATCATCCTCGTCGTGCTCGTTCTCGCCATCCTTGCTGTGGCCCGCTCCGTGCGGCGGATGGCGGGACCGGTCGGCGATGTCATGGATGCGGCCGACCGAGTCGCCGGCGGCGATTACTCAGCCCGCGTCGAGGAGCGGGGCCCACCCGAGATGCGCCGGCTCGCGCGCTCCTTCAACGCGATGACCGCACGGCTCTCCGCGAGTGAGGAGTTGCGGCGCAACCTCCTCGCCGATGTGGCGCACGAGCTCCGGACGCCGCTCTCGGTGATCCGCGGCAACGCCGAGGGGATCTTGGATGGCCTCTACCCCGGTGATCGAGCGCATCTCGAGCCGATGCTCGAGGAGACCGTCGTGATGGCAAGGCTCCTCGACGACCTTCAGACGCTGTCGACCGCCGAGGCCGGGGCCCTGCGGTTGCACCGGGAGCGCGTCCATCCGGCCCACCTGGTCGAGGACGCCGTCTCGGCGTTCCGGCTCCGGGCCGCGGAGGCGAACGTTCGGCTCGAAGGGCAGTTGGGGGCCGAACTCCCCGAGCTTGACGTCGATCCCGTGAGGATCGGCGAGGTGCTGTCGAATCTGCTCACGAACGCTCTGCGACATACGCCGTCCGGCGGCTCGGTGACCGTCTCGGCGGAACGCTCGAGCGAGGCCGTGGCGTTCGCCGTGGGCGACACAGGGTCCGGGATCGCCGCCGGCGAGCTCCCGCATGTGTTCGACCGGTTCGTGAAGACCGCGGACTCGGGTGGCGCCGGGCTCGGCCTCGCGATCGCCAAAGCGCTCGTCGAGGCGCACGGCGGCTCGATCTCCGCCGAGAGCGAACCGGGGCACGGCACGACGATGCAGTTCGCGCTCCCGACCGTCTGACGGAGTTCCAGGCGGAGGCTGGAAACCATCACGCGCCCGCGCCGAATGGTACGAGACCGACGGCTAGGAGGTTTCGCCATGCACCTGCAACGTCGCTCCGCGCTCACGACCGCGATCACGATCGCGATGGCGCTCGGTCTGATCGGCTCACCGGGCTCGATCGCGCTGGCCCGGACGCCCGACATGCAGCCGAACCCCGTGGCGAGCGGGTTCCAGCCGAGCTCGCTGGCGTTCTTCGACGTGGATCACGGCATCGTCGCGGGCACGATCGTCTGCCGGACCTGCGCAAAGCGTCGAACGTCCGCGATCTCGACGACCGCGGACGGAGGCCACACCTGGAGCTCGCCGACCACGTTCGGACCCGCTTCGGTGAGCAGCGTGACCGTCGTGCCGGGCGGCCTGGATGCATGGGCGCTCGTTGGGAAGCGACTCGAGCACAGCGGTGACGGAGGGACGACGTGGTCGAGCATTCCCCATGCCAGCGTCTCGGATCCCAGCTTCGCCACCTCCGTGGATGGATGGGCCATCCGGCGCACCACCGTGTCGTCGCGCGTCATGGCATCATCCGATGGCGGCGCCACATGGGCCGCGGCCTCCCAACCGTGCCGCCACGCCGCGCGCGACGCCCTCTTCGTCAACCGCACCTCGGTCGCCGATGGATGGGTGGTCTGCGGTGGGGACGCCGCTGCCGGCTCGAGGCTCCAGGTCGTATGGAAGACGACCGACGGCGGCACCACGTGGACGCGTGAGTTCCACGGGCTCGCCCCCGAACCGATCGGATATCGCTTCCTCGACGACGGCCGAGGATGGCGATGGCACGCCGCCTTCGCCGACCTGTTCCACACGACCGACGGCGGAAAGACCTGGCACGACATCGGCTCCGTAGGCAACGTCTTCGTCGCCGACCTGTGGTTCGTTTCCGATGCGAACGGGTTCGCGATCACGAGGCGCGGGAACGGCTCGTCGCAGTTGCTCGCGAGCACCGATACCGGAGCAGGCTGGTTCGGCGTCGCCCGGTTCCCGACGAATTGACAGCCATCAGCGCACGGTAGGTTGGCGTGTCGTGCGGAAGATCGGGGTCGAGGAGCGACGGGCGCGGCTCGGGCTGCGCCATCAGCTGGCTCGCCCCGCTGCGTCGGTAGAAGCGGTCGCCGCCGAGATCGTGGGTCTGCACTCGAGCGATCCCGCGAGCGTCTTCCTCACCGCGTGGGCGAGGGTCGACGACTTCGTCCCGGCCCACCTCGAAGACTCGCTCTACGAGCGTCGGTCGCTCGTCCGGATGCTGGGGATGCGGCGCACCCTGTTCGTCGTCCCTCGCGGCCTGGCCGCGGTGATGGATGAGGCGTGCACGAAGGCCCTCGTGCCCGGCGAACGCAAGCGCCTCGTTCAGATGCTGGAGGAGCAGGGGATCGCGCCGGCTGGAAAGGGAGCGCGATGGCTTGACCGGGTCGCGGCGAAGACCCTCGAGGAGCTCGTCGCCAGAGGCGAGGCCACCGCCCGGGAGCTCACGAAGGACGTTCCGGAGCTCGGCGTCAGGCTCAGCTTCGGCGAGGGCAAGACGTGGGCGGGGACGATGGGTGTCTCGACCCGCGTGCTTTTCCTGCTCGCGACGCAAGGGCGCATCGTGCGGGCGCGCCCGCTCGGCGGCTGGACCTCGGGTCAGTACCGCTGGGCGCCGACCGAGACGTGGCTGGGCGGCCCGTTGTCGCCGATCGACCACGACGAGGCTTGCGTCGGATTGCTCGGCCGCTGGCTCCGGACGTTCGGGCCGGCGACCTCGACGGATATCCGGTGGTGGACAGGGTGGACCGCGAGACTCGCCGCGACGACCCTCGAGGCCATCGGTGCCGAGGAGGTCGAGCTGGACGAGGGCATCGGCTATGTGCTGCCCGACGACACCAGGAGAGTCAGCAAGGCCGATCGCTGGGTCGCGCTCCTCCCAGGGCTCGACACGACGATAATGGGGTGGAAGGAGCGCGCGTGGTACCTCGGCGATCATGCATCGGCGCTGTTCGACCGCAACGGCAACGCGGGACCGACCGTCTGGGCGAACGGTCACGTGGTCGGAGGTTGGGCACAGACGCCGGGCGGGAAGGTGGTCGTCGAACTCCTCGAGTCCGTGGACGCGACAGCCCGGAAGGCGATCGACGCCGAGCGCGACCGGCTCCGGGACTGGCTCGGCGACGTGCGGATCAAGACACGGTTCCCGACACCACTCGAACGAACGCTGGCAGAACGATAGGCAAGCGCTCCAACAGATCCCGGCGGCATGACCTTCGGCGGATGCGGCGCCGGTAGGCAGGACGTAGGCTTCCCCGAGGATGGCCACGTCAGAGATGACCCCGGAACAGGAGTGGCACGACTTCCTCAGTGGAACGCATCCGCACCTGCAGGATAAGAGCCCACTCCGATTCATCCCCTCGAACCCGAGGTGCAAGCTCTGCTCCGCCCCGTTCGCCGGCCCGGGTGGACGGTTGCTCCGGCGATACGGCTTCTCGCCGTGGGATAAGCAGCCCAAGATCTGCGGGCGATGCTTCGACGGTCTGCAATTGCACGCGAAGATGTGCCCCTCATCCGAGGATGGCGAGGTCAGCGGAGCCGAGGTCGAGGTGTCGATGCTGTTCGCTGACGTTCGCGGCTCGAGCAAGTTGGCGCGGCAGATGCCCGTGTGGGACTTCACCCGCCTGATGAACCGCTTCTACAAGGCTTCCAGCGAGGTCCTGATCGACGCCGACGCGATCATCGAGAAGTTCGTGGGCGACGAGGTGGTCGGACTGTTCCTTCCCTTCCTGGCAGGACCGGAGCACGCTCGAAGGGCGGTGGAGGCGGCGGACGAGCTGCTCCGCGCGACGGGTCACGACTCAGCCGACGGCCCGTGGGTTCCGCTCGGAGCGGGCGTGCACACCGGTTCGGCGTTCGTCGGGATCGTGGGTTCACACGGCGCGAGCGACTTCACGGCGCTCGGCGACCCCGTCAACATCGCTGCGCATCTCGCATCACAGGCGGCCATCGGCGAGGTCTTGGTCACGGACGAGGCGGCGGCAGCGGCGGCGATCCCTCAGGACGGAATCGAACGACGGCACGTGTCGCTGAAGGGCCATCCGATCGACGCGCTCGTCCTCACGATGTCGGGCGGTCCGTAGCGTCCCCGGTCGACGTGAGGGTTGGACACGCATGACGGCGATCACGCGGGTGCTCCGGGTGCAACCGCAGGAGCGTCGAGCCGTCGGCCTGGTGGTCGCGTTGATGTTCGCGATGTCCGCCGGGATGACGATCGCCGAGAGCGGCATCAACGCGCTGTTTTTCGACCGCATCGGCACCGGCTCGCTCCCCGCGATGTACCTCGGGCAAGGTGCGACCGGACTGATCGCGATGCTCGCACTCACGGGCTCGCTCGCCCGCTTCGATCGTCGCCGCGCCTACGTGGTGATCCCCGTCCTCATCGCGGCCGTGGTGCTGGCCGAGCGCGCGATCCTCGCGACGGATCCCACGTGGATCTATCCGACCCTGTGGCTGACGGTCACCGTCGCACAGCTTCTGCAGGCCGTGTTCATGTGGGGCTCGGCGGGTCTGGTCACCGATACTCGGGCCGCGAAGCGACTGTTCCCGCTGTTCGGCGCCGGCGGCATCCTCGGTGCCGTCGTCGGCGGGTTCTCGACGCGACCGCTCGCGGCGACGATCGGCGCCGAGAACCTCCTGCTCGTGTGGGCGTCCGCGCTGCTCGCTGGAGCCGTCCTGTGCGCCGCGGCGCTCGGCGTCCGCCGCACCGCGAAGGCCAAGCGCGGTCGTCTCCGCCGCCGTCCGCAGTCCGCGCTGCGAGACATCGGGCAGGCGTTTTCGTACGTGCGGCGTTCACCGTTGCTCGTATGGATGACGGCCGCCGGCGTGCTCTTCTCAGTCCTGTTCTATTCCCTCTACCTTCCCTTCGCCCAGGCGGCCACGATCCGATACCCCGATCCCGAGCAGCTCGCGGGGTTCCTCGGCATCTTCTGGGCGAGCGTCACGGCGGTCGCGTTCTTCGTGTCGGTGTTCGTGACCAACCGGCTGCTCGGCTGGTTCGGAGCAGCAGCCATGGTGCTCGTGCTGCCGATCCTGTACGCGGGCTCGTTCGGCATCCTGCTCGCGAGCTCGTCCTTGGTGACGCTGATGTCCGTCCGCTTCGGCGTGAACCTCTGGCTCCAGGGTGTGTGCTCCCCGGCGTGGGAGACGCTCACGAACGTCGTGCCTGAAACCCGGCGCGATCAGGTCCGAGCCTTCCTGAACGGCGGTCCGACGCAGGTGGGAACCCTGATCGCAGGGATCATCGCGCTGGTCGGACAGCAGGCGTTGAGCACCCGGCAGCTCTCGAGCATCGGGCTCGGCGTCTCGGCGATCACGATCGTGGTCGCGTGGAAGATGCGACGCTCGTACACCGGCGCGCTCGTCGACGCGCTGCGCGCCGGTCGGCCGAGCGTGTTCGAGGGAGGCGCGCTCCGAGCCGCTCCCTTGGTCGTCCGTCGCGACGGCCAGGCGCTCGGGCTCGCGCTCGACGCGTCGGGTGACCCCGATCCTCGCGTCCGACGCCTCGCCGTCGAGATGGTCTCGGCCGACACCGAGGATGCGCGGGTGCAGACCGTGCTCGTCGAGCGGACGCGGGACGAGGACGGGGTCGTGCGGGCGAACGCGATCCGAGGACTGGGCCTCGCCGGACCGATCGACCTCCCCATCCTCGAGCGCGGGCTCGCGGACGACGATGCCGCGGTTCGCCTGTCCGCCGTCCAGGCGCTCGACGAGGTGTCGTCGGATGACACGGCCGTCACCTCCCGACTACGGGACCTGGTCGAGGACGTGAACCCCACGGTCGCCGCCGCGGCCTGCGCGGCGCTCCTGAGCGGACCGTCGCGAGACGAGGCCCTCGACGGCCTACGCAGGTTCCTGTCCAACGAGGATCCGGAGGTGCGTGTCCTCGCGGTGCGGCAGATGGGATCCGCCGCGCCCGAGGACGTGCTCGCCCTCGTTCGCCCGCTGCTCGAAGATGACTCCGCGGCGGTGCGGGCGCAGGCGCTGCGAGCGCTGGCATCGTCGGCACCGGGGTCGGCGGTCCCTGCGGCGATCGAGGCCTTGGAGCACGGAGACGACTCGGTGCGTCGCGTGGCGTTCGATGTCCTCATAGATCTCGACCTTCGCAGCCACACCTCGACGCTCCTCGGCTCGGCGCAGGCACACGGTCGGCTCGCGACCACGGATCGTGCGCTCGCGGCCTCGATCCCATCGGGCGGTGACGCATCGGAGCTGCTCCGGGCCGCGCTGGTCGACCGAGGTCGCTCACACGCTCTCGCCGCGCTCGCCGCGCTGGCGCTCATCAGCGAGGAACGAGACGCGATGCGAGCCGCGCTGGACAACCTGGGAGGGACGGACCCCGCACAGCTCGCGAATGCCCTGGAGACCTTCGAGACGACCGAGCACCGATCGCTCGCTCGTCCGCTCCTCGTGTTGTGGGAAGCTGCGGGCGCTCCGGCGAACGAGCGGGACGATTGGCTCGAGGACATCGCGCACGACCCCGATCCGCTCATCGTCTCGTGCGTCGAGCTCGTACGTACCACCGGACGACAAGGAGACGCTGTGGCTCGCTCTCGGACATCGATGTCGCCGATGGAACGCGTCCTCGAGCTGCGAAAGGTTCCGCTCTTCACTGAGCTCTCGCCCGCGGACCTGCAGCGTGTGGCGGGCATCGCGGAGGAGCGCACCTACGCGGTCGGTGACGTCATCGCGGGTGAGGGCGAGCTCGGCGACGAGTTACACGTCGTCCTCACCGGCACGGTCGCCGTGGTGCGTGGAGACGCCGGCTCGACCCCGGTCGCCCGTCGCGGCCCCGGCGACGTCGTCGGGGAGATGTCGATCATCACCCGCTCCCCGAGGATGGCCTCGCTCGTCGCCGACGGTGACGTACGGACCCTTCGGATCGGACAGCGCGAGTTCGAGAGCATGATCCGCGAACGGCCCGATGTGGCGCTCGCCGTGATGCGCGTGCTGGCAGAACGTCTCAGCGCCCAGGCCGCCGAACGCCGATCCGATCGCTAACCCTCGACCGATCGTTCGGCCGAGTGGGCGGCAGACGGATCCGTCTGACGTCGACGCTCAACTTCCTCGCGAACGGCCGGCGCGACTTCGGTGCCGAGCAGCTCGATCGACCGCATGATCTTGTCATGCGGCATCGTTCCCACGCTGAACTGCACGAGGAACCGATCGTGGTGGAAGATCTCGTACTGGAACAAGATCTTCTCGATCACCTGCTGCGGACTGCCGACGAAGTTGGCGCCGTGCAGCGTGGCGGCCTGGTCGTACTCGGCTCGCCCCATCGGAGACCAGCCGCGCTCGCGGCCGATGCGGTTCATCGTGGCCGCGACCGAGGGGAACGACTCGTCGAGCGCTCGCTGCGATGTCTCCGCGATGAATCCGTGCGAGTTGATGCTGAGTGCCGGCGCCGGGTCATGGCCGGAACGCAGCGCCGCTTGGCGATGCAGCTTCGCGAACGGAGCGAACCGCTTCGGCATGCCGCCGATGATCGCGAGCGCCATCGGCAAGCCGAGCGTCCCGGCGCGGATCGCCGACTCGGGATTGCCGCCCACGGCGATCCAGATCGGGAGGAGGTCCTGCAGCGGCCGCGGGTACACACCGAGGTCATCGATCGACGCGCGGAACCTTCCCGACCACGTGACCCGCTCGGACTCGCGTAGCTTCAGCAACAGCCCGAGCTTCTCGGCGAAGAGCTCGTCGTAGTGCTCGAGGTCGAACCCGAACAGCGGGAACGACTCGACGAACGAGCCGCGGCCGGCCATGATCTCGGCCCGGCCGCCCGAGAGCAGGTCGAGCGTCGCGAAGTCCTGGAACACGCGGACGGGATCAGCCGAGCTGATGACGGACACGGCGCTCGTCAGCCGGATCGTGGTCGTGCGCTCGGCGGCGGCGGCCAGCACGACCGCGGGCGCCGAAACGACGAAGTCGGGACGGTGGTGCTCGCCGACGCCGAAGACGTCGAGACCCACCTGATCGGCGAGCTCGACCTCTTCCATCAGGTTGTGCAGTCGCTGCGCGTGATCGATCACCTCGCCCGTGACCGGGTCGGGCGAGCGCTCCGCGAACGTGTAGATACCGATCTGCATCGTTTCCGATGGTCTCACGGTTGCGCGATCCCACCGCGGGGCGCGCCGGTCGGGTTGAGTTCAGACACATCGCCACCGACAGGTCATCGAGTCGAGGGAACGCGCTAAGACGTGACCGCCACCAGCCGGTACACCGGACCCGAGAGCGAGAGCGCGTAGAGCTCGCCGTTCGCGTCCTCGCCGAACGACGCGAGGTTCTCGACGACCGGCCCGAGATCCACGACCTGCGGGTCCTGACCGTCGAGCTGCCGGAGCGCCTCGAGTCGGCCGAGGCAGAAATCCCCGAAGACGTAGGCGCCCTCGAGCGCCGGGATCTCCTGGCCTCGGTAGACATAGCCGCCCGTGACCACGCACGTGCTTCCGTTGTGGGGGTATTCGTAGACGGGCGGCACCGTCTGCGCCGCGGCACCAGGTTCGAACGGGTGCGTGCCCTCGAACAGGTTCCATCCGAAATTCAGGCCGCTCGTCGACCCCGCGGCCGCGAAGTCGACCTCCTCCCAGGCGTTCTGGCCGACGTCGCCGATCCACAGATCGCCGGTCAGCCGGTCGAACGAAAAGCGCCAGGGGTTCCGCAGGCCGTAGTCCCAGATCTCGCGAGCCGCGCCGTCGGCGAAGGGGTTGCCGTCCGGGATCGTGTACGGATCGCCCTCGGCGGGACGAGGCGAGATGCGCAGGATCTTTCCCAGCAGCGTCTGGAGCGACTGCCCGTTGTCCATCGGATCGCCTGCGCTGCCGCCGTCGCCGAGCCCGATGTAGAGGTCCCCGTCCGGTCCGAACACGAGCTGTCCACCGTTATGGTTCGAGAACGGTTGGTTGACGAAGAGGACCAGGCGCTCCGTCGAAGCATCGATCTCGCCGTGGTGTACCTCGAACTCCGAGATGTGCGTGTCGCCGGTCGTGTCCGTGTAGTCGACGTACAGGAAGTCGCCGTCGGGTGAGAAAGCGAGCCCGAGCAGCCCCTGTTCGCCGCCGAGCGAGACCTCGTCCGAGATATCGAGCACGACCTCCGGCTCGGCGGTCCCACGCAGGGCGACGACGCGTCCCGGTTTCTCGGCGACATAGAGGGCGGGGTCGCCCGGGCGTACGGCCATGGCAAGGGGCTGCTCGAGCACCGCGATCTGCTTCAGGCCGACCCGCGCCGCGGCGAGGTTCGGAGGGCTCGGGGTGACGCCGGTGTTCGACGGGCTCGGTGGCGACGTCGTGTCGAAGCCTGCATCGCCCCCCGTCGAGCACGCCCCCGCAAAGGCTGCGCACAGGACGAGAAACGTGAGGACGCGGCTCACACGGTCAGGCTACCGACCCCCGTCGCCGACGGGCGACGAGGAAGCCTCCGGCCACCACCACGACCAACCCGAACGCCGCGAGCGCAACCGCCGGCCATGCACCAGGGTCGCCAACAGGCGCGGCGGCCGGTTGAACCGCGACGACGTTCGCGACAGGCGAAGAGCCCTCGACCTGCGTAACGGGTCCGTCCTTGGTCGTGGTGTCGATCGCACCTCCGATCCCGTCGCCGACGACCACCACGCCCACCATGCCGATGTGGAACGTGCACACGTACGGGTACACGCCGGGTTCCGAGAAACGGTAGGTCACCGGCTGGTGCCTCTTCAATGCGTCGTATCCCCCCCACGACCCGTTCGCACCGAGGATCGAGTGGGGAACCGGGTCGAGGTTCGTGAACGTGACCTCGGCGCTGGGATTCACGCGGGTGATGGTCGGCCCGAAGCAGAACCCCGAGATCTGCACCTGCGTGCCGGTGCGGTCGGTCACGGCCTGTCCGCACCCGCCGCCACCGCTCGCCTGGGCGACGCCGGGCACAAGAGCGAGCGTCATCACCAGGACGAAACCCGCGGCGAGCCACGAACCTTGATGGGTGAGCCGAGCTGCCATGACGGCCTCCTCCCTTCGTTCCGATGGGATGACCCCACGAACCCCGGGGTGGTTCCCTCCGGCTTCCTCGAGGGCAGGACGGCGGCCCGAGCGTCTTCGGATCGCGGCTTCTGTTCGGCCGATGTTCGACCGATACCCCTTGAGGGATGGGACCCATCGAGGATTTCGAACGCACGATTCAGGCTGCCCGGGACGGGCAAGGTTGGGCGCTCGGCGAGCTGTTTCGGAACCTGTATCCGAGGATCGTCCGGTACCTGCGCGTCCTCGAGCCCTCGGATGCAGAGGACGTCGCCTCGGACGCGTGGCTCGACATCTCCACGGGGCTCGATCGCTTCGAGGGGGACGAAGTCGGCTTGCGGGCATGGGCCTTCACGATCGCGCGCAGGCGCATGATCGATCTGCGCCGCCGCCGCGCGCGTCGGTCCGGGCCTCCGAGGCGCTCGCTCGACGAGCGTGCTCGCGGAGGTGCCATCGAGGAGAAGGCGATGACGCAGCTCGCCACGCAGGCGGCGCTCGAACGCATCGCCACCTTGCCTCCCGAGCAAGCCGAGGTGGTCCTGCTGCGGGCCGTCGGTGGTCTCCCCGTCGCGGAGATCGCGAAGATCATGGACAAGCAACCCGGAACGGTGCGCGCGCTCCAGCAGAGCGCGCTCCGTCGCCTAGCGACGCAAGCCACCGAGCGGACCGAGGAAGCGATCACGCGATGAGCACGTCGGACGATCCCACAGTCCGTCCGACGGGTGATCTGATGCTCGACGAGAGGACCGTCGATCATCTGCTCGATGGTCTGCTCGGGCCCCAGGAGGTTCCGGCCGAGTACGTGGCCGTCGTCGATATGGTCCGCGCGCTCTCGCTCCCCCCGTCGCCCGCCGAGCTCTCGATGCAGACGGTGGCCGTCGAGGCCGCCCTCACCGAGCTCGCGCTCCGCCCGGCTCCTCGGGGATCAAAGACGCCCACCCCTGCTTCGGGTCAAAGGTGGTCCGAGCGATCGAGGTTCTTCCGGGCAAAGGTCGCGTCGCTCGTCCTCGTCGGCACGCTCATCGCAACGACCGGGCTGGCGGCAGCCGGAGCCCTGCCGGCTCCCTTGCAGGACGCCGCATCGAAGGTGCTCGCGAAGGTCGGCATCTCGGTTCCAACGTCGGATGGGCACCCCGCGAGCTCGGGCGAGGAGATCTCGAAGATCGCCACCACCACCGACGCGACGGGCGTCGACAAGGGTGCGGGGATCAGCACCGCAGCGAGCGGCGGCCGCAGCCAAGCGGGTCAGAACGACAAGCCGTCGCCTCCCGCCGCCCATCCCGCCAATCCCTCACAGCCGGCACCGAACGGCGCCCATGGGAAGTCCGATGCCTCACATGCCGTGCAGGACCCCTCTGGGAACGCACACGCGAGCGGCGCGGCGAACGACCCCTCGGCCTCGGGCCAGGAGCACGGGAAGTCCCGGGCTCCGGCCTAGCCGCGCGTCCTCCGGCTCCGAGTTCGGCTCGCCCTCACGAGCCGCCGTGTTTCCCGAACCAGCAACCCTGCGAGTTCGTGTTTGCGGAACCCGTAACCGAGTGAAGTCCCTCTTCCCGAACACGACAGAAAGAGTTACCATCGCGTAGCGAAACCGGAAACCTGAGGGGGTCTGTCCGTGTCGCTTGACTCGATCGACCGCCAGCTCATCGCGAGCCTGAAGATCGACGGACGGATGAGCTACGCCGAGCTCGCCACGCGGCTCAGCGTGAGTGAGGGAACGGCGCGGAACCGACTCGGCCGGCTCGTTCAGTCGGGGGCACTGCGGATCATGCCCGTGGTTGAGCCGGACAAGATCGGCTACCGAATGAACGTCTGGCTCGGTATCCGGTGCACACCAGGGGCACTCCTTGATGTCGCGTCTGCCCTCCGCGACCTGCATCCGGTCCGGTATGTCGGCGTGTGCTCGGGGGCGTACGACATCATCTGCGAATCCATCTTCCTGTCGGAGGAGGAGTTGCTCCGATTCCTGTCGGACGAGATCCGCGCGATCGAAGGGATCACGGAGGTCGACACCTCCACCGTCCTCGATATCTCGAAGTTCGGATACGAGTGGGAGCTGCGCGAGGAAGACGTCGCACCCAACAAGCGGGCGAGGAGCGCTTGATCGTGCACCCGTCGGACGTCATCCCCAACCGGGAGATCGCAGGACGGATCGAGCGTCTCCAAGCACTCATGGCCGAGCAGCGGCTCGCCGCGCTGATCTGCTTCGGGGCGCACAGGGATTACGCGCCGGCCGACCTTTGGTACCTGGCGCGTTGGTCGTGCATCGACGAGGAGATGTCCTACGTCTTCGTGCCGCCCCACGGCGAGACGACGCTTGTCACCGACGCCGAGTGGGACGAGGAGCGCGCTCGCGACGAGGCGTTCGCCGGAACGGTCGCCTTCGACCGGGCTCCGGCAGGGCTGCTCGGGAAGCTCGTTCGCGCGCACGCGAGACCCGGCGACCGGGTCGGGATCAGCGGGCTGGCCGTGTTCCCGGCTCCGGTGTACCTGGGCCTTGCCGCGGACCTGGGGGGCTACGAGCTGGTCGACGCCACGTCGCTGACCGAGCGCCAACGTACGGTAAAGTCGCCGCTCGAGCTCGGCTTCATGCGCGAGGCGGCTCGGGTGACGGACCTCGGGATGCGGGCGGGGATCGAAGGAGCTCGAGGTGGCGCCACGGAGGTCGAGATCGCGGCGTGCGCCGAGTCCGCCATCCGATTCGCCGGGGCCGAGATCTCGTTCACGACGATCGTCGGCAGCGGTCCCCGGACCGCCCTCACCACGTTCCTGCCGACCGGACGCCGGCCCGCGGCGCACGACATCGTCGTACTGGATTGCGGCGCGCGCGTGAGCGGCTACCACGGGGACATGTGCCGAGCGGTCGTCATCGGCGGCCCCGACCGTGAACAGCGGCGGATGCTCGATGCGGTCGCCGCAGGCGTGCGGGCGGCGACCGCGACCGCCCGTCCGGGGGCAAGCGTGAGCAGCGTGCAGCTCGCGGCCCGGTCGACGATCGCCGACGCAGGATACGGCGATGCCTTCTGGGGGTACTACATGCCGCACGGAGCGGGGGCGGCTCAGCACGAGATGCCGATCGGGCTCGCGCACGGTGACATGCTGCTCGAGGCCGGCATGGTGCTGTGCATCGAGCCGGGGATCGCGATCCCCGGGATCGGAGGCATCGTGCTAGAACAGATGATCCACGTAGGCTCGAACGGCGCCGAGGTCTTGAACGCCCTGCCGCTCGATCTTTGGGACACGTGACGTCGAAGAGGGGGACACCATGACAACGCCCGTGCCCGATCCGCCGATCGTTCCCTCGGGGCCTGGTTTCGGGAGGTCGCGGATCCTCACGCGCCGGCGGCTCCTGCGGAGCGCGGGCGTCGGGGTCGCGGGGATCTCGCTCGCCTCCGTGCTGGCCGCGTGCAGTAACGGCAGCCCGGCCCCATCCGGTGCCTTCGATTGGAGCGCGCAGAAGCAAACCGGCCAGTTCACCTTCGCGAACTGGCCCTTCTACATGGACAAGGCAAGGGTCAACGGCGAGACCGTCCATCCCTCGCTCGATCGGTTCACGAAGGAGACCGGCATCACGGTCGACTACCTCGAGGTCATCGACGACTACGCATCGTTCTTCGCGAAGATCAAGCCGGTGATCGCGGCCGGACAGTCGACCGGCTTCGACGTGATCGTGATGGGGTACCCGCGGTGGTTCCCCCTCATGATCGCTCTGGACTACGTCATCCCGCTCGATGACTCGCTCCTACTGAACTTCAACGCGCACGCCGCCGATATCTTCAAGGATCCGTCGTTCGACCCGAACCACCGTCACGGGCTGCCGTTCGCGTCGGGCATGACCGGGATCGGTTACAACCCGGACCAGACCGGGCGCGAGATCACGAGCATCATGGATCTGTTCGACCCGGCGTTCGAGGGCAAGGTCGGCATGTTCGGAGACACGGAGGACATGCCGAACCTCACGCTGCTCGGCATGGGTGTCGAGCCGTCGGATTCGACCCCGTCGGACTGGAATGCCGCCGCGGACCTGCTCCGAGAGCAGCGAGACAAGGGCATCGTGCGCAAGTACTACGGCCAGGGGTACATCGGCGACCTGCAGTCGGGCGACCTCGCGCTCTCGATGGCGTGGTCACCCGACATCCACCAGTCGAACATCAGCGGCTATCCGGACATGAAGTTCGCGGTCCCGAAGGAAGGGCTGGTTCAATGGACCGACTACTTCTCCATCCCCCAAGGGTCCGAGCATCCGCTCGACGCCATCACCTATATGGACTTCGTCTTCAAGCCCGAGATCGCCGCGATGATGACGAGTTGGATCGGCGCGATCCCCCCGGTCCCGGAGGCGCAGGACGTCCTGAAGAGCACGGGGTTCAAGGACATCGCCGATAGCCCATTGATCTTCCCGACGTCCGACATGACCGACCAGATCCACCCTTACCGCGTGCTGTCGCCCACCGAGCAAGAGACGTGGGACGACACGTTCCTCGGCGTGATCAACGGCGGCTGATCAACCCTCCGCATCGCGCAGTGACCCGAGCGACGGACGAGCCCCCGGCTCGTTCGCCAGCCACCGCTCGAGGGCCGAGCGGACCCCGGGCCACTCGGCGTCGATGACCGAGAACCACGCAGTGTCGCGGTTGCGGCTCTTTACGATCATGTGCCGCCGGAACACGCCCTCGAACGTGAAGCCGAGACGCAGGGCTGCGGCTCGCGACCGGGCGTTCAGGGCATCGCACTTCCACTCGACGCGCCGGTAGCGGAGCCGCTCGAACGCCTCGCGCATCATCAGGTACGCCGTCTCGGTGTTTGCCTCGGACCGCTGCGCGCGGGGCGCGAACCAGATGTGACCGAGCTCGATGTGCCGCATCGCCGTGTCCACGTTGAGGTAGCTCGCCATGCCGATGGGCATACGCTCCTCGCCCGCAAGCACCGTGAAGAACATCGGGTCGGTCGACCCCGCGACTCCTTCCAACCACGACCGCATCTCGGGGACGCTTTCGAACGGTCCGTAGGGCATGTACGTCCACAGGCGCCTCGCTTCGGGCGTCCCGTCGTGGGCGGCTCGCCACAGCGGCTCCGCGTGCCGCGGCGGCTCGAGAGGCTCGAGCGCCACGAACCGCCCTTCCAGGGGTCCACGCGAGGGCGGCTGCGCATCGATGCCGTCCACCGGCTCACCCACGGGCAGCTCGGGCGCCATCGTCGGACCTTACAGGGCCGCTCCATCCGCCCGGTTCTACTGATGGACAACTATCCTGGGGCGATGCCCCTGTTCGTGCTGTCCGAGCCGTCGGAGCCGCTCCTCGCGCCGGTGATCGTCGCGGCGTTCGACGGATGGATCGACGGAGCCGGGGCATCGACGGCCGCGGCCGCGCACATGGCCTCCGGCGGGGACATCTTCGCCACGTTCGATCAGGACGCTCTGTACGACTATCGGTCTCGGCGGCCCGTGCTCGACATCGTCGACGGCACGCTCACCGAGCTCACCTGGCCCGAGCTCAGCGTGGCGAAGAACCGTTTCGGGAACCGAGACGTCCTGGTGTTCTCCGGCCCCGAGCCCGACTTCCGGTGGCGCGAGCTCGGCCAGGACCTCGTCGAGATCGCCCAGCGGCTGGGTGTGGTCGAGTGGGTGAGCATCGGCTCGATCCCCGCCGCGGTTCCCCACACTCGGCCCGTCCCGATCCTCGCGACGGCGTCCAGGTCAGGGTTGCTCCATCACGAGGAGACGCAGGGCCCCGACGGGCTGCTGCGGGTGCCGGCTGCGGCGCTCAGCACGCTCGAGCTCGCGGTCGCCGCGACCGGCCTTCCGGCGGTCGGATTCTTCGCGCAGGTGCCCCACTACGTCGGCGGGCCGTTCGCCGCTGCGACGATCTCGCTGCTCGAGCACGTCGGGCGCCATCTCGGCGTCGAGATCCCGCTCGGGACACTGCCGGATGATGCGATGGCGCAGCGTCAACGCCTGGATGCGGCGGTCGAGGCCGATGAGGATTCGCGGACCTACGTCGCTCGGCTGGAAGACGCACAGACCGACGAGCAGCTCCCCTCGGGCGAGGACCTGGCGTCCGAGATCGAGCGCTTCCTGCGCAACCAACCGGGCGGCGGCCAGCCCGGCCCTTTCCGGTAGTTCCTCGCCACGCCGGAGGTTCCCGTTACCATCATCTCGTGCCGACCGATGCGCCGAGCGAACGCACGCAGGTCCACCGGCTCCCGGAGCGCGGGATCTACGAGCGCGAGGTGATCGACGCGATCTTGGACGAAGCGCTCATCTGCCACGTCGGCCACATCGTGGACGGTCACCCGCGCGTGATCCCCACGATCCACGCTCGCATCGGTGACACCTTGTACATCCACGGCTCGAACGCCAGCCGCACGCTCCGTGCGGCCCGCACCGACGCGGAGATCTGCGTCGAGGTCACGCTGATCGACGGCCTAGTGCTCGCCCGGAGCGCGTTCCATCATTCGATGAACTACCGCTCGGTGGTGGTGTACGGGAAGGCACGGCCGGTGACCGATGCCGAGGAGAAGTTCGCCGCGCAGAGGGCGCTGGTCGACCACGTCGTCCATGGCCGCTCGAACGACGCTCGCATGCCGAACGAGCGCGAGCTGAACCAGACCACGATCTTGGCGATCGGTCTGAACGAAGCTTCCGCGAAGGTACGGACCGGTCCGCCGAAGGACGAGCCCGAGGATTACGAGCTCGCGGTATGGGCGGGCGTCGTCCCGATGCACCTCGAGCCGGGCGCACCCGATCCCGACCCCCAGCTCTCACCCGGCCTCGAGCCGCCACCGTACGCCACCGACTACCGGCGATAGTCCGTCGCGCCACTGATGGATCTGGGGGTAGTGTCCTTCGGAGCAACACGCGGAGGTGTCGTCGATGAGGGCTCGTCGGACGTTCATCGCAGTGGCGATGACGATCGGGCTCCTTCCCGCGTGCACGGGGCCCCCGGGCCGGTCGGCGCCCACTCCATCGGTCGTGACCGCCCTCCGGTTTGCCGCCCTGTGGCCTGAGCAGACGCTCTCGGCCGCGATGCAGGCGCAAACCTCTGTCGACGAGGGCTCTGCCGCGCTCGACTGGCGGATCGATGCTCAAGCCACGGCGCAACGGTTCGCGAGCCAAGTGCTCGGCTGGGACGGCTCGCGCGTCGTCCGCGACCAGCGCTGGCGGCTCGACTCCGGCATCGAGATCGCCCGCGTCTGGCTCTGCGATGCGAACGGGTGCCCGCCGAGCGGTGCCGCGTTCGACCAAGAGGTGATCTTGAAGCGGCTCGCGCGCGCCGGGCCGAACGGGATCTGGAGCGTCACGGACGTGACGAGCGGACGCATCCTGCTCGAGCAGGGCCCGCGGCTGCGCGTCACGGACCCCGTCGTGAAGGCCGGTGCGCGACTGAACGCGTTCACGCCCGACCTCCCGGACGGCACACGGGTCATCGCGGGCTCGACGGCGTTCGCCGCGTGTGGGCCCACGCTTCAGCTCAGCACGCCGACCGTCCGGTTCTCCTACGTGCGCTTCCAGGTCGCCCCGAACCTCGGAACGTGCACGAAGGTCACGCGTCCACCTCAGGTTGCGCCCGGCTACGTGTTCATCGTGCCCCGCGAACGGGGCGAGAACGCCGCTCCGATCTCGCTCTTCACCGATCCACGATCCGAGAGCGCCCGACCGATCACCGATCTCACCGCGATCGCGGTGCGGTTCACGCCTCGCTCCGACATCCCGCGCCCGCCGGCGCCGTGGCTCTCCCGAGACCCGAGCACCTTGCCGATCTGTCGACCGGACCAGCTGCGGTTCGGCCCCATCGCAGCCGGCCAGCCTCTCGGGTCCCTCGAGGTCGGGATCTCGATGCCCATCACGAAACGCGGCGTCGAAGCCTGCCGGGTCCACGAGGTGGTGCACCTCGTGTTCGCCGACGTCCACGGCCGACCGATCGACGTCGGGGGGCGCCATCTCGTCCTCACCGAGGGTTACCTTCCCGGGTACCTGCCGGCACGCCACCCGGTCACCGCGGCGTGGGCCCTCGCGGATTGGTGCGGGCGCAGCCTCGACGGACCGATCGAGGTGACGTTGACCGTGGCCGCCGCCACCGTGACCTCGTCCAGCGAGGCGCTCGCGACGTGGTGTCCGTCCCGCGCCGGCGAGCCGAGGTTGGTGCGCCTGCCGTCGTAAGCTGGCCGCTCCCGTGAGCGAGCCCCGCACCAGCCTGCGCCAGAACCTCCGCGCGATGCCGCGCGAAGCGTGGATCTTGTTCGTCGGCTCGTTCGTGAACCGACTCGGTACCTTCGTGTTGCCCTTCATCACGCTGTACCTGACGCGACGCGGATACTCACCGCCGCAGGCGGGCCTCGCGATCGCCTGTTACGGGCTGGGCGGCCTCATCGCGCAGGGCGCGGGAGGACTCCTCGCGGACCGCCTGGGACGCCGGAACACCATCGCGCTCTCGATGCTCGCCGGGGCGGCCTTCACGCTCACGCTCTGGCGCGCCTCGAGCCTCGCCGCCATCTATCCGCTGATGTTCGCCATCGCGCTGTTCGGTGAGCTCTACCGGCCGGCCTCCGGCGCGCTCATCGCGGACCTGCTGCCGAGCGAACAGCGCGTGACCGCGTTCACCCTCTACCGACTGGCGGTGAACATCGGCTGGGCGTGCGGGCTGGCCCTCGGCGGTCTGCTCGCGGAGCACAACTTCAGCTGGCTCTTCTGGGGCGACGCAGCGACGTCGGCCACGTTCGGCGTGATCTCGCTCGTCGCGTTGCCCCACGGCGTCCGCACGAAGGCTCGCGAGGAGCAGCACCTCCAGAAGGCCCGGCACGCGATCCTCGAGGACAGGGGGTTTCTGCTGTTCCTCGGCGCCGTGCTCGTCTCGGGCATCGTCTACTCGCAGAACGTGTCGACGCTCCCGCTCCATGTGCGCGACGTGGGATTCGGGCCGTCGACCTACGGATTCCTCCAGGCGCTCAACGGCATGATCGTGGTGCTCATCGAGCTGCCGGTCATCGCCTGGACGCAGCGGCACACGCGCACGACGATGGTCGCCCTCGGCGAGCTGCTCATCGGACTCGGGTTCTTCTCACTGCTGTTCGCGCACGCGCTCCCCGGGCTCGTGGCGATGATCCTCATCTGGACCGCGGGCGAGATGATCGAGTCCCCGATGACCTCGGCCATCGCCGCGGACCGGGCCCCGGAGCACGCTCGCGGCCGCTACCAGTCTGCTTTCGGGTCGATGTACGGGATCGCCTGGATGGTGGGACCGGTGCTCGGCACCAGCGTGTACGCGAGAAACCCGGACGTGCTATGGGTAGGATGCGGGGTGCTCGGAGCGGCCGCCGCGTGCCTGGCGCTGGCGTCCGGACGCCATCCCGTGCCCGCGCCGGTGGCTCGAGCCCGGGTTGACGCCGCCACCAGGTAGCGGTTAGATATATCGGGTCGATACATACGACCGCTATATCGGAACGCTATAGAAAGGCACCATCGGATGCTCGAGCTCGCGATCCTCGGCCTGCTGAAAGAGCGGTCGATGCACGGATATCAGCTCTCGAAACGGCTCACCGACACGCTGGGCGGGTTCTGGCGCGTCTCCTACGGCTCGCTCTACCCGTCGCTTCGACGCCTCGAGAAGGACGGCGCCGTCGAGCAGGTCTTCGACGAGCAAGAGGTCGGCCGCCGCAAGAACGTGTACCGCATCACCGAGAAGGGCGAGCAGGTGTTCCTGCAGCTCCTCGAGGACGCCGGCCACGACACCTCCACCGAGGACAACCGCTTCCGCGTGCGACTCGCCTTCTTCAAGTACCTCGCCCCCGACACGCGGATCCGCTTGCTCGAGCGCC
This sequence comes from Actinomycetota bacterium, assembly GCA_040005555.1. Taxonomy (GTDB): domain Bacteria; phylum Actinomycetota; class UBA4738; order UBA4738; family HRBIN12; genus JBDTYT01. The sequence continues at coordinate 44,177 of JBDTYT010000001.1, read as the reverse complement.
GCAGGGCGTTCCTGGAAGAGCGCCTGTCCACGATCCAGACCTCCCTCGCCGCGACCGGCGGCGGCTTCGACACGTACACGCTTTCTCTCATGCAGCACGGCCGCGACACGACCGAGCAGGACATCGACTGGCTGAACGGCCTCATCGCGGCGGAGCGTCGCCAGCCCGCACCGACCAGAGGGGGAACGAAGCGCCGGGAGACACGTGCGCTTCGCAGAAAGGAGCGCGCCTCATGAGTAAGGTCCGTCTCGCGATCGTCGGCGTGGGCAACTGCGCCTCGTCGCTCATCCAAGGGCTCGAGTACTACAAGGACGCCGCCCCCGAGGACACCGTCCCGGGCCTGATGCACGTGGAGTTCGGCGGCTACCACATCCGCGATATCGAGCTCGTCGCGGCGCTGGACGTGGACGCGAAGAAGGTGGGCACCGACGTGGCCGAGGCCATCTTGTCGGAGCCGAACAACACGATCCGGTTCGCGGATGTTGCCCCGACCGGTATCACCGTGCAGCGCGGCCGCACGCTCGACGGGCTCGGCAAGTACTACCGCGAGACCGTCGAGGAGTCCGATCAGCCGGAGGTCGACGTGACCCAGGTGCTCCGCGACTCCGAGGCCGACGTGCTCGTGTGCTATCTACCCGTCGGCTCCGAGCAGGCGGCGAAGTTCTACGCGCAGTGCGCGATCGACGCCGACGTTGCATTCGTGAACTGCTTGCCGGTCTTCATCGCATCCGACCCGGCGTGGGCGCGTCGCTTCGTCGAGGCGGGCGTGCCGATCGTGGGCGACGACGTCAAGAGCCAGGTCGGAGCCACCATCGTTCACAGGGTGCTCGCGAAGCTGTTCGAGGATCGTGGCGTGAAGCTCAACCGCACGTACCAGCTGAACTTCGGCGGCAACATGGACTTCATGAACATGCTTGAGCGTGAGCGTCTCGTCTCGAAGAAGCAGTCCAAGACACAGTCCGTGCAATCGCAGCTGCGGAAGTCGCTCAACAACAAGGACATCCACATCGGGCCGTCGGACTACGTGCCGTGGCTCGAGGACCGCAAGTGGGCGCAGATCCGGCTCGAGGGCCAGGCCTTCGGCGACGTGCCGCTGACGGTCGAGCTCAAGCTCGAGGTGTGGGACTCGCCGAACTCGGCCGGGATCGTGATCGACGCGCTCCGCGCCGCGAAGCTCGCGAAAGACCGCGGCGTGGCCGGACCGCTCATCGGCCCGAGCGCGTACTTCATGAAGTCCCCGCCGGTGCAGTTCAGTGACGAGGCCGCCCGAGAGATGGTCGAGGAGTTCATCCTCGGCAACGGCGCGAGCAAGGCGGCCGACTGGACCGCGTTCTTCGATGCTCAACCCGCAGATGCTTAACGAGAAGCCGGTCGGATAGGGGCCGCGCAACCGCAGCCCTTCATCGCCCGCTATAACGTTCTCGCGTGAGACCGGCCAGTCGGCGCGCCCGAGATGCACTTCGAAGCAGCGATTTCCGACGGCTCTTCGCCATCAGGCTGGTGAGCCAATCGGCCGACGGGTTGTTCCAGGCCTCGCTCGTGGCATCGGTGGTGTTCTCGCCGGACCGGCAAAGCACCACCGTCGGTTTCGCCGTCGCGACGCTGGTGATCTCGTTGCCGTTCTCGATCATCGGGCCGTTCACGGGCGTGTTCATCGACCGGTGGTCGCGCAGGAAGATCCTCGTCATCGCGCCGTGGCTCCGCGCGGGCCTCGTGTGGCTGGTGCTCTTCGACCCCCACGGGGCGCCGGTCGCCTTCTACGCGGGAGCGTTGCTAGTGCTCTCGGTGAACCGCTTCTACCTCGCCACCGCCGTCGCGGTGGTGCCGCGTCTCGTCCCGACCGAGGACCTGCTCATGGCGAATTCGATGGCGACCGTCGGGGGCACGGTGGCCTTGCTTGCGGGCGTGTTCGTCGGGGGGAAAGTGGTGGACGCGGCCGGCTCGGTTCCGGTGATCGTCGCCGCCGGCGTCATGTGGACGCTCGCGTCCGTCGTCGCAACCAGGATCACATCTCCCCTCGTACCGCACCAGCTTCCGGAAGTGCCGGTACGCGACGAGGCGCGCAGGGTACTGCGCGAGTTCTCCGACGGGATCGGGCACCTGATCCACACGCCGAGGGCCATCGGGCCCATCGTCTCGATCACCCTCGACCAGATGGGGCAGGGCATCGTCCTCGTGCTCTCGCTCGTGGTGTTCCGAGAGCGCTTCCAGCAGGGCGTCGGCTCGTTCTCGAACCTGATCGGCGCGGGCGGTCTCGGGGTCCTGCTCGGCATCCTCACCGTCGGCACGCTCGAGGAGCGGTTCTCCAAGGAGCAGATCGTCGCAGGCGCCTTCTTCGCGGGTGGTCTCGTCCTGATCGCGGTGTCGCTGTACATCACGGGGGTGTCGGTACTCGTCGCGAGCTTCGCGATCGGGCTCACCTTCGCGTGGAAGAAGATCCCCGTCGACACGCTGGTGCAGGAGGCCGTCCCGGACGGGTACCGCGGACGGGTCTTCGCCGTCTACGACGTCGCGTACAACCTGTCCCGTGTGGTCGCCGCCCTCATCGCCATCCCCATGCTCCCGGCCTTCGGCGAGGGGTGGTCGGTGGCAGTCATCGGCATCGCGTTCCTGCTGTGGAGCCCGGTCCTTCCCCGGTGGATCGGGCGTACCCCTGAGATCGTCATCCGCTTCTCCGAAGGCGCGAAGGCCGAGGAGTGGCCGCGATCGGTCGAGTGGGGGGGCGTGGAGGAGACCGTGGATGTCGAACGATCCTGGCTGGAGGAACGCGACGGCGTTCGGCTCACGTGCTTCCGGCTGGTGCTTCGAGACGGCACCGTCATCGATGTCTCGAAGCCCGTCGACGGGACCACGTGGCGGTTGGAGCGGGAAGGATCGACCGAGCCCTAACGCAGCCGGGCCGCGCGGAGCGACAGGTACCGCTGCTCAGGAAGGCTCGCGGTCATCTTCGCCGCACGCCGATACGACTCGCGCGCGGCGACCTCGTCCCCCGCGACCGACGACACCGCGTGTGACCCGCCTACGCGGCGTCCGCGGCCCGCTGCAGCTCGGCGATATCGATCTTCTTCATCTCGAGCATCGCCTTCATGACCCGGCCGGCTTTCTGGGGATCGGGGTCGGTCAGCAGTTTCGGCAGGACCGTCGGGACGATCTGCCAGGACAGCCCGTAGCGGTCCTTGAGCCAACCGCACGGCCCCTCCTCGCCGCCCTCCGACAGCGCTGCCCATAGGTCGTCGACCTCTTCCTGCCCCTCACAGTTCACGACGAACGAGATGGCCTCCGTGAACTCGTGGCTCGGACCACCGTTCAGCGCCGTGAACTCCAACCCCTCGAGCACGAACGCCACGGTCATCGCGGTTCCCGGGGTGCCCGGCCCCGCCTCGCCGTAGCGGGAGACGTCCAAGATCTTCGACTCGCCCGCGCTTGGCCCCGATGTGCGTCGCGCGGTGAACACGGAGACGTACAACTCCGCGGCCTCTTCGGCCTGGTCGTCGAACCACAGGAATGGGGTGATCCTCTGCATGACGGTCCTCCTCATCTCGGGTGTTGCGAACCCGGCCTAGGAATCAGTACTCGGGCGGAGCGTCCATGATCTGGCGCACCTCGACCGGCCCTTCGATGAACGCGACGATCTGGGACGCGATGTCGAGCACACGGTCCTCGGTGGCTCATCTTGCTCCCTCCCTCCGGCATCCCGGGTGGGCTGCTCTCACCGACATGTCGGAGCGGCCACGCCGTTCTCGACATCCCCGCGGGGGAGATACACCCTAGGCGGTGAGCGCTTCGTCGACCGCCAGGTCGGGCTCGATCACTGCGTTGACCTTCGGGCTCTCGACCACGTCCGGACCGGCACCGAGCGCGCTCGGTGTCCCGAGCCGGCCGAGCGCCCGGAGCCCGATCGAGCCCGCGGCGACCGCCGTCAGCGCGCCGAGCGCGATCCCCACCCTCGGTCCAAGGTGCTCCCCGATGAATCCCGCGATGGGCGCCCCGATCGGCGTTCCACCCAGGAACACCACCGAGTACAACGCCATCACGCGGCCGCGCATCTCAGGACGGGAGGTGAGCTGCAACGTCGAGTTCGCCGTGATCATGAAGGCGATCGCGACCAGGCCGAGCGGTACGAGTACCACCATCTCCGCGTCCAGGGTGGGCGCCATGGCGCTGAGCGCCGACACGAGACCGAAGCCGATCGCCCACAGGGCCAAGCGCTTCGGGCTGGGGGTGTTGCGCCGTGCCATCGCGAGCGCCCCGACGAGCGAACCGGCGCCCATCAGCGAGAGCAGCAAGCCATACGTGCCGGCGTCGCCGTGGAACGTCCCCTCCGCGAGGAGCGGCAGCAGGACTGAGAAGTTGAACGAGAACGTGAACAACACTGCCATGAGCAGAAGCGGCGAGCGCAGCTCGGGAGTGGACCACACGTACCGCAGTCCCTCGCGGAACCGGCCACCGTCGCTCGGCGCCTCGCGCCGGTGCAGGTCGCGCACGCGCATCGCGTACAGCCCGCCGATCACCGCGATGTACGAGACGCCGTTCAGGAAGAAGCACCACGCGAGGCCCACCCCAGCGATGAGCACCCCCGCGAGCGCCGGGCCGATGATCCGCGTCCCGGTCATCACGGCGCTGTTCAGGCTCACGGCGTTCGTCAGGTCCTTCGGACCGACCATCTCGACGTAGAAGCTCTGGCGGGTCGGGGTGTCCACGGCGGTCACGACGCCCTGGAGGAACGACAACGCGTACACCATCCACAGCTCGACCACGCCGGTCGCGACCGTTCCCCAGAGCGCGAGCGCGAGCACGGCGAATGCGATCTGCGTCGCGATCAAGATCCTGCGCTTGTCGTGCCGGTCGGCCATCCCGCCGGCCCAGCCGCCGATGAACAGGATCGGCGCGAACGTCAGCGCCGTCTCGATCCCGAGCGCCACCCCGCTGCCCGTGAGCTGCAGCACCAGCCACGCCGCCGCCACGGCTTGCATCCACGTCCCCGTGACCGATACCGCCTGGCCGAGGAAGAACAGGCGGAAGTTCCTGGTGTGCAAGGAGTGGAACGTGCGATGGACCGCGAGCCCGACCTTGGTCACCGGTCGCCCTCCACGATCTGCTCGAGGATCTCGGTGGCTTCCTCGAGCACGGCCAATTGACGAGGCTCGAGCGAGCGCATCCGCTTCGCGAGGAACGCTTCCTTCCGCTTTCGACTGCGCTGCAGGAGCTTCACGCCGTCCGGCTTGGCACGCAGCCACGATATCCGCCGGTCATCGGGGTCGATCTCACGGTCGATGAGATCGGCGTCCACGAGCGCGGCGACGATCTTCGTCATGCTGGGCGGTTGGACCTGCTCGACCGCCGAGAGCTCGCCGATGGTCATCGGGCCATGACGGTCGATCGTGGCCAGGGCCGAGAGCTGCGATTGCGTGATCCCGGGCTCGGCCTCGCGCCGGAGCCGGCGGGCCAGGCGGGTGACCCCCAGGCGCAAGCGGGAGGCGAGCTCGGTCGTGTCGATCGTGAAGGTCGTCATGCTTCCATGATACTTAGGAAAGCTAATTAGTGTCACGAACCGTCTCTGAGCTGCTCGAACGCCTAGGATTCCTCCCCCATGCGAGCCGCCGTCCTCCACGGGCTCAAGGAACCGCTGCGGATCGAGGAGCTGGAGCTCGACCCGCCGAAGGCGGGTGAGGTTGCCGTCCGCATGCTGGCGAGCGGTGTGTGCCACTCGGACGTCCACCGGGCAGACGGCGATTGGGGCGAGCGGCCGATCTACCCGATCGTGCTCGGCCACGAGGGCGCCGGTGTGGTCGAGACCCTGGGGGAAGGCGTGACCGGGTTGGGCCTCGGGCAACTGGTGGCGCTCAACTGGTACTACCCGTGCCGGGCGTGCCGACGATGCGCCGAGGGTCGCGAGTGGCTCTGCACAGGTAGCCGCTCGGCCGAGCATCTCCAGATGGACGGGACGACCAGGATGCACACGTCCGAGTCTTTGGACGTCCGCGCGTACCTGTCGATCGGGACCTTCGGTGAGCGGACGGTGGTCCCCGCCCAGGCGGCGGTCGCCCTGCCCGAGGGGACGCCGCCCGAGGTCGCCGCGCTCATCGGGTGTTGCGTGAGCACCGGGATCGGAGCAGTCGTGAACACCGCGAGGTTGCCCGCGGGGGCGTCGGCAGCGGTCATCGGCCTGGGGGGCGTCGGTCTGTCAGCCGTGATGGGCGCGGCGATGCGAGGGGCGAACCCGATCGTCGCGGTCGATCTCGACCCCGGCAAACTCGACCTCGCCCTCGACATCGGCGCCTCGCACGCGGTCTCGGGCGCCGACCGCGATCGGGCCCTCCGCCAGATCGATCGGCTGACCGGCGGCGGAGCGGACTTCACGTTCGAGACGGCCGGGGCATCCGCCGCGGCGGAGCTGGCCATCTCGTCCGTCGGTGCTGGAGGCACGGTAGTGCTCGTGGGCCTGCCCGCGACGGGCGACCGCGCATCGTTCGAGATCTTCGGGCTCGTCGACCGCAGCAAGCAGATCGTGGGCTCGCTGTACGGGTGGAGCGTCGGCGCTCGCGACTTCCCGCTCTACGCCCAGCTCTACCTGGACGGACGGCTCCCCATCGGCCGGCTGATCGAGGAACGCATCGGCCTGGACGACGTCAATCGAGCGATGGACGCGCTCCGAGACGCTCGGGGCGCCCGCCGTGTCATCGTCTTCGACGCGGGAACCGTTTCGGCCTGAGACCCGTCGTGCGGTCGAGAGATCGCGTGGCAGACTCGGAGATCATGAGCGAGGTTCGGTCACGGTGAGAGACCAAGGAGCGCTCTCGAGGCGCAGCGTCGCGACATCGTTGCTCTCGGTCCTGGTTGCGGCCGCCTGTGCCGGCGCTCCGGCAGGCTCCGAGAGGTCCATGCCTCCACCGCTCCCGGGTGCCACCACACCATCGGCGGTCGCGCCGACGCAGCCGCTGTCGACGTCCGAGCCGATCCGCACACACTTCGCTGGACGCATCTCGACGATCCCTCGGGCGGTCGCCGGCGAGATGCGGGGAGCGACCTGGAAGCCGGGATGCCCGGTCCCGATCTTGGATCTGCGGTTGTTGCGCTTCAACTACGTCGGTTTCGACGGCGAGATCAAGCGCGGACCGATGGTGGTGAACGCCACGGTCGCCCAGGACGTCCTGTCGGTGTTCCATCAGCTCTTCGAAGCCCGCTTCCCCTTGAAACAGGTGGCGCTCGCCACGGAGTACAAGCCCAAGCACGACGACCCGAGCCAGCACCGGAGCGTGACCGCCTCGTTCAACTGCCGGCCGGCCATCACGACGAGCGGCCCCACGCAGACGTTGTCCCAGCATTCGTACGGGCTCGCCGTCGACGTGAACCCGCTCCAGAATCCGGAGGTGTCGCTCGACGGGCGGGTCAGGGACAAGGCCGCGAAGATCTACCGGGACCGCACGCTCGACCTGCCCGGGATGATCCATGCGGGCGACATCGTGGTCCGGGCCTTCGCTGCGATCGGCTGGAAATGGGGCGGGGATTGGTCATCGATGAAGGACTACATGCACTTCTCTGAAACCGGGACGTAGCAGGTCAGGGCTCGTTCAGATCGGTGTCGCTCCCGTCAGGAGGAGGCCGCGAGCGGAAGGACGCGCTCGATGATCGCGACCGGGATGTGCGTCACGGCCCGGAAGCCGTCGTCGTCGGGCAGGATCTCCTGCGCGAGCGAGATGATCCTCGGTGTCTCGCCGACGAGGAACCCGACGGTGCGGACGAGGTAGTCGGGACGACAGTCCCCGGGACCGGCCTGGTCGTAGTCGAACCACGCGTCGTGCCACTCGACGAGGACGAGCGGGTACTCGGGCTCCGGCGGCGTCGCCTCGAGCGGCTCGATGGGGACCGCCTCCGGGACCCGCTCGAGGGTCTCCAGTTCGCCGAACCCGTTCACCCGCGCAGCCTGCATCTCGTTCCTCCCTTGTCCAGCTAGCTATCGGGAGGCTCGGCCTCGGGGTCGATGGCCATGCAGAGGCATTTCCCCGGAACGGGAGGGCTACGACCTTTGGACCCCGCTCGTCGCAGCCGCGTGAGCGCGCCCGGATGCTTCCTAGATGAAGAGCTGGATCGCGGACTCCTTCATCTCGAGGAGGGCGGTTGCGGCCCCGATCGGTTCCTCGAGTCCGTCGATCATGTCGTCCTTCGTGATGCCCATGAGGTCCATCGTCATCTGGCACGGGATGAGCCGCACACCCATGTCCTGCGCGAGCTCCAGGAGCTCGGTGGGGTGGGGGGTCTTGTAGTCCTCGGCCACCTTGCCGAGCATCCACGGCCCCATGCCCGCGAAGTTGTACCGGGACAGCTTCGCGCGCTTCGTGGCGCCGGGGTTCATCACCGAGAGCATCTTCGTCATCCAGTCCCTGCCGGTGAGGCGCCTCTCGGGCTTCACGAGCGCGAACAGACCCCAGAACGTGAAGAACGCGCTCACCTCCATGCCCGAAGCTGCGGCCGTGGTCGACAGGATCAGCGCCGGCCAGATCCGATCGAGGTGGCCGTCCCAAGCGACGATCGTGATCTTGTTCTTCGTATTGAAGCCGGTCGTCTGTTCGCGCTCGACGAGCGCCTGGTCGATGAGCTCGCGCAGGGCGTCGGCGTCGGGGGATGGTGCGGCCTCGGTGTCCACCTTCGCTCCGGCTGAGGTGATCTCCTCGCTCACCGGAGCTCACGCCTTCCGAACGACGTAGTGGAACACGCCTGCGTCCTCGGAGGCCTCCAGCAGCTCATTGCCGGACAGCTTCGCCCACGACGGAACGTCGGACTTCGAACCGGGATCGGTAGCGAGCAACTCGAGGAGATCTCCGCGAGCTGCGCCCTTCAGCGCCTTATGGAGCGTAACGAGCGGCCCAGGGCACGATTGGCCCCGAGCGTCGACGGTGCGGGTGATGACTTCCATCAGCGGGAACCTCCAGATCGGTCGTGAGGGGGGAGACGCTCGGTGCCTGCGACGGCTATCAGCCGGCGCTGGGCACCCCGGGACAGCAGCACCGGTCGGGAATCATGGCCCCCACGAGCCCACGGCAGCGTGTCCGAATCATTGCAGGTGCAACAGTGTACCTCGGCGGGCGTGGAGGGGGAAGACGGTTCCCGAGCACGGATCGGGCACGCTCGGTCAAGCCGCAGGGTTCTCGCTCCGATGGATAGGGACGACTAAGGTGGTCTGACATGCACAGCTTCCCCGCTCGTCGCGTGATCGTGCCGGCGTCCATCATGGCCGTCCTCGCGGTGTTGCTGATCCAACGCGCGAGCGCGGCGGCAACCGCCTGTGTGTTCGATGCCGCCTCGGCCACGGTGACGGTGAGCCTCGGTCCCACCGGATCGACGACCGTTTCCCGAATGGTCGACACGATCGCCGTCGACGGCGCGCCCTGTCTCGATGCCGTAACCACCGACATCGCGAGCGTGACGACCACCGACATGATCACCGTGACCGGGACCGGTGAGGGCAACCAGCTCACGATCGATCTTTCGGGCGGAGCGTTCTCGCCGGGCAAGACGCCCGAGGCCGACGCGGCGGACTCCGAGATCGAGTGGTCGGTGGACCTCGGTCAGAACGGCACGGTCTCTGTACTCGGCAGCGCGGGGAACGACACGATCACGGTCGGTGCAGACGGCATCAACCTCAACGCGGCCGAAGCGCTCGGCGACGCCGACGTGGTGCTCGCGAACACTCCAGTGATCACCATCGACGGTGGTAGCGGCGACGACCAGCTGTCAGCGGCGGGCGGCCAGGGCACCGGGGCAACGGTCGGAGGACTGACGCTCAACGGCGGCGACGGAGACGACTTCGTCGACGGTGGGCTCGGCGGCGATGTGCTCAGCGGTGGTGAGGGGACCGACACGCTCGACTTCAGGAACTCGACCGACGGTGTGCAGGTGGACCTCCTGGCCGGAACCGCGACCGGAACCGGCACCGACACGGCGGCCGAGTTCGAGAACGTGAAGGGCTCCGACTTCGCCGATGTCATCATGGGGGACGACGGGCCGAACACGATCAGCGCCGGCGGCGGCGACGACACGATCCACGGACACGCGGGCGCCGACGTCATCCGTGGTGGGGACGGCCTGGACGCCATCTACGGCGGTGATGACGATGACCTCCTGCGAGGCGGAACGGGAAAAGACCAGATCTTGGGCGGGGCGGGCCAGGACCTCTGTGCGGGCGGACTCGAGCCCGACGCCTGGGTCGAGTGCGAGTCGTAGGAACCAGGCCGCTCAGACGGACCGGTTGTACCACGTACCTCCCGGGCCGTGGTAACTGAACCCCTCGCCCCACACCGCGAACGTCGACCCCGTGCTCGTGACCGCGATCTCCGAGTAATCGCCGTAGTCGGCGGCGAAACCGCGAGCGAACACGTACCCGCGTCCCGAGACCGCGTCGGACAGCCGTACGTCGTCACTCCAGGTGAAGCCGCAGTCGGTGCTCCGGCGGAACCAGGTGTTCCACCGCTCGATGCCGCTGCGCGAGTCCAGCCAGATGACGCGGATGTCGCAATCGCCGCTCCCGACCGCCGCGGGCTCTGTAGCTATGATCTCGCGGCCGCCGGGCGAGATCTGTTGCGGCTCCGTCCAGGTGCCACCCCCGTCGGTCGAGCGCGCCGCGTAGATGTACTGCGCACCGCCCTCGGCGCGAGAGCCGTCGTACACGATCACCAGGTTCCCAGCCGCGTCACCCGCGAGGGCGGCGTGACCCCCGTAGTGGTTGTGGGGGCATCCGTGGTTGAGGCATGGGGCTGAGATCTCGACCACGTCCACGACGGTGGTGTCCCACGTGGCACCTCCGTCGGACGAACGAGACGCCAGGATCTTCACGGGCCCGGCGTATCCCTCGTTCCGGGGATAGTTCGCGTTCGTGATCGTCACGTTGCCGTTCGGCGCGACGACGAGGCCGTTCGCGTAGTGATAGCGATCCTGGTGGTTGAGCTTGATGGGTGCGGCCCAGGTCACTCCCCCGTCGTGGGATTGCGCGATGTAGCTGTCGCTGTGGTTGAACGCGACATAGACGTCCTGCCCATCGGTGCTGACACCGAGCCAGGGGTGGTCTCCCCACCCCACGCCATCGTGGACGCGGACAGGAGCGGTCCACGTCACGCCGTGGTCGGAGGAGCGGCTGAACACGATCCGGAAGTCGCCGTCGATCCAAGCGGCGAAGACATCCCCGCTCGCATCGGTCTCGATCTGCGGGTCGTACTGACCTCCCGGATCGTCCACCGGCAGGTACGAGACCGAGCCGAACGTCGAGCCTCCGTCGCTCGAGACCTTCAGTGCGATCGCGGGGATGTCGCACCTCGCGCACGGGAGCTGTCCCGGTCCGCTGTACCGCGTCGTGAGGATGTACACGTAGGGCGCTCCGGGATCAGCGGCCGTGGCCGGCTCCCAGTCGTTCCCCGAGCCGAAGAGCACCGAGCCGGCCCAACCCGGCGCGGGTTCCGAGCGGGTGGGACCGGTAACCGGAGCGACGCCGACGCGGTCGATGCGGTCCTGCTCGCCTTCGGTCTCTATCGCATCCGCCTGCGCGCCGGGGCCGTCCCCCGTCTGCGACGGGTGGACCCCAGGGGCTGACGTGGGCGGGGCACCGTTCCGGGGCGCGCTCTCCGGTGCCGTGCACGCGACGGCTGCAACACTGGCGAGCGCGACGATCGCGAGACTCGCTCGCCGCATCGACATGGTCAGAGGATACGGCGCCTCGACACAGGCCAGTAGACGAGTCGGATCCGAGCCTGGACCCGGTCGCGCGTCACCGGACCGAACTGCCGGCTGTCGGTCGAGGCTCCCCGGTTGTCGCCCTCGACCCAGAACTCGTCGGAGCGCAGGAGCCCATCGGCGGTGAGCTCGCCGGGCAGGGCGAGGATGCGCTTCACCACCTCGAAACCGGGTCGGGTGGGATGCTCGATCACCACGACATCGCCGTGGCGGAGTCGCCCGGCCCCGACCGCCAATGCCCAGTCTCCCGGCTCAAGCGTCGGCGACATGCTCGGGCCTTCGATCTCAACCGGGAAGGGTTGCCAGCGCAAGAACGTGACCGCGATCCCCGCACCGATCCCCGCTGCCGCCAAGGTTGCCAAAAACCCATTCCGACGGCGGTGATAGGTTTTTCCGGTAGGTTCCGAACCCTCGTCAGAAGGAGGCGGCATGGTGTCCACGCTGGAAGCTTTGCTCAGGCCGAGGCGTCTCGTCCACGCCCACTGCGACCTACCGTGCGGTGTGTACGACCCGGCGCAAGCTCGCATCGAAGCCGAGTCCGTCAAGGGGTGCCAGGAGAAGTATCAGGGCTCCGAGGACCCTGTGTTCCGCGAGCGCGCCATCGCGATCAAGGAGGAGCGCGCGAACATGGTGAAGGAGCATCTCTGGGTGCTATGGACCGACTACTTCAAACCGGAACACCTCGAGAAGCACCCGACGCTCCATGAACTGTTCTGGAACGCCACGAAGGAGGCTGGGGCCGCGAAGAAGTCCGAGGACCCAGCGCAGGGACAGAAGCTCCTCGACCTCGTCGACGAGATCGCGAAGATCTTCTGGGAGACGAAGGCCGCCTAGTCATACGCTCGGCGACATGCAACGAGCACGAGGGCGGGGCCGCGGGCCCCGCCCTCGCTCACTCTCGCTCGGGGGAGCAGTCAGTCATCGACGAACTGCAGTTCGTTGACGCCGGTGAGGGGCTCCAAACGACGGTCGACGCGTCCGAGTCGCGTCCTATTCGAGCTCGTACTGTCGGTGACGGTGCCGGTCACAGGCCACGACGTGTCGAGCGTCAGGAGACCGGTCGCCGCGTGGACGCTCGCGCTCTTCTTGATGGGTATCGACACGCGGCTCACGGGGCCGCATAGGGTCGAAAGGCGTCCCCCGTAGACTGACAAGCGTGAAGGACATCGGGCTGGTCGGCGTCCCGTTCAGCGGGAAGTCGACGCTGTTCACCGCGATCACCCGGGCAGGGGCGCACGGCGGACAGGCGAACCAAGCGGTCGTGGCGGTGCCCGATCCACGGCTCGGCGTCCTCACGGAGATGGAGCGCTCGAAGAAGACCGTGCACGCGCAGGTGCGGTTCGTCGACGTGCCGGGCGGGACGTCCTCGGCACAGGGGATCGCGAAGCTCCGCGAGACCGACGCGCTGGCCGTCGTCGTGCGGTGTTTCGGCGCCGACGCCCAGCCGGCTCGTGAGCTCGAGAGCGTCTCGACCGATCTCATCCTCGCGGATCTCACCGTCGTGGAGTCGGCCCTCGACAAGGCCGAGAAGCGCGCGAAAGGCAAAACGTCGCAGGAGGTCGACGTCCTCCGGCGAGCCCACGGTTCGCTCTCGGCGGAGGTCGCGCTTCGCGATGCCGGGCTCTCCGACGAGGACCGAGCGATGCTCCGCGGCATCGCGCCGCTCACGCTCAAACCATGGATCCTCGTCGCGAACCTCGAGGAGGGCACGGCGGTCCCGGACGGCGTGCCCGCGTCGACCGTGGCGGTCTACGCGTCGATCGAGGCCGAGACCGCGGAGATGGACGCCGAGGAAGCCCGGTCGCTGCTGCAGGAGTTCGGCGTGCACGAGCCGGGCCTCGAGAAGGTCATCGCGGCGTGTTACCGCGCGCTCGACCTCATCACGTTCCTCACGACCGGCGAGGACGAGACCCGCGCCTGGGAGGTCCGTCGCGGCGCTCGAGCCCCGGAGGCCGCCGCGGTGATCCACACCGACCTCGAACGAGGGTTCATCCGCGCCGAGGTGATCGCTCACGACGACCTCGTCGCGGCGGGTTCGATGGAGCACGCTCGCGCGAAAGGGTTGCTGCGGGTCGAGGGGAAGGACTACGTGGTGCGCGAAGGAGACATCCTGCACGTCCGTTTCGCGGTGTGAACACCGGGTGGGTGATCACCCGCTCGCGAGATGGTTCCCGGGGCAAACCTCGACGTCCACCCGCCATCGCCCTCCGTCGGAATACTGAGTGATCGTTGCGATCGCGCTCTCTTCGCGTACGACGAGCAAGAGGTCTCCGTGCCACTCCGTATCCGGATACCCCGGCTTCACGAGCGCATCTCCCGGGCCCAGACCACCCAGCGTTGCGCGCGCGAGCTGCTCCGGATCGGGGGCATCGGGCGCCGGCCCGGCGTCGAGCTGAAGATGCTTCGTGGCCCCGCAGGTGAGCTCGGGAGAGACCCACAGGTGAGAGGGGTCGACGACCGTGAGCTCGGCCTTCGGCGCGTTCGCGTCGAACCCCCCGACGTCGTTGACGCACCGAACCTCGATGCGTCCGGGTGGGACGGACAGCTCGGTCTCTGTAACCCCCCGCACGATGCGCCCCCCGAGCGAGGTCCCGACAGCCCATCCAGCAGCATGCACGTCGTAGAGCTGTGCCCCGTCGTCGGACTCGAACGCGAGATGCACGCCGTCCGGCTGCGGACGAACCTGCGGATCCTCGGCCACCGGCCCCGCGGCCGCACACTGGATCCTCGCGACGTCGGGCGCGCCACCAGCGGAGGACAGGGTCGCGACGAGGACGATCCCCCCAACCAAGATGACGACGGCGGCCGCCGCTGCGAGCACGGGTTTGATGGAGTCGTTCACCATTGCCTCCGTCCGGCACCCGGTCGACGAATTCCGGGCAGGCGTCAGAGTGCCAGATGCCGGCCGATGACGTCGCTTTTGAGAGATCCTGCTGTCCCTCACCAGGATTCACTGGCGGTAGCAGGGGCAAACCCTGTATCCTCGGCAACCGTGACCGAGACGTATCGGATCGGGGAGGCCGCGGAGCTGCTCGGCGTTCGCGTGGAGACCCTCCGGCGGTGGGAGCTCGACGGCAAGCTGAAGGTCCGCCGAACCGCGGGCGGTCAGCGGCTCGTCCCGGCCACGGAAGTCGCTCGGCTGCTCGCGGAGCGGCGGGGGCAACGGCCCATCGCCTCGGCGAGCCAGCGCAACCGCTTCGCCGGGATCATCACCGAGGTGAAGAAGGACGGGCTCGCCGCGACGGTCGAGATCCAGGCGGGGCCGAACCGCATCCTCGCGTTCATCACGCGCGAGGCCGCCGACGAGATGCGGCTGAAGCCCGGGATGCAGGCCGTGGCTGCCGTGAAGGCCACCAACGTCACCATCGAGCTGTCCGGATGAGACGTCTCGTTGCCCTCGGGGTCGCCGCACTCACACTCATGGCTGTGGGGTGCGGGAGCTCGGGCGAGCCGACGATCGCCGCCGGTGGGAACCAGGAGCGCGAGATCACCGTCTTCGCAGCATCCTCGCTCACGGCTGCGTTCACCCAGATCGGGAAGGACTTCGAGGCGACGAACCCCGGCCTCACGGTGACCTTCAACTTCGGGCCCTCCGACGGCCTCGCCGGACAGATCGAGTCTGAGGGCGTGGCCGACGTGTTCGCCTCCGCGAGCCCGACCTGGATGGACGACCTCGCGAGCGCCACCGGTGTGACCCAGCGCACGGACTTCGCGCAGAACAAGCTCGTCATCATCACGCCCCCCGACGACCCGGCCGGCATCGGCTCGATCCAAGACCTCGCCGGTCCGAGCGTGCAGCTCGTCCTCGCGGCGGTCGGGGTGCCGGTTGGCGACTATGCGCGCCAGGTACTGCGGAACGTCGGCATCGCGAAGGCGGCGGCCGGCAACGTGGTCTCGAATGAACAGGACGACGCGAGCGTCGTCGCCAAGATCGCGTCCGGCGAAGCCGACGCTGGGATCGTCTACGCCTCGGACGTGACCGAGACCGTCGCACCGACCGTTCACGCGATCGAGATCCCCAGCGACGTGAACGTCATCGCGACGTACCCGATCGCCGTGGTCGATGGTTCGAAGAGCACGGATCTCGCACGCGCGTTCGTCCGGTACGTGTCGGGACCGGACGGACAGGCCACGCTCCGAGCGTTCGGGTTCTTGCTCCCAACCTGAGATGACACGCCGGCGATCGATGCCAGCAGCGCTCGCGCTGATCGCCGGGCTCGGCGTCGCGCTCGTCGCGCTTCCCCTCATCGGCCTGATCATCCGGACCCCGTGGAGCCGGGCGGGCGACATCCTCGGGTCGGGATCAGCCCGGACGGCCCTCCGACTCTCGCTGATCGTGGCGACGACCTCGGCGCTGGTCGGACTGTTGGTGGGGTTCCCGCTCGCCTGGGCGCTCGCGCGCTCGCAGTTCCGGGGTAAGGCGCTCGTGCGGGCGCTCGTGGTGCTTCCGCTCGTCATGCCACCCGTGGTCGGTGGCGTCGCGCTCCTGTCGGCCTTCGGTCGCAGGGGTCTCGTTGGCGGTCCGCTCTACGACGTCTTCGGCCTGCAGATCACGTTCACGGTGTGGGCCGCGGTGCTCGCCTCTACGTTCGTGTCGTTCCCTCTGCTCGTCCTCGCACTTGAGGTCGGCCTGCGGTCGCTCGATGTGCGGCTCGAGGACGCGGCATCGACGATGGGCGCACCGCGCTGGTACGTCCTGCGACGGGTCACGCTGCCGCTGCTCGCGCCGCAGATCGCGGCAGGGCTCGTGCTCGCGTGGGCGAGGGCGCTCGGCGAGTTCGGAGCCACGATCACGTTCGCGGGCAACCTGCCGGGGAGGACGCAGACGCTGCCGCTCGCTGTCTTCGAGCAGCTGCAGACCGACCCGGGCGGGGCCATCGCGCTCTCACTCCTGCTCGTTACGGTGTCCTTCGTCGTAATCGTCACGCTCCGCGGACGGTTCCTCCAGACCCGATGAGCCTCCACGTCGACGTCGAGGTCGCGGTCGACCACTTCCGGTTGGAAGCCGAGTTCGTCGCCGAGCCCGGCGAAACGGTCGGGTTGCTCGGCCCGAACGGGGCCGGCAAATCCACCCTGGTGTCGGTCCTCGCCGGACTCACGGAGCCCGCGGAAGGCCGGGTCGAGCTCGACGGCTCGGTGCTGGACGACCGAGCCGGGCACGTTCATATGAACCCGGAGGAGCGCTCGGTCGGGATCGTGTTCCAAGATCTCCTGCTGTTCCCGCATCTCACCGCGGAGGACAACGTCGCCTTCCCACTGCGCGCTCGCGGCGTGCCCGCGCGTGACGCGACCGATCGCGCGCGCATGCTCCTCGGGCGCCTCGGGGTCGGAGAGCGGGCGAACGCCCGGCCCGCGGAGCTGTCTGGTGGGGAGGCCCAGCGGGTGGCGCTCGCCCGGGCGCTCGTGGCTGAGCCGCGGCTGTTGCTGCTCGACGAGCCGCTGTCCGCGCTCGACGTGCAGGCCCGGGGAAGGATCAGATCGCTCGTGCTCGAGACGTTGCGGACGTTCCCCGGCGTCCGCCTGCTGGTCACGCACGATCCCATGGAGGCCGCGGTGCTCTCGGATCGGCTCGTGCTGCTCGAGGAAGGTCGCGTCACCCAGACGGGCACACCCGATGAGATCCGGCGTGCTCCTCGGACATCGTTCGCCGCCGACCTGGTGGGCGTGAACTTCTTCGCCGGTCGCCTCGAGCGCGCGGACGAGGGGACCGGGCGGCTCGTCACGTCAGCCGGCGAGATCGTCGTCGCGTGGCCGTCGGACCTGCCGGAACGGTCCGAGGACGCCATCGGTGTGCTTCGCCCGATAGACATCTCGCTGCATCTGCAGCCGCCCGAGGGATCGGCGCGCAACGTGTTCCGAGGGCGGGTCGTGGGGATCGAGATCGCGGGCGATCGCGCCCGCGTGCAGGTGGACTCGTCGCCACTGCTCGTCGCCGAGGTCACCCTCGGATCGATCTCGCGCCTCGGCTTGGTCGAGGGAACAGACGTCTGGGCGTCCTTCAAGGCGGTGGAGGTCACCCTCCTGCCTCCGTAGTCGAGGGCACCCGGTAAGCTGATGCGATGTCCACGACCGCGGATCCGACCGTCCAAGAGCGCGGCGACGAGGGCCCGGGAGGTCCGACCGACCGCGAGACAAAGAAGCGGTCGCGATTCGCATTCCTCGGCTCGCTGCCCGTGCTCATCCTGCTGGCGCTCGTGATCGCCGTGCTCGTGAAGTCGTTCCTGATCCAAGCGTTCTACATCCCCTCGCCGTCGATGGAGCCGACGCTCGTGAAAGGCGACCGGGTGTTCGTGAACAAGTTCGTCTATGACCTCGGCGACGTGCACCGCGGTGACGTCATCGTGTTCTCCGATCCCGACGGCTCGACCACCGAACGCGGGGTCGTCGGCGGTTTCGTTCACTGGCTCGGCGAGGGCATCGGCGTGGCGCAGCCCGAGAACGAGGATTTCATCAAACGCGTGATCGGCCTGCCGGGCGAGACCCTCGAGATCCACGACCAGACGGTGTACATCGATGGCAGGCCCCTCGCCGAGCCCTACCTGACCGACGCGGCCCGCCAGGCCAACGGCGATTTCGGCCCGATCCAGGTGCCGGCGGGCAAGCTGTTCGTCATGGGCGACAACCGAGGGAACTCGCTCGACTCCCGGTTCGGTTTGGGGTTCGTGCCGATCGACAAGGTCGTTGGGCGTGCGTTCGTCATCATCTGGCCCCCATCAGACGTCGGGGGGCTCAGGAACTGAGGCCGGGACTCCCGGTCCTACGGGCCGGTCCGGCGGCAGGAAGAGCCTCGCGAACGACCAGACGAGCGCCGCGATCCCGAACGCCGCGAGCCACACGAGCAGCGGCGGCGGCGTGAGCGCGAAGAACGTCCTCGAGCCCGGCACGACCATAGCGACGATGAACGCGCCCGCCATGGACCACACCAGCACCATCCGAGGTCTCGTGAGCGGGGCCGCGATGATCGAGAGCACGAGGAACCCGATCCAGCACAGCACCATCGTCGCCGCGGTCCGGGCCTGGGCGAGGCTGACCCCCGCCTCATCGCGCACGAGGACGTAGCCGAGGAACGTGGCAACCGCCGCCAACGTTCCGGCGGGAACGGTGAATCGCAGGACGCGCCTCAGGAACCCCGGCCGGGCGCGCTCGGCGTTGGGGGCGAGTGCCAGGAAGAACGACGGGATCCCGATCGTGAGCCCGCCGATGAGGGACAGGTGCCTCGGCAGGAACGGGAACGGCAATCCCAGGACCCCAACACCGAGCGCGATGAGCATCGCGTAGACCGTTTTCGTTACATACAGGTTCGACGTGCGCTCGATGTTGCCGAGCACCCGGCGACCCTCGGCGACGACCGCGGGCAACGGGTCGAACGTGGAATCGAGGAGCACGAGCTGTGCGACCGCGCGCGTGGCCGAAGCACCCGAGCCCATCGCGATCCCGATGTCGGCGTCCTTGAGCGCCAGCACGTCGTTCACGCCGTCGCCGGTCATCGCCACGACGTGACCGCGAGACCGGAGCGCGTTCACCATCGCGCGCTTCTGCTGGGGCGTCACCCGACCGAAGATCGAGTGGTCATCGAGCTCGGCGGCGAGCTTCGCTTGGTCCTCGGGCAGATCCCGCGCGTCGACGGCTCGGTCGGCTCCCTGCGCGCCCAGGCGGCCGGCGATCGCGGCCACCGTCTGCGGATGGTCGCCCGAGATCACCTTCACCGCAACGCCCTGCTTCGCGAAATACGCGAGCGTTTTCGCCGCGTCCTCACGCACCCGGTCGCCGAGCACGACGAGCGCGACCGGCGTCATGTCGGCCGGCAGTTCCTCACCGTCGAGCGAGCCTTCGGCTCGCGCGAGCAGCACCACTCGGCATCCGGCCTCCGCGTGTTGCTCGGCGCTGCGCGCGATCCCGTCGGCTCCGGCGATCCCCGAGCGCAAGAGCACGTCGGGTGCGCCCAAGACCCAGGAGCCCCTCGAGCCGAAGGACGCCGCGCTCCACTTGCGCGCTGAGGAGAACGGCACGGTCGCCGTCGCCTCCTCCCACCCTTCGGGGGTGCGAGGGAACTCCTCGCCGATCGCTCGGAGCGTGGCGTTCGGGTGCGGCTCCGAGGCAGCGAGCGCGGCGAGGGCCGCGTCGTGCTCCTCACCTCCCGCGAGGACCTCGACCTGTTCGATCGCCAGCCGCCCCTCCGTGAGCGTGCCGGTCTTGTCGATGCACAGCACATCGACACGCGCGAGGACCTCGACGGCCGGCAGTTCCTGCACGAGCACCTTGCGCCGCGCGAGCCGTACCACCCCGACGGCGAACGCGACGCTCGTGAGCAGGACGAGGCCCTCCGGGACCATCGCGACGGTGCCAGCCACCGCACCTCGCAATGCGTCGCGCACGGTCCCGCTCGCCCGCAGTTGGCTGATCACCAACAAGATCGCGGTCGGCACGATCGCCCACGTGACGAGCCGCAAGATCGTGTCGATGCCGGAGCGCAGCTCCGAGCGCGTCAGCGTGAACCGGCGCGCATCCTCGGCGAGTCTCGCCGCGTACGCTTCGTGGCCGACCCGCGTCGCCCGGTACCTGCCGCTGCCCGCCGAAACGAAGCTACCCGAGAGCACCTCGTCACCGAGGTGCTTCTCGACGGGCTCGGCTTCGCCGGTGAGGAGCGACTCGTCGATCTCGAGGCCGCCGACATCGAGCACCTCCCCGTCGACGACGACCTGGTCCCCGGGTTGGAGCTCGAGCACGTCATCGAGGACCACCGAGGGGACCGAGAGCTCACGCACGGAGCCGCCGCGAAGCACACGTGCCTTCGGCGCGGTCAGCACCTCGAGCTTGTCGAGCTTCCGCTTGGCTCGCAGCTCCTGCACGATGCCCACCAAGGTGTTCGCGATCAGGACGCCGCCGAACAGCGCATCTTGGATGGGACCGACGACGAGGATCACCACCAACAGTGCGCCGAGCAGCGCGTTGAACCTCGTGAGCACGTTTGAGCGAACGATCTCGCGAACGGTGCGCGACGGTGTTGCCGGGACGTCGTTCACCTGCCCGAGCGCGATGCGCTCCGCGACCTCAGATTCCGCGAGCCCTTCCAGGACGGCCGTCATCGGCGGCTCAGACTATCCGCGGGGAAGATCCTGCTCCTTCGCCCACTCGTCGAGCAGGACGAGGGCCTCGTCGCGCTCGATCGGGCCTCGGTCCAAACGAAGCTGCATGAGGTGTTCGAGCGCCCGCCCGACGAGTGGACCGGGCGGGATGCCGAGGTGTTCCATGACCTCTTCGCCGTCGAGCGGCGGACGCATCGCCTCGAGGTTCTCCTCCTCGGCCAGCCGAGCGATGCGCTCCTCCAGGTCGTCCTGCAACGCCGCGAGCTGTTTGGCCTTGAACGGGTTCTGCGTCGTGCAGTCGGCGCGGGTGAGCTGGTTCAACCGGTCGAGCAGCGGACCGGCATCGCGCACGTACCGTCGCACCGCGCTGTCGGACCACTCGGAGTAGCCGTGGAACCGCAGGTGCATCTCGACGAGCTTCACAACCTCATCGATCACCGACGATGGGTACCGGAGCGCCTGGAGGCGCTCCTTGGCCATCCGAGCGCCGACCACCTCGTGGTGGTGGAACTGCACACCCTCCGGCGTGATCTCGCGGGTCCGCGGCTTCCCGATGTCGTGCAGCAAGGCGGCGAGGCGCAGCGTGAGGTCCCGCTCGTCACACGTCTCGACGACCGCGAAGGTGTGATGCAGGACGTCCTTGTGGCGGTGGACGGGATCTTGCTCGAGCTGGAGGCTGGGGAGCTCGGGCAGGAACTCCTCGGCGAGGCCGGTGTCGACGACGAGCTGCAGTCCCTTCGAGGGTGCGCCGCCGAGCAGAAGCTTGGACAGCTCGTCTGCGATCCGCTCCGCCGAGACGATGGACAGTCGCGCGTGCATGCGGCCGATCGCCTCGACGACGCGCGTCGACGGCGTCACGTCCAGCTGCGACGCGAACCGGGCGGCGCGCACCATCCGCAGCGGGTCATCCGAGAACGACACCTCCGGATCGAGCGGCGTGTCGAGCCGGCGCGCCGCGAGATCCTTCACGCCGCCGAACGGATCGACGAACTCGCCCTCGGGCATGCGCACCGCCATCGCGTTCATCGTGAAATCGCGACGGGACAGGTCGATACGGACGTCCTTGCCGAAGGTCACGGAGGGTTTGCGGTGCTCCTCGGCGTACACCTCCTCACGGAAGGTCGTGATCTCCAGGACGCGATCGCCTTTACGGGCCCCGACCGTGCCGTATCGCACGCCGACCAGGTACTGCTGGTCCGCCCACCCTCGCAGGATCTTCGTGGTCTCGCGCGGCAATGCGTCGGTCGCGAAGTCGAGGTCCCATTCGACGTCGGGCCGCTCGCGTCCGAGCAGCAGGTCGCGCACGACGCCCCCGACCAGATAGAGCTCGCGGCCGGCCAGGCGGAAGCGTTCGCCCAGCTCGGTGGCGATGGGAGGAACCTCGAGGAGCGCGCCGGCGTCCGGACGCGAAGGACCGGCCATGACGCTTGCAGGATACCCCCGCTCTCGCGGACGCCTGCGATACGGTCGCCGCGTGGTCACCGCGCTCGGATTCCTGTGGACCCTCCCCAATACGCTCCTCGGTCTCGTGCTCGGAGCACTCACGTTCCAGTCGCCACGCTTGCACGGCGGAGCGATGGTGTTCGATCGCGGTCCGCGCGGGGTGACATGGGTACTGCAACGGATGGACCGGGTCGCGATGACCGTGGGGTTCGTGATCGTGTCCGCGGTGCCGGTCGAGGGATCCCTCCTCGCGCACGAGCGCCATCACATGCGGCAGTACATGGCCTGGGGGCCGTTCTTCATCCCGGTGTACGCCATGCTGGCGATCCCCTTCGGCTACCGGCGGCACCCCATGGAACGCGCCGCGAGGCGCGCTGCCGGTGAACCCGACTGAGGACGCGGCGGTCTAGCGAGCCTGCACAGCCGGTACCCCACCGCGAGTGAGCACGCCGTGGAGCGCGAGGTTGAAGTCGTGGGGGTTCGTCGAGGCGCGCCGGGCATCCTCCTCCGACACCATCCCGTCGTGCACGAGCCTCACCAGGCATTGATCGAAGGTCTGCATGCCATAGAAAGCGCCGTCGGCGATCACGTCGGTGATCTGGATGGTAGCGTCCGGGTCCACGATCCGGTCGTAGACGCGTCCGGTGGCGACGAGCACTTCGATCGCCGGGACGCGGCCCATGCCGTCGGCCCGCGTTGCGAGACGCTGAGACACGATGCCACGCAACGCGCCGGCAAGTGACGTACGGATCTCGCGCTGCTGGAGCGGCGGGAACAGATCCAGGATGCGGTTGATGGTCTCGGTGCAGTCGATCGTGTGCAACGTCGAGATGACAAGGTGCCCGGTCTCGGCCGCCTGGATCGCCGAGAGGGCGGAATCGGCGTCGCGGATCTCACCGACGAAGATGACGTCGGGATCCTGCCGGATGACGTGCTTGAGCGCCGAGGCGTACGTGTCGGTGTCGAGGCCGATCTCGCGCTGCTGGATGATCGAACGGTCGTCGTCGTGCACGACCTCGATCGGGTCCTCGATCGTGATGATGTGCGCTCGCCGGGTGCGGTTGATGTGCCCGATCATCGACGCGATGGTCGTGGTCTTGCCCGAGCCCGTGGGGCCGGTGACGAGCACGAGTCCTCGGGGCGCGCTCGCGAGCTCGGCCACGACGCTCGGGAGCATCAGCTCCTCGATCGTCGGGATCTCCGAGCGCACCCGGCGGATGGCGAGACCCACCATGCCGCGCTGACGGAACACGTTGACACGGAACCGGCCGACGCCCGAGAGCGTGTAGCCGAAGTCCGCTTCGTTCGTGGTCTCGAACTCCTGCCGCTTGTGCTGCGGCATGAGCGAGATCGCGTAGCCTGCCGAATCGGTCGGCGACATCGCCGGGTGGGGCGTGGGGGTGAGCTCGCCGTCAACCCGGATGAAGGGGACGTTGCCGGCCTTGAGGTGGAGGTCGCTCGCCCCCATCTCGACGGTGTAACGCAGCAGATCGGTGACGTCCATGATCAGGGGTCCTCGTTCCGCTCCGATTCAGGTCGATGATGTCCTCCTCTACTCTTCGGCGCGCTCAGAGCAACTTTGAGCCCTCCATGAGAAGAAAAGGGGAGCACCGAGATGCCCAGACTCGCCTTCTCCCAGTGGCTGGTTCAGGGCCCCGAGGGCCTGGCCGAGCACGGAATGTCCGCCCGCAGATGGCGTCAGAGTTTCGGGGTGCGTGCGTAGAATCCGCCAGATGACGACAAGGGTCTCGCCCGGCACGATGACCCCGGCCCCCGCGGAGCTCTCCAGGAACGTCCTCCCCGCTCGAGCCTAGATGGAGACGCGTTCGGAGGTCTCGGCGGGAGGCGTCGTTTTCCGGCGCGAGGGCGGGAACATCGAGATCGCCCTTGCGGCCCGGCGCACCCGCAAGGGCGACCTCGTTTGGGGATTGCCGAAGGGCGGCATCGACGAGGAGGAGTCCCACGAGGCCGCGGCCCTGCGCGAGGTGCGCGAGGAAACGGGGCTGGAGGCCGAGATCGAAGAGGACCTCGGCGAGATCCGCTATTTCTACGTGTGGGAGGGTGTGCGCGTTCGCAAAGCCGTGCACTTCTACCTGATGCGAGCGACCGGCGGCGACATCACCGCGCACGACGACGAGATGGAGGATGTCCGCTGGTTCCCGCTCGCGGGCTCGATGCGGCGAGCTGCCTACAAGGGCGAGCGCGAGATCCTTCGTCGCGCGAAAGACCGTTTGGTATGAGCGCCTGGCAGGCTGCCCTGGGGGTCCTGGTGGGGTTCGGAGCCGGGATCTTGTCCGGTCTCTTCGGCGTCGGCGGCGGGACGGTCACAACTCCGGCGGTCGACGTACTGCTCGGTGGAACGGCGATCCAGGCGATCGCGACACCGCTCCCGGTGATCTTCCCGACGTCCCTCGTCGGCGCGTATACGTACCACCGCGCCGGGGAGGTGAGCTGGCGGGCGGTGGCCTGGGCCTCACCACCGGGGATGGCCGGCGCGGCGGCCGGCGCCGCCCTCAGTGATGTCGTCAACCCGCACTGGCTCTTGCTCGCGCTGGCCGTCCTGCTTCTGTGGACCGCGTGGCAGGTCGTGCGCAGCCGACAGGCGCCGGTCCGTGAGCGCGGCGCGACGCCGGGATGGCACTACGCCACCGTCGGCCTCGTGGCGGGGTTCGTGTCCGGCCTCCTGGGCGTCGGCGGGGGCATCGTCATGGTGCCGGCGTTCACGACGCTGCTCGGCATGCCGCTCAAGCGCGCGCTCGGGACCTCGCTGGTGGTGATCTCGGCGCTCGTCGTCCCCGGGACGATCGTGCACTGGGCACTCGGCCACATCGACTGGGCGATCTTCCTCGCGCTCGCGGCTGGCGTCGTCCCCGGCGCGCTGATCGGCGCGAAGATCGCGCTCGGTGCTCGCGACCGGACGCTGCGCCTCGCGGTCGGCTCGTTCCTGTTCGCGGTCGCGGTGCTGTACGGCGCCCGAGAGATCGCGTTCATGGCTGGAAGCCAGGGGTAGGATGGCCCGGCCGATCATGCACCGGCTCGTCAGGGTCCTCCTCGCCTCGTCCACGCTCCTTCTCTTGCCCGCGCCGAGGGCTCTCGCACAAGAGCCGAGCCCGATCGCGATGCGCCTGAGCTTCCAGACGCCGTGGAATTCGCCCGACCAGACCCAGCTCGACCTACGCTTCACAGCCCAGAACACCGGCTCCACTCCCATCGAGGACCTGTCGATCGGGCTCGCGCTGTACGGCCGAGTGATCACGCGAACGCAGTACGAACAGTCCCTCGTCACCGACCCGAGCCCGGCGATCATCATCGATGCCGAAACGCTGCCGCGCGACGGCCAGATCGCGGCAGGCGGGACGCGCGCGTTCGAGCTGGTCCTCGATCTCACGTTCCCGGGTATCGACGCCTCGCAATCGGGGATCTACCCGCTGAAGCTCGACCTGCGGAGCCATGGGGTCCCGGTGGTCGCGCTTCGATCGCCGGTGATCTTCCTCGTCCGTCAGCCAGAGGTCCCGATCCGCCTCGCGTGGACCTTCGTGCTCTCCGAACCGATCGCATTCGGCCCCGACGGGGTGTTCACCTCCACGGCCCTCGAGAGCTCGCTCGAGCCTGGCGGCCGGCTTGCTGGGCAGCTGCGAGCCTTGTCTCTGCTGATCGAGGATCCCTCCGACGTCCCGGTCGACGTCGTCGTCTCCCCGGTGCTGCTCACCCAACTCGGAAGGATGCGGGCCGGGTACACGGTCCTCGAGAACGGTCGATCACGCACGGTTGAGCAAGGCAAGGCAGGGTCCGCCCTCGCCGCGGACGCTCTGGCACAGCTCGCACGCATCGCGGCCGCGCCCGGCGTCGAGCTGTCCGCCATGCCGTTCTCGGGCCCCCAGCTTCCCTCGCTCGTGGCCGGGGGGCTCTCCAGGGACCTGAACGTGCAGCTCGATCGAGGGACGCAAGTCGCGGCGTCGTTCCTCAAGGTGAACCCTTCCCCCGCGATCCTTCGGCCGCCGCGCTCGGCGGTCGACGACGCAACGCTGAGCGATCTCACCGCCCGAGGCGTCAGCGTCCTCATGCTCGACGCCGGGTCGGTCGCGACGACGCCGGATCCGCTCGGATTCGCGTTGCCGCCCGCTGCGACCGTTGGGTCACCGGCTCGGCCGACGGTCGCGATCGTGCCCGACCAGTCGGTGGCGGCGCTGATCGCGCAGCCGTTCGTCTTCGACGATCCGGTGCGAGGCGCCCAGGCGGCGCTCGGCGAACTCGCCATCATCTGGCAGGAGCGTCCGAGCGATGTACGCGGCATCGCGGTCACGCTCTCCGAGGCGCTGCGCCTCCCCGGAGGCTTCTACGCCGCGTTCGCGAGAGACGTGGCGACCGCACCGTGGCTCCGCCCGACGCGTGCGACGGAGCTCGCCGCCGACTTCCCGCCGCCCGGCCTCCCCTCGGCGCTCGCGGCTCCTTCGGTTTCCCGTTTCAGCGACACGTATGTCGATGAGCTCAAGCAGGCTCGTCGACGCATCGACATCTACCGCTCCATGGTCGTTGACCAAAGCACCGACCCTAATCGTTTCGACACCTACCTCTTGCTGGCCGAGTCGAACGACTTCCTCATCAACCCGACCGCGGGGCTCGCGTTCATCCGCGCGGTGCGCGATCAGCTCAGTGCCGTGTTCGGGGCCGTCCGGCCCGACACCGGCCAAGTGGTGACGCTGACGGCTCGTTCCGGGAGCCGGATCCCGGTCCATGTGACCAACGAAGGTGATCGCGCGTTGCGCGTGAAGGTCCAGCTCGTTTCGCAACACCTCTTGTCCTCGCCGAGCGACACGGTCGTCCTGCAGCCATCCGCCACGCAGACGCTGTTCTTCGACGTCGACCTGAAGACGAATGGTCGCTTCCCCGTGCAGGTACAGGTCGAATCTCCGAGCGGCCGGGTGATCGGCGAGTCCACGCTCATCGTCCGGTCGACGCGCTACAACCGGATCGCCCTCATCATCACGATCGGAGCGGCGTTGGTCTTGCTCCTGGCCTGGGCGAGGAGGTTCTTGCCACGTCGGACGTCGTGACACCGGAACCCCCCGAGGCCTCCGAGACCGCGCCGGAAGACTCGGCGTCGGCGTTCCTTCGCAACACGACGCTGATGTCGGTCGGGACCGCGCTCTCACGCCTCACGGGGTTCCTACGGCTGGCCGCGATGACCTACGCGATCGGCGTCACCGAAACGCGTCTCGCCGATGCGTACAACATCGCGAACATCACGCCGAACATCATCTACGAGCTCGCGCTCGGCGGGATCTTGTCGTCCGTGTTCGTACCGGTGTTCGTCGAGTGGCTTCAGACGAAGGGACGAGACGAAGCCTGGGACGTCGCGCGCAGGATGTTCACGCTCGCGATCATCACGCTGACGTCGATCGCCGTGCTCGCCATCGTGTTCGCCCCGTGGATCATCCGTCTCTACACGATCCGGCTCGAACACGACCGAGCGGCGACCCAAGCCCTTTCGACCTTCTTCCTGCGCTGGTTCATGCCGCAGATCGTGTTCTACGGGATCGGCGCGGTTGCAGGTGGTTTGCTGAACGCGCACCGTCGGTTCGCCGCCCCGATGTTCGCCCCGATCCTCAACAACCTGCTCGTGATCGCCACGTTCATCGTCTTCGCGCAGCTGCCAGGTCCGGCCGCGGGCTCGGCCTTGCTCGTCAGCGGGGCCCAGAAGCTGGTGCTCGCCATCGGGACGACGCTCGGAGTGGTGGGGATGACCGTGGCGCTGTGGCCGGCGGTCCGAGGCGTGGGGTTCCGATTCCGGTGGCGAACCGGATTCGGCCATCCGGCCGTGGTGCGCATCGCGCACCTGGCGAAATGGGTCGTGGTCTACGTGGTGGCGAACCAGGTCGGATACCTGGTGATCCTCGTGCTGGCGACGCCGATCCGAGGAGGCTACACAGCGTACGCGGCAGCCTTCATCGTGTTCCAGCTGCCGCACGCGATCTTCGCCGTCTCGATCTTCACGGCGTTGCTCCCGGCGATGTCGAGTCGATGGACCGAGAGCGACGTCGCGGGCTTTCGCGCGTTGCTGTCGCAAGGGATCCGCACGACTGCCGCGATCTTGCTACCGGCTGCCCTCGGCTACATCGTCCTCGGGCGTGAGATCGTCCGTCTCCTCCTCGAGCACGGGCTGACCGGCCCGGCGAGCGGGGAACTCGTCGGAGACATCTTGGCGTTCTTCGCGATCGGGCTGTTCCCGTTCTCCTTGTTCCAACTCCTGCTTCGGGCCTTCTACTCGATGCAGGACACGCGCACGCCTGCCCTGATCAATGTCGCCGCCGTCGGTCTGAACACTGCCGTCAACTTCCTGTACTTCTTCACGTTCCATCTCGGTGTTCGAGGGCTCGCGCTCGGCCACGCTACGGCATACACCTTCGCGTCGATCGCGGCACTCGTGCTGCTGCGACGGCGCCTCGGCGGGCTCGACGGCAAACACGTGTGGCCGAGCGTCGGGCGGGCCTTCGCCGCCGCGCTCGCGACCGGCGGAGCCGCGTGGGTCGTCGCTCGAACGATGGCGCACGTCGTCGATCCCACGCAGCTCGCAGGAGCCGCGGCACAGGTGCTCGCCGCGGTCGCGGCCGGGCTGCTGGTGTTCGCCCTCGCGGCGCGTATCTTGCAGATGGAAGAGGTCGATTCCGTCAGACGACATCTGCTCGCGAGGTGGCGACGATGAGGGACCGCCGCACGGGGGGCATCCGCGCGGAACGTGGGCTGGTCGGCAAGATCATCGTGATCTGGCTCGCCGTGATGGTCGTCCTCGGGCTGGCAGGCTTCGATACGGCGCAGATCCTCCTGGCGCGATACAAGGTCGCCGACGCTGCGCAGGAGGCCTCGTTCCAGGCCTCGGCCATCTTGCAGAGCAGCGGGGACCGACGGCGCGCCCTCGACGCAGCGCTCGCGGCGGTCGCGGACAAGGACGAGGGCGCGCGGGTGACGCAGTTCGCCATCGACCCGCAGTCGCAGCAGGTAACCGTCACGGTGGTGAAGAAGGTCTCCACCCTCCTTGCCGGGCGCATCGGGTTCCTGAAGGGATACACGAGGGCGACCGCGAGCGACACCTCCGAGACCGTCCCCTGAGGTTCGGCCGGTCCCGCAGCCTGCGGGAATACACTGCCTCGATGCAGACCGATCGGATCCCCGCCGTGCTGGCCGACCGGTACGTGCTCGAGAAGGAACTCGGGCGAAGCGGCGTCAGCGTCGTGTGGAGAGCCGCGGATCGCGTGCTGCAGCGGACCGTGGTCGTCGAGCTGATCCATCCGGATCTCGGCGACGATCCGGCGTTCGTGGAGCGATGGACGAAGGCTGCTCGGGCGCTCGCTCGTATCTCGGATCCGCACCTCACCCGTCTCCTCGACACCGGGACGCACGACGGCGTGCGCTTCGTGGTCCGGGAGTTCGTGCTCGGCCAGACGCTCCGAGATCGTCTGACGCGAGCTGAGCGCTTGGCCCCCGATCAGGCGGTGGCGATCACCGTCTCCGTTCTCCTCGCCCTCGAAGCCCTCCACGATCACGGCTTGCTGCATCTCGATGTGCGACCTGAGACGGTCCTCCTTGCCGATGACGATCGAGTGCTCCTGGACGGGAGCGCGTTCGCTCCGGCCGTCTTCGCGACTCAGGCCGCCGCCGAAGCTTCATCGCGCCTCGGCAAGCGGGCGCAGCCTCCTGAGCTCATCGCCGGATCCCCGCCGGATGCCCGTACCGACATCCACGAGGCGGGTGCCCTTCTATACGAGATGCTCACCGGCACTCCGCCGCCGTCCACGACGGCCGGTCCTCGGGCAGTGGAACGGGGGGTCCCCAGACCGGTCGACCTGGCCGTCAGGCGGGCCCTCGCGGCCGAGCCGTCGGATCGCTTCGCGACGACCGCTGCGTTCGCTCGCGCGCTCGAGCCCCACGGACGGCAGGGACCAGGGAACTCCGGATCTGGCACGACGCCACCCGCGCAGCCACCGGCACGTTCATGGCTCGCGACCTGGGTGCTGGTGCCCGCCGGCATCTTGGTCACCGCTGCGATCGTGATCGCGATCGGTCTGTTCGTCGGCACCCTCGAGGTCGGGGGTCCGCTCGGTATCCGGGCGGCTCCCGCGGAGTCTCCTTCCCCGCCGACGGTCGGCGTGCTCGCTGTTTCCGCCGTCACGACCGCAGATCCGTTCGGCGACGGCAGCGAGAACGACAGCGGCGTGGGAGCGGCGATCGACGGGAACGATGCGACCGCGTGGCGATCCGAGAACTACTTCGACGGACGCTTCAACAAGCCAGGCGTGGGCCTCGTATTCGACCTCGGCACGGACCGGCTCGTCACGGGGTTCCGGCTCGAGACACCCCACCCCGGATACTCGTTCACGGTGGCTGTCGGCGACGACCTCGCGGCGCTTGCCGACCCCGGCGGCCGGAGCTACGTCTCTTCGACGCTGACCCGCGGTGCGATCGAACCCGTGACCGGGCGGTACGTCATGGTGTGGATGACCTCGGTGGTCCCAACGGGCGACGGCAACCGCGCCGAGATCTCCGAGTTCAAGGTGCTCGGCCGCGATGCCTGACCGGGACGAGCCGGACGAGAACCTCGTCCGGCGGTTCCTGTCCGGCGACGCGGGGGCATTCGGCACCCTCGTCGAGCGACACGAACGGCGCATGTACAACCTCGCCCTCCGCATGACCGGCCGGGAAGAGGACGCCCGCGATGCGACGCAGGACGCCTTTCTCACCGCGCTGCGCAAGCTCTCGTCCTTCCGAGGCGAAGCCGCCTTCACGACCTGGATGCATCGCGTGACCGTGAACGCGTGTTACGACCTGCTCCGCAAGCGCCAGCGTGCCCCGCTCCTCGACCGTGGATCAGACGAGCGCGAGCGGGGACCCGAGCCGCCCCCGGCACGTGACCATGCCGAGAGCTCCGATCTGTCGATCGACGTGCAGCGAGCGCTCCTGCAGGTGCCCGAGGATTTCCGCACCGTGATGATCTTGCACGACGTCCAGGACATCCCGTACGAGCAAGTCGCCGCCATCGTCGGGGTGCCGGTAGGCACGGTGAAGTCGCGCCTGCACCGAGGTCGTGTTGCGCTCGCCCGGGCGATGGGCCTCACCGCGCCCGAGCTGCGGGAACGCCCGGACGCCGCCGGACCGTCTCAGGGAACGATGCCCCGATGACCCATCCCGAGGAGCTCCTCGCCGGCTACGTCGACGGCACGCTCTCCCCTTCGGAGCGTGCCGTCGTCGACGCCCACCTTCCCGGGTGCGCCCGATGCCGCGAGGAGATCTCGCTCGCCGGCGCCGTGGTCTCAAGCCTGGCTTCCATTCCCGAGGTCCCCGTGCCCCTCGGGGTCACGGGGACGGTCCTCGCGAGAGCACGATCCCAGACGACGCCCCGGGCGGGGTCGCGCCTCGTCAGGGTGCCGTGGGCGATCGGGTTCGCGGCGGCGGCCGCTCTCGTCCTGCTCATCGCCGTGAACCTTCCGCACCTGGGCGGCGGCGATCAGCAACGAGCGTCGTCTCCCTTCGAAGGCGGCGCGGCGACCGCGCCGAGCGCGAGTCCTGCTCCCCAAGGCTTCGTCGGGCTCGAGCGGCGCAACCAGGACTACAACGCCGACTCCGTGCAGGCGCTCGCGAAGTCCGCCGCGAGCGCCACGAAGGAAAGCGCCAGCGCGGCCGACAGCGGCTCTACCGAGTCGGCGTTGGCGGCGGCCGGAGATCGTGCCCTCGGCTGCCTGAAGCAGAGCGGCGCAGAGTTCTCCGCATCCAGTACGTTGGTGGAGCTCATCGAGGCGAAATTCCAAGGCACGCCGGCCTACCTGGGGGTGTTCATCCAGAGCCCGGGGGCCGATCAACCTGCCGACCACGCGGTTGTGTGGATCGTGGCGAAGCAGGACTGCTCGCTCCTGACGGCGGCCTCGCAGCGGATCTAGCGGCTCGGCGCGTCGCGCTTGGATGCTCCGAGCGCGGACTCGTAGAGTTATCGGTCGTGAGATACCGCGTGGAGCAACTCGCCGCGGCGTGCGAAATCTCTGTGGACACCGTGCGCTACTACCAATCCCGAGGGCTCCTCGAGCCGCCGGTCCGAGAGGGTCGGGTCGCGTGGTACGGACCCGAGCACATCGAGCGCATCCGCGACGTTCGCGGTCTCCAGCGCAAGGGATTGACGCTCGCGGCGATCAAGCGGGTCGTGGAGGGGGACCTCCGCAAGCCCGATGCCGACCTCGCTGCGGCCGTCGCGGCGGCACGAGGGGACACCACCGAAGAGGAGCTGCTCGGGCTCGACGAGTTCGCGCAACGGAGCGGCGTCCCCGCTTCGTTGATCCAGGCCGTGGAGCGCGAGGGCATCCGGTTCGGCGTCGAGCTCGACGGCCAAGAGCGATACACGGCCACCGATATCGAGATGGTGCGCGGCGCGCTACGGCTGCTCGAGTTCGGCTTGCCGCTCGGGGAGCTGCTCGCACTCGCGCGCGATACGCACGAGGCGATGACCGCGCTCGCCGGTCGCGCGGTCGAGCTGTTCGACGAGCATGTCCGCAAACCGATCCGCGACACCGCGGCGTCGGAGGAAGCGGCGGCCGCACAACTCGTGGAAGCGTTCGACACGTTATTGCCGGCGGTCACGAACCTCGTCGCGAGCCATTTTCGCCGGCTGCTGCTCACCGCCGCCGAGGAACACCTGGGATGAACGAGGTCCCACTCCCCGAAGGGCGGGACAAGCGGCTCGCGGTTCGCGGATTGTTCGACACGATCGCCGGCCGCTACGACGTCGTGAACCGGGTCATGACGTTCGGGATGGACGTGGGCTGGCGCCGTCGTGCGGTACGCGAGCTTCGGCTCACCGGCGGGGCGCTCGTCGTCGATCTCGCGTGCGGCACTGGCGACCTGTGCACCGAGTTGCAGCGCAGCGGATATAGGACGTTCGGTGTGGACTTCTCGCACGGCATGCTCACGAACGCCACCACGGAGGCCCCGCTGATCGAGGCCGATATCTTGCGGCTGCCGATCGCGGACACGATGCTCGACGGTGCGACGTGCGGGTTCGCGATGCGCAACGTGACCGACCTCGGCGACCTGTTCCGCGAGACGGCTCGCGTGCTCCGACCCGGCGGTCGTGCGGCGTTCCTCGAAGCAAGCCGTCCCGACAATCCCGTGATGCGCGCCGGCCACGGCGTGTATTTCAACCACGTCGTACCGCTCATCGGTGGCGCACTTTCGGATCGCGCTGCCTATCGGTACCTGCCGAGGTCGATGGCCTACCTCCCCCCGCCTACAGAGATGCTGACGATGTTCCGCGAGGCGGGGTTCGCCGACGCGGAGCGCATCCAGCTGAGTGGCGGCCTCACCCAGCTCCTCGTCGGGACTCGCGCGTGAGCCTGCCCGACTATGTCACGCGGGCCGAGCGCCGGGGGCCCTCCTTCGATCTCATCGCCGCGTACGACCTCGAGGGCGTGTGCTTCGAGCGAAACGGTCTCGGGGCTGCGGGTGCGGTCACCGCGTTCCGACACGTCTTCGGCCCCGCCAGCGCGGGGACTTCCGATGTGGGCGACATGCTCGAACGGACCTTCGCGCATATCGCTCGCGACGACGCCGAGCCCGATTCGCCGCCGCCGCTCGTGTTCGTCTCGGTGCCGTTCGACTCCTCGCGCGCCGGGAGCGTCGTCCTGCCGGCTCGAACGATCCGACGCGATCGCGGGGGCGAGACCTGGCAGCTCACGCTCCTGCCCGTCGAACAGGATCTCGAGGTTCGGACACCGCCGGAACGTTTCGTCGGGCGTGCCGCCCCGCACGAGGCGTTCAGCAAGATCCAGCTGCGGCCGGTACCGCCGCCCGACGCCTATCGCCTCGCCGTCGCCGAGGCCACCCGGCGGATCCACGGGGGCGAGCTGCGCAAGGTTGTCCTCGCGCGCACGATCGACGTGGTGGCCGGACGCCGGCTCGATCCTGCCCAGCTCCTGTGGCGCCTGCGGGCGGTCGACCCGGATTGCTACGCCTTCGCATTCCCCGTGGGGGACCAGCGCCCGCGGACCCTCGTCGGCGCGAGCCCCGAGCTGCTGGTCTCGCGGCGAGGCCTCGAAGTGCGCTCAGAACCGCTCGCGGGTTCCGCGCCCCGCAGCGGCGACCCGGGCGAGGATCGGGCGAGCGGCGAGCGGCTCCTCGCGTCGGCCAAGGATCGTGAGGAACATGCGATCGTGGTCGAAGCGATCGAGGAGACGCTTTCTCCTGTCTGCGAGAAGCTCGAGCGCGACCCGGAACCGGTCCTGTTCACCACCGCGAACGTGTGGCATCTCGCCACCCGATTCCGCGGACGGCTCCGCCGGCCCGCGCCGGACGCTCTCTCGCTCGCGATGGCGCTGCATCCCACACCGGCGGTGTGCGGTGCGCCGCGCTCGGTGGCGAAACGGCTCATCCGCGAGCTCGAGCCCTTCGACCGGGACGGCTACGCCGGACCGGTGGGCTGGGTCGATGCCCACGGCGACGGTGAGTTCGCGCTCGCGCTCCGATGCGCGGATCTGCGCGACGACGAGGCTCGCCTGTACGCCGGGGCGGGGATCGTCGCCGACTCGGATCCCGTGCTGGAGCTCGACGAGACCGAGCGCAAGTTTCGCGCGCTCCTCGATGCGCTCCGCTGGAGCTAACCGGGCGAGCGGGTCACGCGTTCGTCCGTGAGATACAGGACGATCGGGTCGGGCGTGCGAGAGAAACCGGCGCGCTCGTAGAACGGGTACGAGCGCTCGCTCGGCCATACGATGATCTCCTCGACGCCACGCCGGCGAGCCCACGCCACCACCTCCCGCAGGATCCGCGAGCCGAGTCCGGCGTCGCGGAGCTCCGGTTCGACGAACACGTTCGTGAGGTAGCCGAGCGGTAGCGAGCCGCGCTCCTCGCCCGGGCGAGGCACGCGCTCGACGAGCTGGAGCCACATCGCACCGACGACCCGGCCATCGAGCTCGCCGACCCAGATGCGCCAGGCATCGCTCGCGAGCGCGTCTTGCACGAACCCGGCGAACCGCGCGGTGTAGACATCGAGCGGCTCTCGGGCCCGGCTGTGTTCGCCGTAGAGCGCGTGGCGAAGGCGCGCGAGATCGCTCGCATCGCCGGGGTCGGCCGGGCGGATCCGCGCCGCGTCGGTCACGTTCGGACGGTTGTTCCGCTGGGCCGAAGCGCGCGTCGAAGCGCGAGACCCACCACAACGGCCGCGACCACCCCGGCGAAGAGCGCCGGCATGAGCGGAGGGTTGTACAGACCGCTGCCCGAGTAATCGATCCCGAGCACGTTCGTGCATGTGGTGCGACCGACCTGCGCGGTCGTGGTGATTCCGCGCACCGCGGGGAGACTCGTGCCGGTGCACACCCCTGGGGCAACGAGGACGTACGTGACCGCGAACGACCAGACCGCGGCGAGCGCCGGCCACAGCACATGACGCCGATGACGCCATGGTCCGACGACCATCATCGCGGCCCCGGTCAGGAGGAACGGCGCTCCGATACTGAAGATCGCCACGAACCCGAACACCATGAGCACTGCGGCTCCGGCCCAATACGCGATGCCGCTCGCGCGCTCCATCTCGTTCAGCGTACGCCCGTCACGAACGCTCGAGCGCCGAGGCGACCGCGGCAGCGATCTCGGCGCGGCGCGCGATGCTTCGCTGGCGGTCGATGGGCGCCTCCACGATGCGGATACCCCCGCCGGCGGCGGCGCGCTCGATCGCCCCGACGAGATCGCTTGCATGCTCGACGCGTTCGTATCCGGCGCCGGACGCATGCGCGAGCCTCGCGAGGTCGAGCCCGTGCGGGGTCACGAACAGGGTGTTGAGCTCGGGCAGTGCGCTCTGGCCGAGGAGATCGAAGATCCCGCCGCCGTCGTTGTTCGGGACGACGAACACGGCGTCGTATCCGCGTTGCGCGCTCCACAGCAACGAGCCCGCGTCGTGAAGGAGCGTGAGGTCTCCGCAGAGTGCGAACGTCGGCGGCTCGGCGACGACCGACACGCCGAGCACCGTCGAGACGAACCCGTCGATGCCGCTCGCCCCTCGGTTGGCGAGCACCCGTAGGCCGTTCCGGGGTGCCATGTACGCATCGAGATCGCGCACCGGCATGCTCGAGCCGACGACGAGCGTCGCATCGTCGCGCGGACACGCCGCGAGATCTCGGGCGATCCGTCCTTCGTACGGCTCGTCCCACATCGCGAGCACGTCGTCCACCGCGCGGCGCGCGGCGGCATCGGCCCGGCGCCATCCGTCGAGCCACGAGCTCGAGCTCGCCGGGCGAAGGTCCGACAGAACGGTCTCGAGCAGCGATGCAGGGTCGGCCTCGATGCGAAGATCGGCGTGGCCGGCGGGGTCCCCCACGAGGCCGTCCGGGTCGACGATCACGAGGCGTTCCGCTCCAGCCGTGAACCCCAGCCCCGCCCGGGAGGTCGGTGCCGCTCCGAGTTGCAGGAGTACCTGCGGGACGTGATCCTTCGCGAACCTCGGATCCCCAAGCATGAGCGAGCTGGTGGATAGGGTGCCCGGCACGCGCAGCCCCGACGTCGGCTCGCCGAGCACGGGCCACCCGCGTCGCTCGCCGAGGTCGAGGGCCGGCCGGCAGGCTGCGCGCAACGAACCGGCCACGATCACGCCGCGCTCGAGGGACAGCACCTCGCGCAGCATGTCGATCTCCGCCGATGTTGGCGCGGGCCGAGGCGGGTGCCCTTCGACCGTTCGACCGGTCGGCGCGTCCCCGAGTGCAACCTCCGCTCCCGATGGCACGAGCGGCTCGCGGAACGGGAGGTTCACGTGAACGGGACCGGGCGTCGGTCCCAGGCTCCGAGCCACCGCACGCCGCGCGAGATCCTCCCACGCACCGAGGGCGTCCTCGGACGCGCTCGGAACGTCGGCGTCGACGAACCAGCGCACAAACCGTCCGAAGAGCTCGAGCTGATCGATCGTCTGGTTCGCCCCGACGCCTCGCAGCTCAGGGGGACGGTCGGCGGTGAGGAGAAGCAGCGGCACCCGCGCCATCGAAGCCTCGACGACGGCCGGTAACAGGTTCGCAGCGGCGGTGCCGCTTGTGGTCAGGACCGCGGCAGGGTAGCCCGTCGCCTTCGCCACGCCGAGTGCGAAGAACGCGGAGGCGCGCTCATCCAGGTGGACGTGCGCGCGCAGTCCACGCTCTCGGGCGACGGCGAGTGCGAGCGGGGTCGAGCGCGATCCGGGCGACAGCCCCACCTCGCCTACCCCCGACCGGACGAGCGCGCCCGCGAACGCGCGCATGCACGCGAGCGCGATGTCCCCCTCGTTCACGCCGCGGTCGCTCCCGCGATCCACAGCCCCAGTGCCAGGAGCGCGCCGAACACGACCTGTACGGTGGCCGTGCCCACCAACACCTCGACGAGCTCCCGACCGTTCGCCGAGCCAACACGTTCCATCGGGCGGATGGCCGGCACCCATGCGGCGAGGGCCAGCAGTGCCCATTGCGACATCCCGACCCGTTCGTCGGCGATCCCCAAGAGCACGCCAGCCGCGACGGTGACGAAGGCCGCGGCCAGACAGGCTCGGTAGAGCAGACGTGTCCGCCGGTCGCCGAGCCGCACCGCGAGCGTCCGCTTTCCCGCCGGCTCATCGGTGGGGATGTCGCGGAGGTTGTTCGCCACGAGGATCGCCACGGCCAGGAAGCCCATCGCCGCGGAGGACCACCATGCCGCAGAGCTCACGGTCTCGGCCTGCACGAATGCCGTCCCCGCGGTCGCCATGACGCCGAAGAAGAGGAACACCATCACCTCGCCCAGCCCGAGCCCCGCGAACGGCTTGGGCCCACCCGAGTACGACCAGAGCGCAACCATCGCCACGGCGCCG
This sequence comes from Actinomycetota bacterium, assembly GCA_040005555.1. Classification (GTDB taxonomy): domain Bacteria; phylum Actinomycetota; class UBA4738; order UBA4738; family HRBIN12; genus JBDTYT01. Next base: position 6,092 of record JBDTYT010000001.1, on the reverse strand, counting down.
ATCGGGACGAGCCAGAGCGTCGTCGCGAACGCGAGCACGAGCCCGGCGACGCCGGCCACGAGGATCGCGACCAGCGAAGCGGTGAGCACCGCTCTCGGAGACGCGAGACCCGACGAGGTGAGCCTCGGCGGACCGACTCGGGCCGCGGTGTCCACCCCGCGCACCCCGTCGTGATAGTCATTCGCGAAGTTCACGCCCACCTGGAGCCCGAGCCCGACGAGCAGCGCCGCGACGAATCGCCACACCGACGCGTGGCCCGCGGCCGCCGTTCCGACGACGACCGGAGTGACGCTCGCGCCGAGTGTCCTCGGGCGCGCGCCCGAGAACCACACCGAGCGTCGCGTGCTCACGGGCGCTTCGGGAACCGTGAGAAATCGGGGTCGCGCTTCTGCACGAACGCATCGCGGCCCTCCTGCGCTTCCTCGCTCATGTAGTACAGGAGCGTCGCGTCCCCGGCCAGCTGCTGGACGCCGGCAAGTCCGTCGGTGCCGGCGTTCAAGCCGGCCTTCAGCAGACGGAGAGCGAGCGGGCTCATCCCGAGCAGCTCGCGGCACCAACGGACGGTCTCGTCCTCGAGCTCGGCGAGCGGCACGACGGCGTTCACGAGCCCCCACGCGAGAGCGGTCGGCGCGTCGTACTGGCGGCACAGGAACCAGATCTCCTTCGCGCGCTTCTCGCCCACCTGTCGCGCGAGGAGGTTGATCCCGTACCCCCCATCGAACGAGCCGACGCGTGGGCCGGTCTGCCCGAAGACGGCGTTGTCGGCAGCGATCGTCAGGTCACAGCACACGTGCAGGACGTGCCCGCCGCCGATCGCGTACCCGGCGACCATCGCAACGACCGGCTTCGGCAGCCGCCGGATCTGGATCTGGAGGTCGAGCACGTTCAGCCGACCGATGCCTCGGTCGTCGACGTAGCCGTCATCGCCGCGGACGTTCTGGTCGCCGCCCGAGGAGAACGCGAGCGGTCCCTCGCCGGTGAGGATCACGACCCCGATACCCGGATCGTCGCGCGCTACCTCGAACGCGTGCGAAAGCTCTCGGACGGTGGTCGGGCGGAAGGCGTTTCGCACCTCGGGGCGGTCGATCGTGATCTTCGCGACGCCCTCGAACGTCTCGTACCGCACGTCCTCGTAGTCGCCAGCTCGCTGCCACTCCATGACCGTTCACTCCTAGAGCGTCCACTCACAAGGTCTGAGCTAGCCTATCGCACGTGGGACGTCTCGAGGACGCGCGGCTGAGGGCGGGCGACGTCGTGGCGGTCGTGTTGCCGCCAGGCTCGGACTGGCTCGGGATCGTCAGCGAGGTCTGGCAGGCGGGAGCGGCGCTCTTCCCCCTCGACGTTCGCCTGCCCGAGCCGGAGTCGACGGCCCTCGTCCGTGCCGCGAGGCCAACGGTCGTTCTCTCGCGGCGGGGATGGGAGCGCATCCAGGGCGGCGTTCCGGCGGACCAGGACGTCGCGCTCATCGTGCATACCTCGGGTACCCGTGGACCGCCGAAGCTCGCGCAGTTCGCGCGCTCGGCCGTGGATGCGGCCGTGGCTGCGTCCGCGCTCGCACTCGAGGCGTCGCCGCGAGATCCGTGGCTCTCGTGCCTGCCGCTGGCGCACGTCGGTGGGCTGCTCGTCCTGCTCCGCGCGGTGCTCCTCGGCGCGCCGGTCGTCGTCCACGAACGCTTCAACGCCGAGGCCTTCGACGCCGAGCGCACCACGGTGTTCACCTCGCTCGTGCCGACGATGCTCGCCCGCCTGCTGGACGCCGATGTGGATCTCCAGCGATACCGAGCGGTCCTCATCGGCGGGGCCCGCCTCCCCGACGAGCAGGCGGAGCGCGCTCGAGCGGCCGGCGCCCCGGTCGTCGAGACTTACGGCCTGACCGAAAGCTTCGGCGGGGTCATCTACGACGGCAGGCCGCTCCCCGGCGTCGAGATCCGCATCGACGCGGACGGAGGCATCGAGCTCCGCGGCCCGACGCTCATGCTCGGCTACCGGTTCGACGTGGAGGCAACCCGCCGGGCGTTCACCGACGACGGGTGGCTGCGACCTGGAGACGCCGGAGAGCTCGACCGCGAGGGTCGGCTCCACGTCATCGGCCGCTTCGACGACCGCATCAACTCCGGAGGTGAGAAGGTTTGGCCCGAGGAGGTCGAGGCCGTCCTCCGCCGCCATCCGAAGGTGCGAGAGGTCGGCGTGGGTGGACGCCTCGACGCCGAGTGGGGAGAGCGCGTCGTGGCGTTCGTGGTGCCGGTCGACCCCACCGATCCACCGACGCTCGATGAGCTGCGCGACGCCGCCGCCCGATCGCTCCCGCGCCACCGGGCGCCCCGAGAGCTCGTCCTCGTCGACGAGCTCCCTCGCACGGGGTCCGGCAAGCTCCGCAGGGTGGCGCTGGGAGGCGGCGTGGAATAGGGCGGGGTTCTTGGCTATGGGAGAATCGGCTCAGGCACATGGTCGAACACCGGAGCATCGTCGTCCTCGGGTCAGGGCCGGCCGGGTACACGGCCGCGCTCTACGCCGCCCGAGCCAACCTGAAACCGCTGGTCCTGAAGGGGCTGGAAGCCGGCGGCCAGCTCATGCTGACCACCGACGTGGAGAACTACCCGGGGTTCCCCGACGGCATCATGGGCCCCGAGCTCATGGAAGCCATGGAGAAGCAGGCGTCCCGGTTCGAGGCCGAGATCGTGGCCCAAACCGCGACGAGGGTCGACCTCTCCGATCGTCCCTTCGGCGTGTGGGCCGGTGACGAGGAGTGGCGCGCGGACACCATCGTCATCTCGACCGGCGCGAGCGCGAAATGGCTCGGGATCCCTGGTGAGGAGAGGCTCCGCGGGCGGGGCGTGAGCGCGTGCGCCACGTGCGACGGGTTCTTCTACCGAGACCGAGAGCTCATCGTGGTTGGCGGCGGCGACACCGCCATGGAGGAGGCGACCTTCCTCACGAAGTTCGCGAGGAAGATCGGCCTGGTGCACCGGCGCGACGAGTTCCGCGCATCGAAGATCATGCAAGATCGGGTTCACGAGAACCCGAAGATCGATGTCATCTGGGATTCCACGGTCGAGGAGATCCACGGGGACACCGCGGTCACAGGCGCGACGCTTCGCAACGTGAAGACCGGAGAAACGACCGAACACCCCACCGACGGAGTCTTCATGGCCATCGGCCACACCCCGAACACGTCGCTGTTCGAGGGGCAATTGGAGCTTGCGAACGGCTACATCGTGGTGGAGGAGCCAACGACGAAGACGAGCGTGCCGGGCGTCTTCGCGGCGGGCGATGTCACCGACGTGGTTTACCGTCAGGCCGTGACCGCCGCCGGACAGGGGTGCAAGGCCGCGATGGACGCCGAGCGGTTCCTTGAGTCCGAGAGCCACTCGGCGTGAAGAGATCCCGCTCCGGCTCCAGCGATCGCGTCGGATACGACGAGGGTCGGATACGACGAGAAAGGACGAGGACGTGGCGCTGATCGGTGACGTGACGGACCAGGACTTCGAGGACCGGGTCCTGAAGTCGGACACCCCAGTCCTTGTGGACTTTTGGGCGGAGTGGTGCGTGCCGTGCCACATGGTCTCTCCCGTGGTCGAGGAGATCGGCCGCGATAAGGGCGCGTCGCTCGAGGTGGCCAAGCTGAACATCGACGAGAACCCCGAGATCACCCGCAAGTACGGCGTGATGAGCATCCCGACGCTGATGCTGTTCAAGGACGGGCAGGAGATGGCTCGAGTGGTCGGCGCTCGAGGCAAGGACGCCCTCCTGAAGGAGTTCGACCCTCACATCGCCGCCTGACCTCGAGCGTCGCTCGAGGGTTCCGGGTTGCCGCCACGTGCGCCGGCGCGGAAACTCAAGCCCGTGAAGACCATCCGCATCGGTGATGCCGGCGAGCCCGTCCGCGATGTCCAGCACCGACTGGTGGAGCTCGGGTTCCGGGTTGACCCGGGCGAGCTCGAGGGCTCGTTCGGCCCCACCACGCAGGCGGCCGTCCGCGCGTTTCAGCAGCGGCGAGGGCTCCCGTCGGACGGCATGGTCGGTCCCGATACGTGGGGTGAGTTGGTCGAGGCCGGGTACCGGCTCGGCGACCGCACCCTCTACCTGCGGTCGCCTGCGTTCCGAGGCGACGACGTCAGAGAGCTCCAGCGCCATCTGAACGCCCTTGGGTTCGACGCCGGCAAGGAGGACGGGATCTTCGGGCGGCGTACCTCGGATGGGGCGATGGAGTTCCAGCGCAACGTCGGCGCCCGATCCGACGGCATCGTGGGGCTCGACACGGTCGGCACGCTCGATCGGCTGCGCCCGAGCCTCGACCGGCCGAGTCGAGCCGTTGTTCGTGAGGAGGAAGCCGTCCGCCGCATGGACGCGTCGCTCGCGGGATCGACCGTGGCCATCGATCCCGGGCACGGTCCGGGCGATCCGGGCAATGAGGGCCTCGGCGGGCTCGAGGAGCAGGAGGCAGCGATGTGGCTCGCCGTGTCGCTCGCCGCCGAGCTCCATCGACGCGGTGCGGCGCCCGTGCTCCTGCGCTCGGCGGCCGAGAACCCCCCCGTCGCGGCTCGCGCGCATCGAGCGAATGCGCTCGACGCCGCCGTGTGCGTCTCGCTGCACGTGAACGCGGGGGAGCCCGACGCCGAGGGCTCGACATGCTTCTTCTACGGGACGCCCTCCACGCACTCTCCCGCGGGCCGGCGTCTGGCCGAGGTCGTTCAAGAGGAGCTCACCTCACGGCTCGGCGTGCGGGATGGACGCGTGCACCCGATGTCGCTCGCGATCTTGCGCGAGACGCGGATGCCGGCCGTCCAGGTCGAGCCCTGCTTCCTGACGAACGCCGCTGAGGTGGCGCGACTGCGCGACGACGGGTTCCGCAGCGGAGTGGCGGAAGCGATCGCCGAGGGCATCGCGCGGTTCCTGGGAGCCGTGCGCGAGCCCGCCGCGACCGGTCGCTAACGGCGCTGACTCGACCGCCCTCGGTCGAGCAGCACGATCACCAGTCCCACCGCGAGCCCGAGGCCCGCGGCCTGCACCGTGCGCTCGATCTCCGCCCGGGATGGTCTGTCCACGCCGGGGATTGTAGGTTCACGACACGCCGGACGAACCCGGGGGGTGGCATGCGGTTCTGCTTGATGGTCGAAGGTCAAGAAGGGGTCACCTGGGAGCGCTGGCTCGCGGTGGCGGAAGCCTGCGAGCGACTCGGTTTCGAGAGCCTGTTCAGCTCGGACCATTACTTCTCTGTCGTGGGCGCGGGCGGACGTGGGTCGAACGACGCGTGGACGGTGATGGCCGGTCTCGCTGCGCGCACGTCGCGACTGCGTCTCGGCACGTTGGTCTCGCCGGTGACGTTCCGCCACCCGACGAACCTCGCGAAGATCGTCACGACCGTAGACGCGATCTCGAACGGCCGGGTCGAGATCGGCCTCGGGGCCGGGTGGTGGGAGGAGGAGCATCGCACGCACGGCTTCCCGTTCCCGCCGAGCGGCGAGCGTATGGAGATGCTCGAGGAGCAGCTCGAGATCATCCACGGGTTGCTCTCGGAGCCGACGTTCTCCTTCGAGAGTCGGCACTACGCGCTCGAGGGGTGCGCGTTCCTTCCCAAGGCCGTGCAGCAGCCGCACCCGCCGATCATCGTCGGGGGCAACGGTGGACCCCGGCTCTCGCGGCTCGTGGCGAGGTGGGCGGACGAGTTCAACACCGTCGGCGGAACGCCCGAGGACGTGGGCGAGCGATATACCCGGGTCCGAGACGCGGTTGGTGCGGCCGGCCGTGACCAGGCGGCGGTGGTGACCTCGTTCATGACGTGGGTCTTCGTCGGGCGGACCGAGGACGAATGGCGAGGCCGCGTGGCACAGGCGCACACCCACGACCCCACGGCGGGCCCGTTCGAGCAGTACCTCGCCGACATCGAGAAGGACTGCATCGTGGGCACGCCCGAGCGGGCCTCCGATCGCCTCTCCGAGTACGCGGCCGCTGGCGTACAGCGCGTGATGCTGAACCACGAGCTGGTGGAGGACCTGGAGATGCTCGAGCTCCTCGCGACCGAGGTCCTCCCGAAGGTGGAGGGCTAGGAGACAGCTTCGACATCGGAGCCGCGCCGAACCCTACCCGTGCAC